>JAHDDE010000066.1 GCA_020629515.1 Saprospiraceae bacterium | reverse complement strand
TTATGTGCCATATCTTAAGCGTTTATTGAGTCTATTTTAATTTTAGTAAAGGATTGTCTATGACCATTTTTCACTTTGTATCCTTTTCTTCTTTTCTTTTTGAAGACAATAACTTTGTCTCCTTTTTGGTCTCCTATCACTGTAGCTTTTACTGATGCTGACTTTACTGTTGGATTACCAACAGAAGTGCTGCCATCATTGCTTACTAGCAATACTTGATCAAATGATACCGAGTCACCTTCCTTTGCTTCTAATTGATGCACGAAGATCTCTTCTCCTTTACTTACTTTAAATTGCTGTCCAGCGATCGAAACTATTGCAAACATTCTAAATTATTAGCTGTCGTTAAAATTGGGCTGCAAAGATAGATTTATTTAGTTGAAAATAAAAGACTTATTTCAATCAAATACCAAACTCTCCTGTTGGCATGTACCAATCTCTTAGCTCAAATTGTTTTTTCATGGTTTTCCCCTCTCTTCTAATTACCATTTTTATTCGTTTTCCTTCTTTTACAGACATAAGGGATGTAATACTTTGTAGCGATAGGCCAGATGCTCTACGTCCATTTACTTTTATTATCACATCTCCTGGCATTAATCCGGCTTCCTCACCAGGAGAACCTTGAATGACCATTGATATCATAAATTGTTTAAGCTCTGGACCAAAGGCCATAATACTTAAGCCACTTTTATCATAGTCGAACTCCTTATTGTATTTTTTTCCACCTTTGATATAGAGTTTTTCCTTAGTATAATCTATATAAAAAGTAAATCGACGCAGCAATAGATTACCTAAAATTCCATTTCGGACTAAATCCCTTCCTCCATTATTACTAAAAAATATGTCTTGAAAAGAAGTAATGATATTCTCATATGAATAATTTCCAAATTTCAGGAAATCGCTCTTTCCTAAAACTCCTCTTATAGGACCTGATAGCCCATATCCTATGGTTCCGAGCATAGTTCTCTCTGGCAGGACTAAACTTGTATCAGTATTAGTATGAAGTAAGAATGGTAATGCCGCACCTGTATCAAGTAATAGTTTTAGTTGTATTGGCCGAATAGAGGCAGTCGCAACTTCTGAGATAAGGTAAGGTTTGTTAGAGGATATGATCAGATCTAATTCGTCATATTCTTCCAGATCTTCCTTAAAAGTACTGGGACGATAAAAATGGATTTTTCTTTTTCTGTTATCTACCTTAACTATTAAATTACTGAAAAAACTTCCACCCAGAATACCATTAACATCTATGCCTAATCGTTCACGAAGCATGAGATTATTGTTTTTGATCACTATAATATCTCGTTTAACTGGTTTGCATCGTTCTAATTTAAGGCTCACATTACGTGTTATACTGGCTTCGAGGACGGTATCTAAATCTGAACCTGAGATAAATATTTCTCTTTCATAATTATAACCTAAAGCATCAGTCAATTCTCTATCAAAAAGAATGGTATTTTCCGCACCGGTATCAAAGATCATCCGTAGTGGTATGATATTTTGCATTTGCAGCTCTACTATCATAAATCCTTGTTCGAAGTCATACCTGAATTCGATGTGATCTTTATTTCCTAATAAATCTATTCCTCTGATTTGAGCGAAACCAATGTTGTGAAAAACCAGTAAAATGAATAAACAAATTTTATAATAAGCGAGGACAGATGTTTTCATATTCGTAAGATAATTAATCTTTAAGTATAGGAACGAAATAATATATAAAGGTGCTGCAATAAAAAAACCCTCGTGATTCAACACAAGGGTTTTTTAAAAAGTTGGTTATTGTTTTGCTCTTACTTCACAATACGTACTTCTATACGTCTATTTTGTGCTCTACCTTCAGGAGTATCGTTAGACGCAACTGGATTAGCGCTTCCATATCCTTGAGAAGAAATTCTATCTGCAGATATGCCTTGTTCAACCAATCTATTCTTTACAGCTTCTGCTCTATTAAGAGAAAGTGTTTGATTATTAGTGGCATCACCTGTGTTATCAGTATACCCTTCAACGATAATATTTACACCTGTATAAGCTTTTAGGATGGCAGCTAAATTATCTACCTCTACAGCTGATTCTCCTGATATAGCTGCAGATCCACTATCAAATGTCAGATTGCTAAACGTAAACCTGTTATCACCAGAAAATCCTCCATCAATAAAATCCATAAACTGGCTACCTATCGAACCTGCGGCAAATTCTACTTTGTCAAGAGCGGCTTTCGCTACATCGTTCACAGCGCCAAAAGCACCTTTTAAAGCATCACCAGTTAATGTTAATGCGTCACCAGCGAGATCAACTACTGCTCCTGCAGCATCACCTACAGCATCTACTGCTCCTTTAGTGACATTTTCAGTAGTATTAGTAACAGCTTCTGCCGCATTGTCTAATGCATCTACTCCAGTATTGCAGCCTTCTTTTCCTAAGTAGCCCAAAACAAGTAATGCCAATAGGGCAGGTAATAACCATTTCATAAATAGGCTCGCACCTTTTTTACCTGTATCTACAGCTGCGCCTGCAACATCTCCTGCGACGTCAGCAGCTTTTTCAGCCGCAGCGCCTGCAGCTCCTGCAGCAGCTCCCGCCACATTTTTAGCGGTATCCACTGTTTTGTCTACAGCACCCTCAACAGCGTCAGAGGCCTTATCTAAAATGCCATCATCACTCAAACCTGCAAATCCTAAAGCATTGCCAAATCCTGATGGTAGTGCGTCTTTTACAAATCCTTTTTGTTCTCCTAATAGTTTGGATAAACCGAGTGCATCTAATCCCATGGTCTTTACTTTCTTACCTATAGCACTCATGATAAATGGTGCAGCAAGTTTAAGCAATGTCGAAGATGAACTTTTCTTCATGCCACTGAAACTTGTAACTACATCTACAAGTGAACCTAACTTGTTATTTCCTAATAACATACCTAGTATTCCTGATCCGCCTGATAATAGACTGCTTAATCCACCGCTATTGCTACCGCCGCTAAAGATATCACCTATGTTGCTTAATATACTCGGATCAGATTTGCCTAGCATATCCATAAGATCACCAGCTCCAGAGTTACTTGATCCTTTATCCATTAGTCCTCCAAGGATAGATGGCAATATACCTCCTAAAGCTTTGTTAGTTGATGCTTCAGATTCTCCTAAAAATTTAGATGCAGGCCCTAATAATTGAGATCCAACATCACTTTTTAATAAATCCAGTAAATTGATTGACATTTAATTTTTGTTTTGAATTAATAATGTTCTTAAAACGAAGTGTTAAAATATTGATTTGTCCTATGTTAATACGCCAAAACTTTACTGTAGTCACAATTAATTTATTCGCTTACGATTAAATTTTTATTAAAATTGATTAACGTTGCGATCTATGCCTGTTTATTCCTTCGTTGAATCACTAAACAAATATCTTGATTTACTGCAGGCTTCTCCGCTTGACTCTTCACAACGATTTAGCCGTATATCACAACTTTACAAGTACGTACTAACCCACACAACTGATAGATACAATATTAACTTTACAAGTATATTTAGCCGGTTATCTTTTTTAATTAGCTCATATAACTTGTCTGGTAAAGAGTCTTATTTGCTACACAGGTTTAGAAAGGCCGAAGGTGTTGATGATCAAGATATTAATTTAGGTATCTATTGTATTAAAATTCTTACCTATAAAGCTTACGAAATTCCATTTGATTTAGGAGATGCCAAGTCGACTCTTTTACAGTACTATTCACCAACAGTTAATAGCCGAAATAAATTTATACCACAAGAAAGGGTTCTTATTAAAGAAATAGATATTGAGTCAAAAATCATTTATGCTCAACAGACAGAAGAACCTTTTGAAGAAAAAATAGTCAACTTTGGTGACCCTGAGCGCAACGAAGATTTCACACCATTGATGGCGTCCTTGCTTGAATACAATTTGCTTCCCATCTTTTGTAATTTAGTTAATGTGGCTGTAGAGGAATCAGGGTCATATGTTCCTGATTCTTTTGTTTTTGAGCCAGATTATCTCTATGATGTGACCAGTATATCAGAGTGTTTCGGAGCATTTTCGTCTAATGAAATAAGCTTTATTCTCCGCAAATTCAGTGGCATCAATTCAAGCGCTCCGCTGATCGTTGGTAACATTGCAAACCATTTCTTGGATCAATTGGTCTATAATTCTTCCTTGGAATTTGATGAAGTTGTTCAATCTATTTTTCAAATTGATCCTTTAGGATTAACCCTACTAAGTGACTTGGAGATAAGGGAGATGCTGACTGTCCTTAGGCAGCATTTTATCAGTCTTCAAAAAGTGGTTAAACAAGATTTTGCCAAGGTGAATATAGCAGATAATCAATCCTTCGTAGAACCCTCTTTCTACTCCAATAAATATGGTATACAGGGAAGGCTCGATTTATTTGCATTAAAGGAGAATGCAGCATCTATAGTAGAGTTGAAAAGTGGTAAACCATTTAAAGTAAATGCCTATGGGCTAAATAATAACCATTATCATCAGACTTTACTCTATGACATGTTGATAGAGTCCGTTTATGGATATCAATTAAAGAGGAATAATTTTATTCTTTACTCAAAAGAATCTCAGAACCAACTTCGATTTGCTCCTAATCTGAAATCTCAGCAGAGAGAAACAGTAAAATTCAGGAATAAACTTTTTCTTATTGATGAGAGACTTCGTGTTCAATCAGATTTGTTGAACCTCCTAAAAGAGTTAGTAGCCTCCAATAAAAAACACATCAAAGGCTATCAACAGAATGATCTCAATAAGTTGATAGAAGCCTTAGAAGGGCTTAATTCAATAGAGCTCAGTTATGCTGAAGGTTTGGTACAATTCATTTTAAAAGAGCAAAAGTTTAGCAAACTGGGTGATGATGCAAAAGAGAGGTTGTCTGGATTAGCTTCTCTTTGGCGCGACGACTTGAACATCAAAAAGGAACAGTTCAATATCATCAATCACTTAGAGATAGAGGACAATTCTTCTCTCGCCGATGACCCAATGATCACGTTGAGGCGGACATCAGAGACTGCTGATTTGAGTAATTTTCGAGTGGGAGATATGGGTATACTTTATGCAGACCAAGGATTGAAAGAGAATATATTAAGAGATCAAGTTTTTAAGTGCACAGTTCTTGAGTTAACAAATGATAAAGTGGTCGTAAGGTTGAGAAGTCGCCAAGAGAATCCAAAGATTTTTGATCGTCATGCATTTTGGAGTATCGAGCATGATGTCTTGGATAATTCTTTTAATACTATGACACGCAGCGTATTTGAATTCGCGAAGGCATCACCTGAATATCGAAGACTTATATTGGGAATCGATCCTCCAGGACCATCTCAGACTATGAGGAGACAAATAGGCTATGTAGATGAGATGACAGAGGAGCAAAACGAAGTATATAAGCAAGTTATCAATGCGCAGGATTATTTCCTCCTGTGGGGTCCTCCAGGGACTGGTAAAACAAGCGTTTTAATCAAAAACATTGGCAAATATTACATCAACTGGACCAATAAGCGAATACTATTACTGGCATATACCAATCGGGCAGTTGATGAAATCTGTAAAGCATTGAAGACAATTGACGAAGATTTGGATTTTATAAGAATAGGTTCCAGATATAGCACGTCAGAGGAGTATAAGCCTTATCTTCTTAGCGAGAGAACTAAAGTAAAATCTAAGCGATCAGAAATTGCAGAAATGCTGCATAATCACAATATATATGTTGGTACAGTAGCATCTACTTTGGGTAAATCAGTGTTGTTTGATATAATTGATTTTGATCTTGCCATTATCGACGAAGCATCACAGATTTTGGATCCACAATTGATTGGTTTATTGAGTAGATTCAAAAAATTTATACTTATAGGAGATCATAAACAGCTCCCTGCAGTTGTGCTGCAAGATGCTAAAAAGACTGTGGTAGGGGATGAGAAGTTAGAAGAAATAGGAATCAATAATAGATCTAATTCGCTATTTGAAAGGCTATACAGGCGGGCGGAAAGTCAAAAATGGTATCATGCTATTGGTAAGTTGAGTTATCAAGGTAGAATGCATCAAGATCTTATGAAATTTCCTAATAAGCATTTTTATAATAATGGTTTAAAAGTTTTATCACGGAGTCCGAGATTGACACAGGAGACTATACAAGGGATGCAAGTGCCATACGGCGGTAGACTGATATATGTCAATACATCTGTCGATATGGAGAGCGATAGCATCAAGGTCAATCATTATGAAGCGCGAAGTTGCATTTCTATAATCAGAACAATTGTAAGATTATACGAGCATAACCAACTCAAATTAGATCAAAACACAATAGGAGTTATTACTCCATATAGAGCACAGATCGCTTGTATCGTATCCCATCTACGCAAATCATTACCAGAATTGGCGCCATTGGTGAGTGTTGATACAGTAGAGCGATATCAAGGGGGAGCCAGAGATCATATTATTATGTCTGCGTGTACTAATTTCTCTTTTCAATTAGAAGGTATAAGTTCTATATCTGATGAAGGAATTGATAGAAAGTTGAATGTGGCATTTACACGAGCTAAGGAGCAATTTATTTTAATAGGTAATGCAGATATCCTTAATCAATCACCTTTATATGCCGATTTAATTAATGACAGCGCAAGGATATTAATCGATGCCTAAATATTTATGAGTCTGAAGACTCAAGTTCCATTTAGGATGTTCCATAACGTATTCAATAGTCTTTTTTATATTTTCTTCGTGCTGATGATCATCCAATGGTTGTAAAGAAAAAAATTGAAAATCCATATTGATAAACTGATCCGGGCTATTTTCTTTTTGCGGATAGACTAATTTTAATTCGTCTCCTGTAGTAATTTTTATTTCAGTGGACGCTTTAGGACTCACACATATCCAATCGATGCCGTGAGGTGGTGATAAGGTACCATTGGTTTCTATAGCTATAAAAAAGTTTTTAACCTTAAGGGCTTTAATCAGATCCGAATCCATTTGAAGTAGCGGCTCACCTCCTGTGCATACAATAAAAGGTCGAGAATTTGAATCTGAGGGCCAAAGTGAAAAGCACTTTTTTACAAGCTCCTCAGCAGTATATTTACCGCCATTGGTTCCATCGGTGCCCCAAAAGTTGGTATCGCAAAATTTGCAAATAGCTCCTTCTCTATCTTTTTCCAGTCCTGACCATAAATTGCACCCAGAGAATCGCAAAAATATTGCGGCTTGTCCGGTATGGACTCCTTCACCTTGGATGGTATAATATATTTCTTTGATGCTATACATCTATTCCTCAAAATTCCTGCGAATTACAGGACTATCTTGGTTAATTACAAACAATTAGTGCTTTTAATGTATAGATACTTCAATCTAAGGACATGATGTTTCTTCAAAATTTAGAAGTGTGATGGCCAATAATAGGGGCAGGTCAGAACTATCTATTTCAACAAAGTATCGGCCTCCTTGTGGACATATGAAGCATGCCTCACATACAAACTCATGAAAATCAGGGTCTAAATTGATAGACCTGACTTCTATGTCCTCCTCTGCTAAGTATTCTTCTAATGCATTGAGCTTTGCTTGAGTTGTTTGAGCTGATTGATCTTCAAGCCATGGATTACCTCCACATTGTCTCTCATCAAAAGTATAGCACTTTGAGTCCTTCTTAGCATCATCATTTTGGCTGCATGCGCAAATCAATAGTAGGGAGAAAAATGTGAATAGTCTCATATACGATCTGATATGTTGTATGAATACTCTTTCGATCGGGTACTTATCACCAGTTCGGCTATAAAACCTGTCAAAAACAGTTGTGTACCGATGATGAATACTAAGATGCCAAAAAAGAATAATGGTCTGTCTTGTATGCCGCTCTCGTTAAAAAACAATTTAGAAACGGTTAAATATACAAGCGTCAAAAATCCCATGAACAAAAAAGTTAAACCTAAGGTCCCAAAAAAATGCATGGGTTGTTTATTGAACTTTCCAACAAAAAATATTGATAACAAATCTAAGAATCCACTGATCAATCGCTTTGCACCAAATTTGCTTACTCCAAATTCTCTTTTTCTATGTTCAACGACCTTTTCTCCAATTTTGGTAAAACCCTGCCACTTAGCTAATACAGGTATCCACCTATGCATGTCACCATATACTTTCACCTCCTTGACTACTTCATTCTTATAGGCTTTAAGCCCACAATTGAAGTCGTGGAGTTGTATACCACTAGCTTTTCGAGCTACAGCGTTAAATAGTTTACTGGGCAGTGTCTTAGATATAGGATCATGTCTTTTCTTCTTCCACCCAGATACCATGTCATAATCTTCTTTCATAATCATATGGTACAATGCTGGAACTTCGTCTGGACTATCTTGTAGATCGGCGTCCATTGTGATAACCACATCTCCTGAAGCTGCATCAAAGCCTGTATCCAACGCCGCCGACTTACCATAGTTTCTTCTGAATTTGATGCCTTTTACTGCATGACCATATTCAGACTTTAGCGACTGTATTACCGACCAACTATTGTCACTGCTACCGTCATCTACAAATACGACCTCATACTCATAATCTTGAGACAACATCACCTTTTTGATCCATTCCATCAAGGGTGGAAGTGATTCTTCTTCGTTATATACAGGTATGACTAAGGAGATATCCATTCAAATATTTGTAGCGATAATTAAAAAAGCCTGAACAAAAGTAGTATTTATTCAGGCATGTATTTCTATGAATTTGTACTTATTCTAATCTCCCTTTTTTAATATCATAGAAGCTATTGATCCAAAAATTAAACCTCCGAATATTCTCATAATAAATGCGGTGATGGACATAAAAGCAGGTGATGCAAAGGCATTCATCATACCACTCATCATTTCTGCAGCTTCTTCATCCATGTCTTCCATATCTTCTCCTGTTGATTCTGCTACAGCATCCATTAAGTCATTAGGATCGATGAAGTTAGCCGCATAGATATAAGTTGCTACAGCATATATGATACCTGATATTAATGCAATGAACATCGCAGTAGACAGTCCTTCGCCAAATGTCATCAAACCTTCATTATTATCTCTATAATATTTAAGTCCTAAATAGAGGATGCCAAAAACCATTAAGTATTGGACTATTGATATTATAAGACTTCCGCTAACATCAGTATTGGTCATATCAGAAAAGCCTAAAAAGTGGCTGAGGGCCATAAATGCTATTGTGGCTACACCTAAGAGTGCGCCATATCGGATACCCGTACTCATTGAGGTAACTTGTTTTTCTTCCATATTCTATAGTGGTTTATTTCATTGTAGTTACACTAATGTAATAGATTTTTTGCCATTTATAATACCAATGACCTTTCCTTTAAGTTCTTGGCCAAGGAATGGGTTATTTTGGACTTTTGAATCATTAGCATTAACCACGTAAGATTCTTCTGTGTCAAATAGGGTTAATATCGCTTTAGCCCCTTCTTCAATCTTAGGGCTGCTTAGGCCTAAATAATCATATGATCCTATAGAAAGACAATTAATAAGGCGTTCAAAATCTAAATTTTTAGCAAAAGTATGAAGTGCTGCAAAGCATTCTGATAAGCCTACCGCACCAAATTCGGCTAAACCAAACTCTTTATCCTTATCCTGATCTAAGATGGCTATATGATTACTATTGATACAACTGATAGCACCATTATTGACCTGTTTGATAAGTTCACCCTGTTCTTTCTTTTCTCTAAGAGGTGGTAACACCTTCAGGTTAGTATTGAATTCGCTTAATCCTTTTTCGTCTTCTATCAAATTTAAAAATGGTACTGATAGAAATACTTCTTGAGAGCTCCTTTTGACCTCTTTTATGGGCTCTGAAGTAGAGATATTATGAATCCTAATACTACTATTTGCGTAGGATGCTATTTTCAATGCCTCAGATATTGCTATATGTTCTTCTACTTTTGGGATACCTGAAAGTCCAAGTTGGATGCTGATTTCCCCCTCATTCATTTGACCATCTAAAGAGAGTGAGTTTTGAGGTATATGATGAATGTAACATCCATCTATAGACTTTAGATACTCTAGTATCCGCAGCATTTGACCCTTTGATATACGGGAATTGGGTCCATCAGTAAATGCCACCGCACCAGCGGTGCTTAGATCAATTAATTCTGCTATATCTTCTCCATTGGCTCCTGCGGTAGCACACGCAACGGGAATGATCTCCGTGGCGTGCTCTTCATTTCTCCTTTGGAGGTACTGTATCTGAGACTTGTTGTCAACAGCAGGAGTAGCATTAGGAAGTGGTGCGAGATAGACATATCCTCCTTTGGCAGCGGCTGTTTTCAGGGTGTTTAGATCTTCTCTCTGTTCATACCCAGGCTCGCCATTAAATGCTCCAATATCCAGCCACCCAGGAGAGACGCACAGGTTCTTCCCTGATATAGTTTTTTTGACTTTTGCATCATTGATATTATCGCTGATCTTAGTGATCTTACCAGAAGCTATAAGTATGCTTATTTTCTTAAGATGATATGGAGATCTATGATCGTATAGTGTTGCATTCTTAATGAGTGTTGACATCCTAATCGTTATTTCCAGAATCTTAGAAGTAAGGTTTCGACCAACAAAAATAATAAAGCCAATATCAAACACCATCGCCATAAGCTGGTACCTTGATTTTTTTCATCCAGATACTGTGATAGGTTCGCTAATGCGACATTATCTAATATTTCTACTTCATCACCCATACCTTTAGCTACTTGATTAATATCTCCATATCTTACATCGGATTCTACTCGATCATAATTGTAGGCCGTTTTATATATTTCTGTCCCTGCATTCCTTAAAGAGTAAATACCATCTTTAGTGATTTGGTCCCTCACATCCATGTAGGACAATCCATTATTTTGTACGATTCCAGGGATAAACTCTTCCTGCCCAGAAAGTATATAATTTCCATTATTAAGAATTTTGGCCTCTTCGATCTCAACAAGATCTCCAGCCCCTATGGTATAGTACAATGGTTTTTGGATGCCTGCAGAAAGAGCCATTTTATAGAGCATTGGTACAAATATTTCTGCACTATTCACCAAGTTGCTATAATCTTTAGATAATGGTGTGAGACTTAGATATACTTGCCCTCTTTGGCTCTTGTATTTTATGAGGTTTGGTTGCCCGTCTCTATAACTTAGTAATGTTTCTTTTTGTGCACGTTGATTTCTTACGATGGCATAATTGCCTTTAGATTCTGGTAATCTAATATTACGTTTGCGACCAGAATAGACTTCATTGAATATGAATTCATCAGTATTGATATTGCTGACTTGCTTTGTTTCGTCATTGTACTCTCCAATTCGGTCTAATTGAAGTTGTCCTAATAGCGTATTAAATGAGTCATCAATATTGCGATCAGGAAATATTAAAAGATTTCCGCCATTGCTCACATATTTATTGAGTTCCGCAGTTAATCCAGAGCTCATATTGTTAAGATCATCTAATATGATGAGATCTTGGGCAGAAAACATTTCATATTGTATACCTCGTTGGTTCAACTGTGTAAGGTTAAAGTCTGCTATAGTAGTAAAAACAGAACTCAAATATCTATTGTCTCCTCGATCATTTATTGATAATACATTGATCTCTTCTGGCACATTAAAAGCAATATGTAGTCGATCATCAAATGTGATTGGGTAGTCATCTATCAATAGTTCCACTTCGTGCCATCCGACTCTTGATACATTGATGTTGATAGTATCTGTTGCGACACCATTGGCCTCGATACTTACCACACCTTGCGGACGTTCCTGCCCCTCATACCTAATTCTAAACTGAACATCTTGATCAGTATTTCCATTATTCTCAAAATGTACGATGAGTCTATTGTTGGCATTGTTTAATGGTACTGGGGACTCAAATGTCGCAGTGGCAATTGCGACATTGTTCTCTTGTACAGATTGTAAAGGGATGAGACTGACATCTACAAGCGTATCTATGACTTGGTCATAGGTAGATATACTCTGTTGAAAATCAGATAGAATGAATAGCTTATGGTTCTTCTCCTTATTATCTTGGCTTATTCTACTGGCTACATTGCTTAAGTCCTCTAACTGATTGACGCTTGGCGTTGATTTTATTTCTTCTATAAAAGATAGGGCGGTTTTTTTATCTACCTTTCTAAGGTTTTTAGTGGCTAAGTCATGCGTCAGAATGATATACTCATCTGTTTCGCCATATGACGAAACGATTTCTCGCGCTTTGTCTTTTGCTTTTACTATAAGTGGTACTTCTTCTTCGAGAGCATCCATCGAAAAACTATTGTCAACAATGATACTAACCACATTCTGTCGCTCTTTCTCCAAATTTTTATTTGATATAATAGGTTGCGCAAAGGCAAATACCAACATAGCTAAGGCCGCCATGCGACTCAATAATATCAGGAGATTTTTAAGCTTGTTTTTGGAGCTTGTTTCTTCTTTTATTTCTTTAAGTAGATCTACATTGGTGAAATACACCTTCTTAAATCTTCTAAAGTGAAAAAGATGGATAATAAGTGGGATAGCCAAGGCCAGAAGTGCCCATAAAAAGCTTGGGAATAAAAATTGCATCAACACAAAATTAATGATATCAATATTAATAAGTTGGATTATCATCTAACTGTTATGATAATAAAGTATTGTTGACTTTGGGATTCTTGACAAATTGAGCTAAACCGTTATCTTGGCTGTCTATCTGATAATTAAACAATAGTGGTCTAATGGTTAAATCTTTCACCAATATCTTTTTTTTCTTTTTGATACTTATTACCAGTATCCATGCACAGGAGATTACTTTCGAACATTTTAAAGCCATCAAGGCTCGAAATATTGGTCCTGCCGGCATGAGTGGGCGAGTCACAGCTATAGATGTCAACCTAAGAGATCAATCAAAAATCTATGTGGGTACCGCTTCTGGAGGAGTATGGTTGTCTGAGAATGGAGGGATTAGTTGGGAGCCTATTTTTGATAAGCAAAATACGCTTTCTATTGGCGCATTGAAAATTAATCAGTCTAATCCTAATGAGATATGGGTTGGTACAGGAGAAGGCAATCCACGAAATAGTCAAAATAGTGGGGCGGGGGTGTACAAGTCTGTTGATGCTGGCAAGACTTGGAAACTGATGGGATTAACCGAGACAAAAGTTATCCATAGGATTGCGATAGATGAGAGTCGAGATGGGGTAGTCTACATAGGTGCTCAAGGTAGTGCTTGGGGCAAATCCATGCATCGAGGAGTATATAAGACCATAGATGGTGGCCAGTCTTGGCAAAAAAGTCTGTACGTCAATGAAGGTACTGGTATAGCGGATATGGTTATGGATCCACATAATCCTAACAAAATCATAGCGGCTATGTGGGAGTTTAATAGGACACCGGCCTTCTTTAATTCAGGAGGTCCTGGATCTGGACTCTACATCACCTATGATGGGGGCGATAATTGGAAGGAGATAAGTGCCGAAGAAGGTCTACCTAAAGGAGATTTGGGAAGGATAGGATTAGCTATATCAAGATCTCAACCTGATATCATTTATGCTATAGTAGAAGCTAAGGATAATGCATTATATAAATCTATAGATGGTGGAGCAAAATGGAATAAAGTAGGTGCACATGAGAATATGGGAAATAGACCATTCTATTATTCTGAAATATATGTTGATCCACTGAATGAAAATAGAATTTATTCGCTCTGGTCATATCTATCCCGTAGTGATGACGGAGGTAAGACCTTCAGAGTGATAGCAGACTATGGCAACAGTGTTCACCCAGACCATCATGCTTTTTGGGTACACCCGGATGATCCAAGTTACCTCATAGATGGCAACGATGGAGGTCTTAATATTTCACACGATATGGGAGATAACTGGAGATTTGTTAATAATCTTCCTGTCGGACAGTTTTATCATGTCAATGTCGATGATGACTTCCCTTATAATGTCTATGGAGGTATGCAGGATAACGGTTCGTGGGTTGGTCCAGGATTTAGCCTAAAGAGAGGTGGTATCAATAATCATGATTGGCAGGAGGTATACTTTGGGGATGGGTTTGATGTGGCCCCACGTCCTGATAATAATAGATATGTCTATGCCATGTCTCAAGGAGGTAATATCGGAATAGTGGACCGAGAGACTGGTATGAGTAGATTTATTAAGCCTAATAGCAGCGATACTATACCACTCAGATTTAATTGGAACGCTCCTTTGGCCTTACAGCCTAATAGCGATTGTGGATTATATTATGGCAGTCAATTCGTCCATTTTAGTAATGATTGTGGCGAGTCTTGGACCATTATCTCTCCAGATCTTACGACTAATGATACTTCTAAACAACACCAAGATATAAGTGGCGGTCTAACTATTGATGCCACAAATGCTGAAAATAATACTACATTGATAACTATTGCTCCAAGTAGTGTGGACAGCAAAGTGATATGGGCAGGCTCCGATGATGGGCGTTTGCATATTACTAAAGACGGTGGGGATAATTGGTCTGATGTATACAATCGATTGCCACAAGCACCCGAAGCGGGTTGGATACCACAGATACAGCTATCTCAAGATAATGCTGGAGAAGCTTGGGTGGTGGTCAATAACTACCGGCAGAATGATTGGAGCGCATATCTCTACCATACCACTAATTATGGCATGACATGGTCCCGAAAAGTAGATGATAGTCAAGTCAAAGGGTTTGTGACCTCCTTTATCCAAGACAAAAAAGAACCCAATCTTTTGTTTTTAGGTACAGATATAGGTTTGTATATATCATTTGATGGTGGAAGTTATTGGCACCACTGGACGGAGGGGATGCCACCTGTTCAGATTAGAGATATGGCTATACAAGAGACTTTTGATGATTTAGTGTTCGGTACTTTTGGCCGTGCATTTTGGATTATTGATGATATTGGCGCATTTAGATCTGCCGCTCAATCGAAGTACTACGAAAAAGAATTTGCATTAGCATCCGTCAGCCCCGCTTATCTTAGTGAATATAGATCCTATCAGGGTATCAGATTCTATGGGCAGGGAGAATTTATAGGGGATAATAAAGGTACTAATCCTACTTTTTCAATTTGGGTAAATCCTCCTCAAAAAACGGACAGTAAAGATCATAAAGAGAGCAAGAGTGAAAAGAAAGGAAAAGATAAAATATCTTTTGTAGTGATGGATATGTCAGGAGACACTATACGAAGATTTAGCCGCAATGTATCAAAAGAAGGTGGACTACAGAGAATATCATGGAATCTCAGAAAAGATGGAGTCCAATATCCAAGTCGGCGAGAAGCTAAGCCAGATGCCGACCCACCATCAGGAGGGGATGTACTGCCAGGCACATATAAAGTCAATATAACGTACAAAGATCATAGTGACTCAACTATACTGGAGGTTAAAATGGATCCAAGGATCGACTTAACCGCTTCCGAGATTGCTAAAAAGAAAGGCGCAATCTCACAAATGGAGCAGTCAGTCAGTACGGCAACTGCTGCCTTTAAAAGAATACAGAAAGCGAAGAAATCTTTAGGGTTAATAGATCAGTTGATAGCTACTGTACAAGATACCACTAAAAAAGAGTTATCAGACTTGTCTAAAAAGCAAAAGAAGAGCTTAGAACAATTAGAAGAATTATTTATGGACAAACAAGGATTGAAAGGAATACAGCGTAATCCTAATAACCTAAATGCCTATCTCCGAACTGGGATGAGGTATCTAAATTCTTCTATTGGAGTGCCTAACCCTAATGCGCAGGTGGCTATAGATCGGGCAAAAAATAAAGTAAATGAGGTTAATGAGGCTGTAGAAGCTTACTTTAAGACAGATTGGTCAGAATTTCGAGGGATGATCAACAAGTTAGACTTCGAATTATTTGATCAAGAATAAGTGTCTATCATGAATAAATTTTGTCTATGTATAGGATTACTCTTCTGGATGGTAGCTTGCCAAAGTGATAAGAATATGCAGGCACCGATAGGACAAGGTGTAGATATGGATCAGGTTCTAATAAATAGGAATGGCAAACTATTGCCAGATGTATGCCAACTCGTGCCATCTGATCAAATAGCCAACATACTCAATGTGGACCCAAGAGGACTTGAGATTACTGATAGCTCAGATCCAGGCCCGGATGGAGTGAGTAAAGCATGTTTTTTTAAGTGGCCTGATGATCACATACCTAATGCTGGCATATTGCTACAAGCTATGCGTAATCCTTTAGCAGAAGAATTCCCTGATTATATCATCCAGTTTATTATTTCTAAAAAAGAAAAAGGTGAGCAAGGGGTAGCACAACAATCCATTTTGTTTACACCTTGGGCAGGGTATGGGGACGATGGAGCCTATAGTTATGATGCAGGCAAATACTATTGGAGATTGAGTGATCAACTTATATTCTCTATAGCCTTTAACACCACACATAACGCCTCCGAACAATTGGATATCGCCAACCAATTGGCTCGGGCCATGACTGAGAGATATATTCAAGGTAGGTGAATAAAGTATGATTTTGAATTTCTTTAATTAATCTCATCGCTGTTCGAA
>JAHDDE010000065.1 GCA_020629515.1 Saprospiraceae bacterium | reverse complement strand
GTTTCTAAAATATTGACCTCTCTAATAGCAGTAGGTTCTATATGAAAAAGGTGATCACTTAAGATGACGAAGTCAGCATATTTACCCACCTCAAGTGTTCCTTTTATATCTTCTTCAAAAGATGCATAAGCAGCTTGCTTAGTGTAGGCTTTAAGGGCTTGTTCAACGGTTATTTTTTGTTCAGGCACCCATCCATCGGGATTTTTGCCATCGAGTGTGCGTCTGGTGGTCGCCGCATAAATACCATAAAGTGGAGATGCTGGAGCAACGGCCCAATCGCTCCCAAATGCTAATAGCGCATCAGCTTGAGCTAATGATTTAAAAGCATAAGTGGTCTTAATCCGTTCTGCTCCAATGTAGTCCTCGGCCCATCGGCCATCATCTATAGCATGGTATGGCTGCATACTTGGTATGACTTGGAGTTCATTGAATCTAGTAACGTCTTCAGGCGCCAGGTGCTGGGCATGCTCTATTCTAAACCTTCTGTCTTTAGATCCATTTTCTTTTATGACTCGTTCAAATATGTTGAGTATTTCATGATTGGCTTTGTCGCCTATCGCATGAACCATCACATGCAGGTCCGCCTTATCTGCATCTGATATCCATTGATACAGTTCCTCTTCGGTATTGATAAAAAAACCTTTGTCGTCTTCACTATCGGAGTAATGACGATGAAAGGCGGCGGTGTGTGAGCCTAACGATCCGTCCACAAATCCTTTAAGTGCCCCAGTCTTCAGCCAATCGTCACTTTCATCTTTCATAGCAGCTAATTTCTCCCATTCATTCAGAGGGGTAGCGGCATATATTCTAACCTTCAGCTTATCCGAGTCTCTATAGTGCATAGCGGTGCTATAACTTTCAAAATCCTTATTGAACCCATCTACATCATGTACAGAGGTGACCCCATTAGCCAAAAAATAATTCATGGCTGCCTGAAAGGCCTCGTCTTTTTGCTCAAGCGTCATAGGAGGCATTCTATCTAATACCAAATTCATGGCATTGTCTTTTAGAATCCCAGTTAAGTTGCCGTTCTCATCTTTCTCTATGATGCCCCCTTCTACATCAGGGGTGTTTTCATCGATTCCGGCATACTTGAGTGCCGCAGAATTCGCTAAGGCCATATGCCAATCTAAGCGCATGACCAATACAGGATTGTCTGGCGTGCCTTCATCGATCCACTCTTTATGCGGTAAGGCTCCGCCCCATAAGGTATGGTCCCAATTGCCCTCTAAAATCCATTCTTCAGCTTGAAGTGTTTTAGCAAAGTTTTCTATTCTACTACTGAACTCTTCTGGGGTATTCGCATCCTTCAGATCTACGTTTAACAGACTACGTCCTCCCGTCATTAGGTGGACATGACAATCAATAAATCCCGGTACAACGAATTGTCCATTTAAGTCTATGGATTCGGTATCGGTTTGGTCGAATGCTTCTATATCCTCCTCGTCGCCAATAGCAGCGATTTTTCCATTTTTGATCGCCATCGTCGTAGCATAGGGCTGATAGTCATCGCCTGTCCATATCACGGCATTGGTGATAATTAGGTCTGCCTCCGTCTTCTTGCTTTGGCAGGAGTACAGCATGAATAGGATCAATAGATAGCTTATGCTTTGTTTCATTTTCATTCTATGGTAAAGCGTAGTCTTAAATGACCTTTCAAAGAGTAATCAATAACCGATATTTCGACTATGCTGCCTCTTTTTTTAACTTCAGTTGTTGCCTTACTTTATTGGCTTTCTCCTCATCAAGAGTATAGTTCATCATAATGAAAATGGCAATGATGGTTCCAGCTATTGGAAAAAAGCAAAAGAAAGCATGAAGTCCATCCACTGCACCAACTTGTTCTGTGGTGGCTAATTCTGGATTGAAACCTACAAAGGCAACAATGGCACCACTTAAGCCTCCAGCAAAAGCAAAACCAACCTTGACCATCCACCAGTATATAGCTCCAAATATTCCTTCTCTTCGTAAGCCAGAGTTGAGTTCGTCGATATCAATCACATCAGCGGTCATAGACATCATAATAGTAAATAAGCTTCCTATACCAAATGAGAAAAATGGTAATGCTAAAATATACATCCAAGGTTTGCCAGGGATAAAAAGGAAATATAGCATGATATAACCTATGATAGATATGGTCTGAGAGATCAAGAATGCTTTTTTCTTACCATAAGTCTTTGATAACCATGTGACAATCGGTATGACAATGAATGTGGTCCCTAACGCTCCTAAACAGCCAAAGAGCACTACCCATATACCTGTCGCTGCAGCATCTCCATTGAAAAGCTTATAAACTATCACGAAAAAAGTCAATGAAGAAACCGTAAAAAATGAATTGTAAATGAAGAAGGTGGAAAGACACAATTGTCTAAACTCTTTAATTTTAAATGCTTGTACAAATCCCGAAAATATCTTAGTTAAGCTACCGCCTATATTTGAAAAATTGAGAGGGGCATAATCCTCTTCTAATGTCGATTTACTCTTGATGAATATGGCAGGTACAATGGCACATATCGCACATGGTATCGCTACCCAAACGGCCAATTGTCTCGTAGCGACCTCTGCGGATGGAAACCATTCTGGATCATACATGATAATCCAGAACCATGGAGCTATAACCCAAGCCCATTGTCCTATCCACTGAGCTACTGCCATAATATTAGTGCGTTCATGAAAGTCCTCGGTCATCTCATAACCCATGGCTACATATGGCACACTGAATATGGTAATACCTAAGTAAAACACCAATGACCACAAAAAGAAATACCAAAAGTTATATTCAAGTGAGTTGTCCGCATACAATTGCCACATGGCAATAAAAGAAATACCCAATATGACACCACCTATAAATACGTATTGCCTTCTACGTCCCCATCGTGAACGTGTATTGTCAGATATAAAACCCATAATAGGGTCTGTCAAAGCATCAAATAGTCTCGGGGCGAAATATATCAATCCCCACATCCAACCTGGGAAACCCAAATCTTGTAATAAAACCACCATAAAAATGCCTAAAATCGCTGGGAACATTTGGTTAGCGAACATGCCTATTCCAAAAGCTATTTTTTGGCCTATGGGTACTTTAGTAGTAGTTGAGTTTTGTTTATTCATGATGTCAAGTTAGAAGCTTAAGATAATGTAATGATCACAATGGATAGGTACTAATTATTTTCTAATACACTTCATCACAAACCATTGTCATATTCTGTTGGTGGAACAAGAGATTTAGTTTTGATTGACTCCAAATCTCCTTCATTACTTTTTACAATATTATTTCCTCCTCTTTTTAGCCCTTCAAAAGTGCCATTATCTACGAGATCCCAAATGGCATACTTTGCATTTCCTTGAAGATCAATAAGCCCAAAATGATTTTCAGAACCATTAGGATGCTTCTCATCTTTCCACTTTTCATCAAAGGCTTCAAAATAAAAACACGATATCCCCTTAGTATTGCTCCAATCCCTCATACGCTTGTAGTATAAGCCTTGCTTGTACTCGTCGCATGCTCTTGAGCCAGTGTCTCCATAAAACTCATCAGAAACACTTGCCCATCCGGTCTCACCGATATGTATAGGCTTGTCTGCACCAATTTTATCCAAGTAAGCCTGTACTTGATTGACTTGCTTTTCTGCTTCGAGTAATGCACGATCCATTGCGAGATTGATTTTTTCATCTTTTGATAGATTTTGCTCTTCTGGTCTCTGCAGCCAAAATTCAAAATTATAGTGCGTCTCATGCATTGGGTAAGTATGAACGCTTAGATAATCCACCGCATGGATTAATTGGTTTAGATCTGGAGTATGATATATGCCATCTCCGCCTCCCCAAGCAGCATAGTTGTCACTACTTGTGATCCAAAGATCTTGAGGAAGTTCTCCTTTCCCTATTAATGCTTTAAGATGGTTAACCCATCCCAAAATTGCCTTGGGTCTAACAAAATAACTCTGTGCCCAATGAACCATGGACTCGTTGCCAACTGCTATAATTTTAACTATGTCAGGGTAAGTATTGGCTAATAGGGCCGCTTGGGCGATCTCTACAGCATTTCTTTTACTTTCACCCTCATGATTTTCTTCGCCAGGAACCCAAGCATTTTCGCAGTCAATCCACGCACCTAACATGACATACATCTCAAAGTCGGGGTTTTGGGATTTTAATTCTGTGATAGCCTTGAGTATATTCTCTGCCTGGGGTAAGTGCACATTATAGGTACGTAATATTCTGATACCCATAGCAGAGAGAATAAGCATATCTTCCTTTAGTTCGGCTATAGTAGGCTGAATATCTCGAGAACCTTGACGGTATCCACCATAAGATATTGCTTGATAAGAAGGATCCCCTAAAATGCGAGAGGCAGTCGTCTCATATTCTTTTACTTCTACAGAGGCAGATTCTGGTTTGCAACCATAGCTGAATAAAAAAATTAGAGCAATCGAAAAGAGCCAAATTGCTTTGTGCTTGTTCATCATCTTAAGTTTGATTTATTTACTATAACGTTGATTTGTTTTATCAATCCAGATCTATTGATCAGAGATTGACTCAATTCTTCAGTTAAAGAGTTGCCATCGATTTTGGTGATTTCTCCATTTTGCGCTTCTACAGAAATGCCTTGTTGCGCTCCTAAAGTATAAATGACGGGAACTTGACATAGCGTAAAAGCTATTTCGCCTTGGTCAACCTTAAGGGAGTAATTGCTACCATCGATTCCTATTAATTCTATCGAAGAAGATTCAGTTAAGAACTCTTCAGTTTTTAACAAGGTAGGATCGAATGAAATAATACCATGATTGAAGCGAACCCCTAACTCACCAAATCTACTCAAGATATCTTCTTTAACCTGTCCAGTCATACCTGGTTGCTGTGCTCCTTTATGGTAAGGTGTATGGGAGTAAGGATCAGTACAAAAGGCACCATATACTTTAGGATCCTTATGAACACCCAGGCCATACCATGCTTCATAATAATGATCCGCCAGCGCGTCAATTATTTCTTTAGATTCTCCGTTTTTCACTGCGTTATCATAATTTTCTTGAATAGCCAAAATGAGCTTAGAGACCATATGCCAATAGATAGATCCCAATCCTTCATAAGCATAGAAGGTTCCTGACCGTCCAGTGAATTCTTTATGATTGAATAATCCCTCGTAGATATCAAGGATGAGTTGTCTTTCTTCTTTAGCTAAATCCGCATATGAGCCTCCTTTAAGAGCATCTAAAGACTGAATCAATTCATTATTGTTACGGAAACTCCCATTAAAGTGGTACTGCCCAAATATATCTTTCTCAATAATTCTACCATCCTTATCTTTCACCATCTTGCTGAGTAGTTGAGAACTGTTGACCTGATCCGCTGGTATAGTATTTTTTTCCAAAAAATTAGGCAACTCTTTATTTGGATATAGTATGTAACTGCTTTGGTCTGATCTGTACAGCTGACTCTTTCGTAGACTATCAAGTAAATTAAGTGTCTCTTGAGAAGTTAGCAGGCCTGAGCTTAACGCGGCTACTTGGCCTTCAAGCATCTCGCTCAGATATGAAACTCTAAAACTATTCTCCTCAATATTGAGGATGTTGTAGGCATGATACAAACCATCATTTCTCTTATTGGACCGAATACTCTTTTCAAAATATTCTTTGCAAACAGCGAAAAAGGCCTGAATACTTGCTACGGATAATTTTGCTCTTGTACCACTAAATCCTCCGTTGTAGATATTGACTCTGTATGCTGATGCTACATTGCCTATAGATTCGGAAAAAGCCTTCCGTGTAGTATCAGAGAAACCCTCAGAAAGGTGAGTTTTATGCTCATTCAATATTTCTACGCTCTGATCAAAAAATTCTTTCAACTCTTGAGAGATCATTATGTCCTTTACAGAGACATTATCTATGAGCGCTTCAAAAAACTCAGCGAACCTATACAAATAGTATAAGGTGACCATTGATATGCCGTTTCCAACCAGCGCATTATTTGCATCATTCCATTCTGGTCTTTGCGTATTCATCCATATCCCACCATCAGGTATCAAGTTAGATACTTTGGATAAAGTCACCGCCAATATCTTTTCTATAAAGTTGACATGATATATTTGGTCATCTGGGGTAGCTAATAAAGCACCATCTGAACCCATTTTATCCCTTTTGCTTCTAATCTCTTCATCCCAAATTCTATCAAAATCTACAGTATCCTTCGGATTGTTTAAGATAGCGCTGTAATCTTTAATTCTATATGGTACAGCAGCGTAAACGAACAAGTCTTTATCTAGAAGAGACGCCAATCGATTGGGCTGATATTTTTGTACGCACTCCAGCAACTTGAGCATATAGATGATCTGATGATCACCCCAGTAACCGATGTATGACCACGGATCATCTGGCTCTATGATCTCCCAATCAAATCCATCCTTAGTCACTCGATAAGGGTTGTATCCATCAAATGTGGAGGCGTTTAAAAATCTGAACACCATGCCATCAATAAAGGCAGGATAAGAAATGGAGAGCGCCTCCCAGTTCTGAAAAATATCTCTCCAATTACCTTGGTAATCCAAAATCTTAGAACCATCAATTTCATTTTTTAAATTGATAGAAAATTTATTCCAAGGTCTACTTGGGTCACCATGTCTTCGACTGAATTTGAGTGGCAAGTATTCAGTGACCAATCTCGTTAAGGTAGGTTGGTCAATTTTTTCTATTAACGATGACAACTCCATTAGTGTGAACTCCGCAGGCAGTTGATCCAGCTTAGACTGATTAGATTCAAAAATGGGACTATTCGCTTTTTTGAGATAGTTGAATAAGTCCTTTTTGTCTATTTGGTAGTTATTGTCAAATATGCCACCACGCATGATATTAAACATTACATTGGCAAAATGACGACCATCTTTGAGCTCATCGGAGCTCTTTTGTATACCATCAGAAGAGGCGATTAATAATTTTAAATCGTGATCCCCTTTTTCTACAGAAGATTCGATTTTGGATTTAAGATCTGATGAATTCATTATATCATGGATCAGGGCATATATAGCAGAGTGATTTTTGTTTACATCGGCTATGATGTCCCAACTCATAGAGGACTTTGATGCAAGCTCGATATGGCTCTTTACCAGATATGCTCCTTTTTCACCTTTTACATCTCGTTCTTCTTCTATCTCTTCTGATCTTCTGAAGGCATTTAGTTGTTTTGACGAGAGCAGTCTAATTCCATTGTCCAGACCTCTTGACCATACAACATTGGCTTTTAATGCTTCGCTCGGTTCGGCCTTATCTACTATGATTGCGCTTAGGGCGAAAATACCTAATCCTGTTTTTTTATCAAGAATGGTCCGTTTATAGGCATCGGCAAGATTACTTGAACTATTCTGTAGTTCGCTTCCTATACCAGCTGGGATAATGTTAATTAATCCATCGATGACCTCAATAGTTCTTTTTTGGTCTAAATGGTTGAATAGGCTTGCTGATCTTATGAATCCATAATCATCAGAGGACGACCATTTATACCTAAAAGTCAGACCTAAATCTTTATTGACTTCTTCGAATATGACTCTGTTGCCTGCATTGTTTTTATACAGATTTTGATGTGTATCGTACTCCTTATACTGATTAGTAGAGAAAGGTTCCCAAAATTCTACACCATCTTTGCTGACAATCTTTAAGATGGTTTTTGATCCTGTGAGATCTACTGATTCTGTGACCTTGTCATCGGTGTAATAAGGGAACAGGGCATATTCAGAATTCTTTCTTCCTGCGGTTAATCCTCCATTACTTGATATGAACATCCAGTGATCATAAGCACTGGTTATGCTCATAAAGAATGGCCTTGATGATTGGACATTCTTGATTTTATAATACTCTTCATTTTCAACGACTACCTTCTGTAATCGTTCAGTGGGTTGCGACTCCTTATTCATGACTAAACTTTATTAAAAGGTTTAAGCTTGCAATTATACGGTGGAAAAAAGAAAAAGAAGGGTTATTGACGTTTTAAGCGTATAATTTTCTCGCCTTACAAGCTGATATTTTGCTGCCAACATGTTCGATTATCGAAAACGATATAGCTTTTTAAGCGGCTAAGAAATTATTTATGGACTCGGCGACAGCTTTTGGTTGCTCATCACAGATAAAATGTCCGCCATTGTGTCTCTCGATTTTCAAATCAGAAAATACCTCTTCTGCACCGATCAAATATTCTTTTATGATTACAGGGTCTAAGACGCCGTGTATAATTAGAGTCGGAATATTGATAGCTCTATTATAATACTTTTCTTTCCACCTTTTTCTATCGTGTTTTAAGGTTCTATAGATATTAGCAGCAGTGGTGATGGTGTTATTGATTTTATAACATCGTATGTATTCGTCTATTGCATCTTGCGGTATTGGATTGCTGATGCCACGGCTGAAAAATGGAACCCAAATGTCTTCTTTGCCAGTAAGTATAGCCTCAGGGAAGTCTTTAATACTTAAGAAATGTTGATACCACGATGACCTATAGTGATGTGTGATCAATAGTTGAGCTGCCGCTGCTTCTCCTTTTGGATTATTTATCAAAATCATGTTGATAACAATGAGCCTTTTAATCCTATCGGGATCAATATGTGCCATCTCTTGCACTATAGCACCGCCCCAATCATGTCCGCCAAGATTGAATGTCTCTAAACCAAGAGCATCTGCCACAGCAAATATATCTTGTGCCATCTGATCTTTGTGGTATTTATCTATGGACAGATCACGGTTACTATCTCCCATACCTCTGAGATCAACGGCTAGCACACGAGAGTCTGTTAGATATGGGGTCATATGATGCCAACAATAACTCGATTGTGGCCAACCATGTACGAGAATTAATGGCTCATTAGAATGAGCTCCATATTCTCTTAAGTGAAATTCTCCCCTCGATGTAGAAACTATCTTACCTGTCAATTGACTGCTTAGTTTACATTAGGTGCCGTCAGCGGAAGTTTTTCTCCTCGATTTAATATTTCTAAACCTGCTTGAAAGAATTTATGAAATTTGCCTTCAGTCATTCCAGTAGCGATCTGTGTAGATATCCTCCTTTTAGATATAACAGTTACATTAATCTTTCCATTATCAATCGGTTCTATCCATGCACCCATCACAGAACCAGAAGAGACCCAATTCATGCCTTTACTGGTCAGCATGTAACCTTCTTCTTTATATTCTTCAATAGCGTCAGCGCCACCCCATCTGAAGGATTTTTTAGCTAAGTTCCAGGCATCGGATTCGTTAACTTCATAACTTATTGTAGTTCCTTTTCCTTCTTCTTTCGCTTTAAGAACGGTGTTTAAAGTACTACAAGAAAGACTGAGCATTACCACAGAAAATATCAAAATGGATGAACGTATCATAACGGATTTTAAGATTGATGAAATAATAAACTTCGTACTGAAATTTAGCACAAATATGGTGGAGTATAAATACTAACAGTGGTATTAACTATTCTTTAATGACTTTAGACAGATACACTTTACTGTCTATTAGATTGGTGACTTCTAAGAAGTATACCCCGTCGGGTAAAGAACTTATATCAATTTTATAACTACCTAAAAGATTATAGGTAGCATGAATACTTCCATGTATATCTATGATTTTTACTTCGTAGTTTCCTTCCGCTACTTTTAAGGAGAATGCGCCTTCTGTAGGGTTAGGATATATAGAGATACCACAATTTTCTATAATGATTCCTTGATCTGAAGTGGTGCATGAACCGCAAGATGTCATCTCTCCACAATCGATAGCTTCTTCATCTCCATTCATGATTCCATCACGACATGACCAAGAGAGCATGATACTATCGGCTTCAGATCGTAGGTCTTCGAGTATGGCTTTTTGTTCATTAGTAAGGCCTAAACTGATTAATTCATTTTGTTCTAAAGAATCTATACTTAGATCATAGAACCCGTGGATACTATCCTCCCTAAGGATTAACTTATACTGATCATTTCGTATGGCTCGATATAGATCACCGTCTTGTATTTCTGAATAATTATAAGCTCTTTTAGGTCCTTGACTTTGAGATAATAAAGGATGAAAACTAAAACTGTTGTCAATTCCTCCTTGCACTTTTTCTCCCAGCAATTCTGTAATAGTAGCAAATAGGTCTGTGAAGCTGATGAGCGCATTCTCTTTTTCATTTATTCTGTCTACTCCAAATCCAGATACTACCATAGGCACTCTTATACCACCTTCGTATACACTACCTTTTCCATGTCGATTAGGATAACTTTGAAGAGTTCTATTGGGCGTACCATTATCTCCAACGAAAACAATGAATGTATTTTCTTTTTCAGTGGTGCTTAAAGAATTCATTAGTCTTCCCACTTCGTGGTCCACTGATTCGATCATGCACATATATTTATCAAAATCACTCAAAGTGTCTGTCCGAGTATATAGTGAATCTGGCGGAAGGTGGATAGGGCCATGAGGAGCATTATAGGCCATCCATAAAAACCACGGTGTAGTTTGATTATCTATCCAGTCAATAGCTTGATCTGTCAGATATGTGGCTACATATTGATTTAGCGTATCAGTGTTGCCGTTGATCGTACGTTCCCAATTGTAATAATCATCTACTCCAGAATGAATGTTTCCTATGAAATGATCAACTCCTTGCAGATTAGGACTGTTAGCATTACCCAAATGCCATTTACCAAATAAGGCATCTGTATAAGCGTCATTTGTGATATCAGCTATATGCTCAAAAAGTGTTAATTCGTTACGATCTAAATTTGGACCTGATCTTACTAATCCTGTCTTGCTTCCTATTCTTCCTGTCAATAGGGATGATCTACTAGGTGCACAAGTAGGGTTAGACCACGCATTCTTAAATAGTAATCCATTAGTGACAAGTTGAGAGAGGTTTGGGGTATGAGGGAGATCTGTACCGATATTATAAGGAGCAAATGCATCTGCTCCCATGTCATCTGCTACAAGGACTAAAATGTTAGGCCTATCTTGAGAAACTATGATACCTATAGAAAATCCATAGGATAAGATCAATGTGAAAAACAATCTCATACCTTTATAAGACTCATATTTCTTAAGTGTACCTAATTGGAACCTTGATATTTTTTAAAAGTTAAGAACCAATCTTGTTTTTTTAGATCAAAATCAATTTAAGCGACTTAGTCGATTGTTGATTATAGGAAAAATGAAGTAGTGACTATTTTGGAGAAGTAATAATAACATAATAATGATTAAGAAGATTCTCTTATTTTTTTCAATTCTAATTGCAAATCAAATCTTTGGGCAACGCACTATTTCAGGCATCGTCATAGGAGAAGATTCGCAAGAGCGGCTACCTTTTGCAGATATCATTATTAAAGGAACGAATCAAGGAGCATCAACTAATGTCGATGGTTACTTTACCCTTTTTGGGGCTACTACAGATTCTTTAGTCCTTCAAGTGGCCTATGTCGGTTATTCAACCAAAGAACTCATTATTCCCCCAGGGGAGGATGCTGTCAGCGGTTTTGAAATAGGATTGTCTTCAGGTGTATTGATGGATGAGCTTGTAGTGACAGGCCGCTCCTATAAGGTGCTCAATGCCTCGGAAGGAATCAGCACGATTCAAATCTCTCCAGCACAGTTGGCCCTATTGCCGAATGTGGGAGAAGTAGATATTTTTCGTTCCCTTCAGTTACTCCCTGGCGTCAGTGGTAGCAATGAAAGTTCTTCTGGTCTCTATGTGAGAGGAGGTACACCAGATCAAAACTTAGTACTCTTGGATGGTATGACAGTGTATAATGTGGATCACTTTTTTGGCTTTTTTTCGGCTTTTAATGCCGATGCGGTAAAGGATGTTCAGTTATTCAAAGGCGCCTTTCCAGCCAAATACGGAGGACGCTTATCCAGTGTGGTTGACCTAACGGGTAAAACAGGTGACCCTAAAAAATTTCATGGTAACATAGGTTTAAATCTATTGAATGGACGAGCAAATCTACAAGTACCCTTGTTTAATAAAGGTTCATTGACATTAAGTGGGAGAAGGTCATATACCGATATTTTAAAAAGCGGATTATATAATAATATTTTGGGCGTTTTCACCCAAACAGAACGTCCACCAGATATAGAGGGTTTAGAAGTAACTACAGTTGAACCCGATTTCTATTTTTTTGACTTAAATAGTAAACTGAGTTTTAATCCGACAGAAAAGGACGTTGTGGCCCTGTCATATTATAATGGTGCTGACCATTTGGTAGAGTTTAACGACATTTCTGTAGAGCGGTTAGGAGGAGCACTTTTAATAGATCTTGGGGTTGATGAGACCAGCGATTGGGGCAATCAAGGGGTTAGTGCTAAATGGTCACGACAGTGGAACCCTAAATGGTACTCCAATATATTAGTAGCCTCCTCTAAATATTTTAGTAAATATGACAGAGCTGTAGATGTCGAAGCAACCTTAGTGGAGACCGATTCTATCGTAGCGGATTTTGATATTCTGAGCTTTGAAGATAATGATGTCAAAGATCTCACTTTCAGATTAGATAATGAATTGCAGCTCAATGCTGCTCATAAATTAGAATTTGGAATGTTGGTCACTGAGGCAGCGGTGGACTATGAATTTGTCAGAGATGATACTTTAACTATCCTCGATATCGCACAGGAAGCCACTTATAGTGCAGCATATATATCTGATACTTGGCAACCGATGGAGTCCCTTAGCATTCAAGGGGGAATCCGTGGGACTCATTACAGTATCACTGATGAATTGTATTGGGCACCACGTTTTTCATTTGATTTTAAATTATCAGATCGTATTAAATTAAAAGGTGGATATGGTAAGCACTACCAGTTTGTCAATCGTATAGTAAACGAAAATGTCACGGAAGGATCGAGAGACTTTTGGCTTTTAGCCGATGATGATTTGGTGAAGGTCAGCAGCGCTCAGCACTATATTATTGGAGCTGCCTATGAAACTGATGACTATATCATAGATGTAGAAGCCTATCGCAAAGACTTGGATAATTTAGCTGAATTTTCTTTGAGATTCCAAAGAAATGATATCGATCTGGATCAGTTGTTTTTTACAGGTACAGGTTATGCAGAAGGAACGGAAATACTTATACAAAAGAAAAGAGGAGACTATACAGGATGGGTCACATACACCTTGGCCAGAGTGAGGAATACATTTTCAGAATTAAATAATGGATTCGAGTTTTCTGCGCTTCATGATGTTCGGCATGAGTTTAAAACTGTCCACTCTTATGAAATAAACAATTGGAGACTCTCCGGGACATTTGTATATGCCTCAGGTCGACCATTTACCGAGCCGGCAGGCCAGTATTCTATAGAATTATTGGATGGCAGATCCAATAGTTATATAAGTGTCGGTCCACGTAATGCATCGAGGCTTCCTGCTTATCACAGGTTGGATTTGTCGGCACATTATTTACATAAGGAAGGGCCATTTGAGTTTGATTTTGGATTGTCAATTTTCAATTTATTGAATCGACGTAATGTTTGGTACAGAGAGTACAACTTTACAGAGACTCCACCAGTAATCAGCGAAATTCAATATTTGGGCATGACACCTAATTTATCAGTAGAAGTTAGATTTTAAAGTATGAACAATTTCAACATAATTTTTGCACGATGGAGTGTACTATTGATGATTCTATTCATCTCTTGTGATGATGAAAATTTGAATAACATCGCAACCAATCAGTTTGTAGTAGAAGCGTTTATATATGCAGGCGAACCTGTTGATGATATCAGGATCAAAAGTACTTTCCCATTAACTGATGAAGAAGATACCTCTGTCCCTATCAACGATGCCTCTGTTATATTAATGAAAGAAGGCAGAAGTTATCCATTGGTGTCTTCGGGGGACGAAGGGTATTATCATTATCCTGGTGATGATGTTGAGATCAATACAGGAGATATATTTCAGTTGCAAGTGGAGCATAATGGAATTTTGGCTACTGCAGAAACAATTGTCCCTACGCCTACAATGGGTATGCAGATTTCGCAGGATTCAATTATTGTTCCTCCTTTACCCATATCTCAAGGAATGGAAGCTGTCGTAGAAGTAATTACTAATTTTTTGCGCGGTTCAAGCATTCAAGCGACCTGGGACAATGCTGATGGTGATTTATATTTTATGGTAGTAGAGAGTGTAGACGAAATGATAGATCCCATTTTCCCTCAGCAAGTCATTGATGCTTTAGAGCGATTCAGATTTGTATCTGAACCAACCGAAGAAGACAATTTGACCTTCTTGGCAGGTTCATTAGTATCTTTTGGACGTTATGCTGTCAGAGTCTATCACATCAATGACGAGTATGCTGACCTATACGACAACAGGGCCCAGGACTCCAGAGACTTAAATGAGCCCCCATCTAATGTGAACAATGCCCTTGGGGTATTTTCAGCTTTTAACAGCCAGATAGTCTTCTTTGATGTAGTAAGGGGTAGATAAATTAGTCTCTAATTAAGGGGGTAGGAAATTTTATTTCTTTTATTACTTTAGTTTGAAATTTTAAAATATGAAAAAGACAATTTATTCAGCGGTATTTTTATTTGCTCTTACTATTTCCTTCTCATCATGTTATACTTATACGTTTTCGGTAGGAGAGGGGGCCCAAACAGGTGTTATGGTTAAAGAAAAAAATCATTATTTCATAGCAGGTTTGGCTCAAGGTAAACAATCTGATCCTAATCAAATGGCTGGTGGAGCCAAGGATTATAATGTGACTATAAAGCATACTTTTGTTGATGGACTGCTCAATGCTATAACATGGGGTATTTATACTCCGACCACGACAATCGTTCAGAAATAGGTCTTACGTTAAAATTGAAATTAATAGAAGATTTCATGAAGCGATTTTTCAGAATTGTGGGGTTTGTCATTATTATACTATCTCTTTATAGTTTAGTGAGTCATCTAATGAGTGAGTTGACGATTGACGAATACAATTCTGGCTATATAGTAGGCAAATTGCTTATGATGGTTATTGGAATTCTTAGTTTGCTGTATAGTAGGAAATTATAAATTAATAAGAGGAAATCTGTTTTACAGATTTCCTCGACATCATTTGCTACCCACCAATTCTTTTAATTGGTCGATTATGCGACCTCCGCCATTTATGGTGATTTCTCCGACTCTTTCAGCGATTTTTTCCATATACTCCATTTCTTTAAGTTTGAAAAGCATATCATTATCAGCCATAAGTTTTGCGGTATTTAATAGACTTCTTGTTGAAGCGGTTTCTTCACGTCTCATAATGGTATTGGCTTGAGCCTTCTTTTCTGCTACCAATACTTGATTCATGATCTCCTTTATATCACCAGGTAATATTATATCCCTTAATCCACAATCTATCATTTCAAGACCTATTGAAGCGGCTTTCTCATTGACATAGGCTTTGATATATGGACCTATTGTTGTTTTATTCTGCAACAATTGATCTAATGTATACTTGCCTACATACTCTCGTAATCCAAGTTGGAGTGCTATATAGAGCTGCTTAGCATAGTCTTTAGTCTCTACTAAAGCTTGGTTTATATTCACAACTTTGTAGGTTGCAAACAAACTCATACGTACGGCAGCTTTGTCAAGGGTCAATAGTTCTTGCCCACTAATCTCCATTTGTTGTGCACGCATATCTATTTTCTTAAGCACAATATTTTTCGCACTTTTCCAATAATAGTATGTTCCAGGCTTCAACTTTCGATTGATCTGTCCATCTACATATTCAATGGCGATCTCGTAGTTTTCTACCGTGTGATAAGTCATATATTTCAATACTGCTGGAATACTTTTCAATTTATGTCCAGCACGGCTGCTTATCTCTGCCTCATTGAGCTTGACGATCTCATGCTTCATAGAGATTCCTGATTTCCAATAGACATATGTGCCAGGAGTTAAGACCCTATTGAAGTTGCCTTTTTTATATTGTATGCCGATTTCATCATCGGCTATTTCGACAGTTTCTACTCGGGCCTTAAGATCCTCGCATTGTAATAATAGACTAATGTCAATGTCATGATAGAATAACTCAGTTATGTCGTATTTGACTACTTTTCTCATTGGATGGATCCAATAATTTCCTTTGTCTAATACACGGATAAGTTCATTATCCTTGAATATCAATGCTTTTTCATAGGCATTTACCTTTACTCTTATAGGTATCATGTCATAAAAGTTTTATAAAAAATGAGTTAATAATTACTTTTTCAAATAGGGTAGTAATGATATTATCCTCAATAACCAATGGGTTGATATTTGAGCATGTTTTGTCAAAGGCTGTATGATTAATGAGCTTTTTTTAGGGTTTCCTAAAGGCTCTATAATCATTGAGACTTATCAATAGCATGCGGTATCCACATCAACACAGATTGGTCTACCAAGTGTGATCAAAAAGGGGAGCAATATTTCTGTTGTTCCCGTAATTTGTCACTTGATCATATCATCACTACACCTCAAAATTCGATCTGTTTTAGAGAGATCACCTCTTTACATAGTCATAGAAACTTAATCTATTGCGTCTACCGATTTCGCCACAGACCCAATTGGGTCTGGCAGGATTCGAACCTGCACGATTTGTAAAAACAATCCTTGCTCTACCACTGAGCTATCAGAGATTATCTGAGTGGGAGTCGAACCCACGTCACAGGAACTATGGGTCTTGATTCACTATAAAGATCATCAAACAGGATACTATAATATCTGCTATAAGTGAGTGTTTAGAAACCCACTTCAGGTATCTTGTGTGTATCAAGAGCTTCTTTACATCAAGGTGATGTGTTTCATCTTATTGTCAATTATACTATTTGTGATTTATAATGTCGTATTGGATTGATCTGTAATTTTTGATTTAGACAAGGCAAAAAAC
>JAHDDE010000064.1:7407-16976 GCA_020629515.1 Saprospiraceae bacterium | reverse complement strand
AAGAAGACTATCGATGCAGATCTGATTAAAATGAGTGAAATACTATCGATATAAGTCTTTAGCTAGTTATGAATAATATTAATATTCAATATTATACCACTCGATTGTTATTGATTGTCGTTGCCTTAAGTATAGGGTGTACGAATGATAGTTATTTAGATCCTACAATTACTCAATACGACATTATCAAACACTATCGAGCTGATGGTGATATAAAAGCGAATTATAAATTTACTGCCTTGACACAGTATAATGGTGAGATTTACGCCTTTGGAATTGATTCAACCAGAGAAAATCAAGTTTTTCATTTTGATATGTTCAAAAAAGATTGGGTAAGTAAATTTGACACACCGATTTCTACAGCGATTACTGCATTTACAAATGTTTCTAATTGTTTTTCGGGTGGTTTCGAATCTAATGGTGATACGTTATTTATGACTGGACCAACAGAAGCCACAATTTCGGGATCTAATATGGTAACTGGTGAAAAATATTTTAGCCTAGACGTAAAGAATGTACCAAATCGATTTGGAAGTGAAGTATTTGCCGCTTTAGCCTATCAAAATTCAATTTTTTATGTCGTTTATCATTCATTGGATTACGATTCACCAGTTGAAGAAACAGAAAGGATATTAGCCATAAATAAGGACGGAGAGATCCTATTTTCTTATCCAACATATACAGATATCGTTAATTACAGATTAGAAAGAAACGATTATATACATGGTCTAACGGTAGGAAAGAGCTATTTATGGCATGCTCGAACAGGGAGAATCATGAAAATGGATCTTCAAACAGGAGAAATAATTGAAGTTTATGAGGGGTTTATCCCAGTCAGAAGACCATCTGGAATTCTGGCAACTGAAAATTCTCTATGGGTACTAGGTTTTTACGGAGATTTATACCAATATACTTTCTCATATCAAGAAGAAGAGTGACATCGACATAATTCTTGACTAACCATCTAAGAAATAAAAATATAAAAGACCACCTAAAAGTTAGATGGTCTTTTTAGATCTTACTATTAAGCTATAATCATTACATGTTAGCGATTATCTCATCACCGAATTCAGAGCACTTTAACTTAGTAGCGCCTTTCATCAATCTTTCGAAGTCATAAGTAACTTTCTTCTGCTTGATAGCACCTTTGATACCTTTCTCGATTAGGATTCCTGCTTTTTTCCATCCCATATATTGAAACATCATCACCCCAGATAGGATTACAGAACTTGGGTTTACCTTATCCTGCCCTGCATATTTAGGAGCCGTACCATGTGTGGCTTCGAATACTGCTATTCCTGTCTCGTAGTTAATATTTGCTCCTGGAGCTATCCCAATACCCCCAACTGCAGCAGCTAATGCATCAGAGATATAATCACCATTAAGGTTTAACGTAGCAATCACATCATACTCCGCTGGTCTCAATAAGATCTGCTGAAGGAATGCATCAGCGATCACATCTTTTACGATCACTTTTCTTCCTTTGTGATCTATAACCTGCCAAGGACCTCCATCAAGGTCAACAGCCCCGAACTCTCTCTTAGCTAGCTGATATCCCCACTCTTTGAATTTACCTTCTGTAAATTTCATGATGTTTCCTTTATGCACAAGCGTGATCGAGTCTTTCTTATTATCAAGAGCATACTTGATCGCAGATCTAACTAATCGCTCCGTACCTTCTACTGATACTGGCTTAACGCCTAAAGAAGCAGAATCTGGAAATCTAATTCCTGTTACACCCATTTCTTCTATCAAGAACTTCTTCATTTTTTCATTCTCCTCTGTACCATGTAAGTATTCTATACCGGCATAGATATCTTCAGTATTTTCTCTGAAGATGGTCATATCGACAAGTTTTGGCTGTTTAACAGGAGAAGGAACTCCTCTGTACCACTTAACTGGTCTCACACATGCATAAAGGTCAAGTATTTGACGGATAGCTACATTTAGGGATCTAAACCCTCCTCCTACTGGTGTAGTAAGTGGCCCTTTGATTGCTACCAAATGCTCTGCTATCGTTTCAGTAGTTGCTTTTGGCAACCATTCACCAGTCTTTTCATTGGCTTTTTCACCTGCATATACTTCTTTCCAGTGGATCTTTTTTGCCCCACCATATGCCTTTTCAACAGCTGCGTCTAACACCTTTTGAGCTGCAGCCCAAATGTCAGGACCGATACCATCGCCCTCAATAAACGGAATAATTGGATTATCTGGCACTTGCAACTTGCCTCTCTTGGACATGGTAATTTTAGAACCACTCATTGTATATTCTATTTTTAATATTAATAAATTGAATTTTGATAAGTCTCACTTGGTCTTCCAATTTCAATATCAAAATTCGCTAAAAGCCCTTTAAAACGGGCGCAAAGGTATAAAATATAGTACTATGTTCAACAATCTCTTCGGATGATTCATGCATTTATATTTCCTTAAGGCTAATTTGAGCTATTGTTATAGACTTACGCTACTTTTGTATTTTAATTTTTCATAATATATTCAGCTTTGAACGAACATCTCAATCCTTCTGATCAGAATCTAACGAATGAAGAAAAACAGTTAGAAAAAGCGCTTCGTCCAAAGATGCTGGAAGACTTCAGTGGTCAAAAAAAGATCACTGATAATCTCGGTATATTTATTAAAGCCGCCACGATGAGAGGTGATGCGTTAGATCATGTTCTTCTCCATGGTCCTCCCGGATTAGGTAAAACTACCCTGTCACATATCATCTCTAATGAAATGGGGTCTGAGTTGAAATTGACATCAGGACCAGTATTAGAAAAGCCAGGAGATTTAGCTGGATTATTAACCAATCTTCAGGAAGGCGATGTGCTGTTTATAGATGAGATACACAGACTGAACAATGTGGTAGAAGAGTACCTATACTCTGCTATGGAAGACTATAGGATAGATATCATGATAGATTCGGGGCCTAATGCTCGAAGTATACAATTAAATATAAATCCTTTCACGCTTATAGGAGCCACTACACGCATGGGGTTGTTGACACCTCCTTTAAGGGCAAGATTTGGTATCACCTGTCATCTGGATTATTATAATGTAGCCACATTAACCAAAATAGTTAAGCGAAGTTCAGAATTGATGGGTATCGCTATAGACGACCAGGGGGCAATAGAGATTGCTCGGCGAAGCCGTGGCACTCCTCGTATCGCTAATTCTTTACTACGTAGAGTTAGAGACTTCGCCCAAGTAAAAGGAGATGGCACAATCAATTTGGATATCTCCAGAATTGCTTTAGAGGCATTAGATGTTGATGAGTTAGGCCTTGACGAAATGGATAATAGGATCCTCTCTACCATGATCAACAAGTTCAAAGGAGGACCTGTAGGCCTTGGCACTATAGCAACTGCAGTCGGAGAAGAAGCAGGAACTATAGAGGAAGTCTATGAACCTTTTCTTATCATGGAGGGCTTTATCCAACGTACCCAGAGAGGAAGAATCGCCACTAATAAGGCATATAAACATATCAACGTAGTACCACCAAAAAGGGAAGGCACATTGTTTTAACACTTTTGTCTTGATGGATTAATGCGAAAAAACTTTTTTCGGTTAGAAATAAACGTTAGCTTGTTACAAAGGGTTAACAAGGAGAATGAAACTTACAAGGGCAATAAGCATCATCTTATCTATAACATGTTTGGGTAAAATCAATATTTATTCACAAACCTCCTCTATACTCGCAAAAGGGCCCCATGCGGCCTATAATTGTGACACATTAACTTATGAGTTTACTTTAGAAAATCTATGTGAAAATGAAGTATTAGAATTGAATCTTAATTACGAATTTTCTTATGTACAAAACTCGTTTAACACAAAAGCTGACTTAAGATCTGAGTCTTTATATATCGATCTAAAGGATTATGGAGGTTGTCAGTTCATAAGTGGTACTGTATCACTCATACCCATGTGCCTTACACCTATAGAGCCTATTACATTGCGTTACAATACTTCTTCATGTTCACCATCCTCAGGATATTTAAAAACACAAACCGTTACCGAAGCATTGTTTCTAAAATTTGGGCCTTATGAATATGATAACCATAACAAAGTGTTATCTAAAGAAATAGAGGTAATTAATCTTGGTTCTCAAACAATAGATCAATTAGAAATTCAACCAGATATAAAAGGGAATTTTGTCCAACTTCAAACCACATCTGCCGGAAGCATATCTCCTAATGGAAGTATTTTATTGTCAACGGACGATCTCCTTGAAGCAGGAGCCTCTAACGGTGTACTTAATAAATCAGAATCCATATCACTATTTCTTGAATATCAACTCACGACTTGTGATGTCCAACCAATAAGTTATGCAATCAAAAATTTATGTGCTAATTATTGTGATTATCAGACTGTATATATTGACGATATAATAAAAAGACCCGATCAAATAATTGTCCAAAGCGATGATGCTCAATTTAACTTAAATTACTGTGCTCCAAACTGGCAAACTATATCCATCAAAAATGAAGAAAATCAAGTGATCTCTGCCGATCTGAGTGATATTTTTAACTTAGTTATACATGTGGACAAACCCATCTTCACCTCTAACAACCATTTTAGATGTATTGTATCGTCGATGCTTATTGGCAACCAAATCTATAATCCTATAATCCAAAATGGTAGCGAATTTCAATATAACTTTCAACAAATTACTATTGATCCTGATGGTCCCGGTGGATTATCTGATCTTGATGGAGATGGCATATACGATGATCTTCTTAATGGAGACTCAATAATTGTGCAATTAGAATACTCTTTGGATGAAAACTGTGTCGATGACGCTTATACTCTTCAAGCAGCATCAGGACATATCTATACTTCATATACCGACGTCTGTAACCATCCCGAAAGATCTGCTGATGAATCTATAACTCTTGGAGAATCGTATTCTTTTGGTAGTCAAGTCAAAAATATAAAGCGTGACAACCGCAACTTAAAGTACTTTGAGAAAGACGAAATTGTAGAGTACGTTAATACTATTAATCTGTCTAAAAATTATAGTAACATATGTCCTAATGATGCACAATTAACCATTGTGGTGCCCCCAAATCTGGAATTGTTAGATGAAGGACATTATCTCATACAGAATAGAAAAGATAGCATCCCACTCGATCTAATCATTGTGGATGATACCATTAGAATTCCTCTCATAAATATTCACTTCCTTAAGTTACACTCTTTTTACAAAGCAATCTGTAATGAAGATGATAATTCTATGATGACCCAGGAAGAATTATGTTCTACATGTAATAGTTCTTTACTTTATCCGATTGAAGCATATATTGAAGTTCGCTGTGATCTTTCAGTTGATTGCGAACTACCTTCTTATCAAAGAAAACTTACCAATGGTCCTTTTAAAACAGCGTGCACTTCGAGCGAATTCTTTGATTCTAAGTTAAAAGTAGATTCAATCATTGTAAGGAGAATTAATAAAGGCTGGACTGATGCCAATCGGACGAGCAAATTTAATTCGTCGAACAGTTCGAATGAGATTTACTTTTTTGATAGTGATACACTTAGCTCTGAATATTATTTCGAATTAGCTTGTCCCGAAGATATAGATACAATAGAGATCTCCCTTAAATGGCTACAGAACAACAGCAATACAACTTTAGACTTACTCAAAAGTCGATTAATCCAAACAGAAACTGGACAACAGGTTGATATGATAATGCACACAAGAGATATTCGAGGAAATATAGAGCTAACAATTGATAACGATGATCTACTATCTTCAGGATTTTGGACTTGGCAATTAGTCGGAGTAGTCAGAATGAATGTGCAGTTTACTAATAATTTAAGCTATGCACATCATCCTATACAGTTCACCACAATCGAAAAAGGAAATAATTGCTTAAGAGTTGTTGATAAACGACAAATCAGTACTTGGTACTCTGAACATTGGAAAGAACAGTTCTTTGAACCATTTCAGGCCAATTTATCTCTAATTCCCAATTTTCAAGCACAAAGAGTGATCAACATTGGTCCTCGTTTAGCAGGGAATTTTGCAAGCCAATCATTTACATCCAAGCCAGAATATCGTGAAACCCCGACTATTAAAAAAATTAAATACTCGGTACCTAAAGGATATGTGATAGCTAACAGTGCTTATACGACAGAATCATATGCATTGGACCATAATATATCTCTTGACGCAATATTTGGTTATGATCTGAAAAAAGAATCGTATTCCGAATCAATTACAAATGCTTCAGAGATAGTGGATGATAATTTATATACCCACTATTATTTTGAAGTTGAAACTGATCTTTTGTTGGCTCCTCATCGAAGTGTAGTTATCGGGAGTGCGATGATTCAATCAGTTTGTCCTCCAGAAGATCCTAATATACCGTTGATTATTGAAGGAATTTTGATGTATAAGGATTATGCCGGAGGTTCATTGAGCACTATTGAGTATCCCTTTAGAGAAGAGATGGTGTTAGAATTCAATAATTATAATCTCAAGGTCGAAGATGATTTTCAAATTGTTGAAAAAGGAGAAAATCTCAGGTGGTTCGTAGAAAATCAATCATTTAGGATTAATGGGTTTCCAATTCTATTTAATCAATTTGGTAATGACTTAGGTGCATTGTCAGAAAAATACACTGTAAAAATAAATTTGTCAGGTATCAACATTGATAGCATTGAGATCTTGGATCCAACCGAGATGCCTCTGCTTCCATCAGAATTTATCATAGAAAATAATGGGCAAACTTGGAGCATTTCTGATCCAAACAACTTTTTTTATCAAGAACCTAATTTTATCATCTACAGCTCCAACCACGATTGTGGATATGACACACTCTATGTCTCATATACAGCCAATAATGACATTTTCGGAGAATTTTTATGTGAGGATAATCTATGGAAGGATACCTTAATAAGTTTCAATCCAGTTGGCCTTCCCAACATAGAGATGTTAAATGCTCCTCAATTTGTTGAACCATGCCAAGAGGCTATCTGGAATTTTAGGTTAGACAATTTAGGACAAGGTCTATTGTTGGATCCCATTCTTATCATCCAAAGTAATGTCATTGATTTTCTTGACGTAGAAACTATCAACGAAATTGATGCTCGTGAACTGCCCAAGAATTATTTAGATGATCAGACTATAGCAATAGAATTAGGCAATATCATAAATCAGCTTAACGGAATCGCAGACGCTACTGCTCCGAACGAAGCAAGGATAATAATTGGCTTAAATTCTGAATGCATCAATACAGATGAAATAGAGCTTAATTTATCATCACGGTCAAAAAATATCTGTGATAAAGTCGTAGAATCCAATTCCTTAATAACACCTCTGATTCCTGTATTATCTGATAGCTACAATAATGAATTAAACGTAAACCTGACGATACTTGATGAATGTAGTAATGTCATACAATATCAAATTACTGGTCAGTCTGATCAATTAGGAGAATCAGAAGATATACAAATGAACGTCACAATTGATAGAGGTTCTGAATATATAAATGGATCGAGCCAATCGAATATAGGATTTGATGATGATCCTTCTATTATAGTAAGAGATGAACAATTAGTCCTGACTTGGCAAGTAGATAAATCACTGGTAAAAAGTGATTCACTACAACTCAGTTTTAAGGTCAACACGGAGTGTGTCAACGTCTGCGAGCCCAATCATGTATCTGCTAAAATCTCTGCTCTAACCAATAATCAATGTCAATTTGAATGTAATAACCGAAGAGTCTTGTCTTACATAGATGAAAAATTATACCGTCAAACACCACAATTTATCTTCAGAGAAATATATACTCTAATAACTAATCAACATGCTGATGGTAGTACAGAATTACAATTAGACGTAGATATAAAACAAAATAATCAGCTCAATTATATCCCTGCTATCAATTTCCTGATATACCATGATAGCAATCAAAACTTACTTCGGGAGGAAAATGAACCCTTCATTTTTAAAGCATCCTATGATAGGGAGGACTATAACTTTCTCGATATAGAGATCAGAGAAATCATAAGTTTAGAGGCATCTCAGCTTTGTGACTTGGTAATGACTGTAGACATAGGAGACTGTAATTGTTATCCTTTAAATCACAGAATTGAACTCGATCCAGTGCTGGGATTAAATAACGCAATCAGTTATTGTGATCAATCTTCTTTAAATTTATATGGGCCAGATTGGTCAGTATGTGAACGATTATGGATTCCAAACGAAAACCTTGACTTAAGTGATCCGCTGAAACCTATCTACTTCATCGATTCTACTATTACTTCAGATACACTCTTTGTTATGTCATCCTGTTTTGGATGCTCAAGAATGGACACAATCCTACTCCAAAAAATGGATCAATTTAATGGCTCAATAGAAATTATTTACCCCAACTCTTGTGATCCCGATAGTTTACCAGGAGCCCAGCTTACAATAGATCAAAATATCGAAGATTATGAAATCTCTTGGGAGGGTTACACGGCTGTATCCACGCATCTTAGCAATATCATTGATGACGAAATCTCTGCAACCGTGACTTCATCTTCTGGATGTACGTTCATTCTTAGAGATAGTGTTTATCAAAACCAATTTGATCAAAATTGGACTATTCTAAGCTCTTCTTCCCAACCTATATTAGGAGAATTTATCACCCTCTCATTGTCTGACAATCATCCAAAAGGGGAAATCTTTTGGCAACCAGACACATTATTCGATTGCATAGATTGTCAAAGTGTAAGCTTTATGATTAAAAATAATCAAAACATCTCAGTACAAATTAATGACCAAAAAGGATGCACATATACAGACTCTATAACACTCATACCAATCATCGATATTGACGTATATATCCCTAATGGTTTTTCCCCAAATAATGATCAAATTAACGATCACTTTTATCCGTCATTCAATATTGAGGAAATAATAATACGCAAATGGTCTATATACGATAGGTGGGGCAACCGAGTCTATGAAAGTATCGATGAGACCCAATTAGATAAATTGAAATGGGATGGAAAAGTAAATGGAAAACAAGCTCAAGAAGGCGTATATTTTTATAGACTTCAGATAGAAACCCTTCAGACTCAAGATAAATTCTCTTTTAAGGGCAACCTAACTTTAATAAGATAACAGATAAGAATACTTAAGTATGCTGACCAATTCCATTCCGATAAAAATTTTAATAGTCAATCTGATCTTTCTATCATTTCTAAGCTGTAAGTCAGTAAAAGAAATGGTCAAAAGAGACAATCAGCATACCATAGAAGGAAGACCAATCATATATAGAAGTCCAGATATGGTATTAAATATATCTAAGTTTAAAGATGTATCAGGTGTCGTAAAATTAGATGTTTGTATCGCTCCAACTGGTTTAATCAGTAGTCTTGCCATCAGAGAGAAAGAAACTACTATCAAATCCGAAACTCATATTATGCAAATCATGCGAGCACTTGGACAATATAAATATGCCCCAGCTCCTGAAATAAAAGGAGATCAATGTGGGCAATACACCATATATATCGAAAAGCAACCAAAGCAATAATCATTTAACCATACTGATAACAAATGAAATCTAACTACTATT
>JAHDDE010000064.1:0-7307 GCA_020629515.1 Saprospiraceae bacterium | reverse complement strand
ACCAAAGCAATAATCATTTAACCATACTGATAACAAATGAAATCTAACTACTATTTTTACTGAATGAGGGCTCTCTATCTAATTATTTTTTTGTGCTGGATACTTATTGGCTATAGCCAAAACTCTTCTAACTTAACTAATAACAGACCCTTAGCAGCTGCCGTGCCTATCGATCAAGCCCCTATCATTGATGGGAGCATCTTATCAGAAGCACTATGGATCAATATAGATCCAATCAGCTCACTAAAGCAAACGCAACCCCAATACGGAGAAAATGTAAGTGAGCAAACCGATATACGTATTGCCTATACCCCAACTACGCTATATATATCAGCCGTCTGCTATGACAATAACCCAACGGGATTAGTGGTCAATGACGCGAGAAGAGACGCTTCATTAAGTGGGACGGATGCGATCATATTTATATTTGATACTTATAAAGATGGACAAAATGGTTTTGTATTTGGCACCAACTCAGCTGGAATTGAGTATGATGCACAGATTGATAACGAAGGAGTTGGAAATTTTAATAATAATAGACAACAAGGAGGCACGATAGGCGGGGTCAATCTCAATTGGGATGCAGCATGGACGGTGGCGACAGAGGTTGGTGATTATGGCTGGAGTGCAGAGTTTGCAATACCTCTTAAAACTATTAGATTCTCATCAGGAGCACAATCTTGGGGTATGAATATCCAAAGAAATATCTCAAAAAATAATGAAATTGCCTATTGGTCATTGATGCCACTTAACTTTGACTTAAACCGAGTATCCATGGCAGGCACTCTAAATGGACTCAATCTTAAAAGCCAAGGAAATCTTAAGGCCATTCCTTATATCCTCGCACAAACATCTAAAGACTATACCTCTGACGATGATTACAATAACCGAGTAGATGCAGGTCTTGACATCAAATATAGTGTCACACCTGCTTTAACCTTGGATCTAACCTACAACACGGATTTTGCTCAAGTAGAAGTTGACGATCAACAAATTAACTTAGATAGATTTAATCTTTTTTTTCCTGAGAAACGACCCTTTTTCTTGGAGAATGCTGGACAATTTTCTGTAGGAAGCCCTGGAGAAGTAGATTTGTTTTTCAGCAGAAGAATAGGGCTTTCAGAGGACGGATCTCCAGTACCCATCATAGGTGGCGCCAGGCTCTCAGGCAAATTAAATCAAACCAATGTGGGAGTACTTACCATGTTCACTGAAGAGATATCCGAATCCAATATAAATGCAAACAATTTTACGGTAGGTCGTGTCAATCATGAATTTCAGAATACTCGTTCGTCTCTTGGAGCTGCATTTATCAGTAGAAATAGTATGAATACATCTGATTTTTCTGGGGCTGCTGATTACAACCATACCTATACAATTGATGGTCAATTAGGATTTGGAAAAAAAGCCGATATCTCAGGGTTTGCGGCCACTACACAGACTGCAGGCGTCATGGATAACAATCATGCCTTTCAATTAGTCGGGCGCTACAACTGGGATGGATGGAGATTAAGCTTGGGTTACACAGAGGTAAGCGAGACCTTCAATCCTGAGGTGGGATTTTTAGGCCGAACGGCATTTAGAAAAGTGGAAGGCCTTATTTTTTATACTGAGCGATTTGCTGACGACTCCAAATGGTTGGAGTGGCGACCTCATGTTTCTTACAGAGGTTATTGGAATTTTGAAGGATTTCAGGAAACGGGTTTTTTACATGTTGACAATCATTGGGTGCTTAGGAATCTTTTTGAGTGGCATACTGGTATCAACTTCACCCGTGAAGGAGTCACAGAATCTTTTCAAATTGGTGGCACTAAAGTGGATGCTGGAACTTATGATCATCAAGAGGCGCAGATCGTCTTTATCACCAATCCTAACAAACCAATCTCACTTACTACACGGCATGTCATAGGTGGATTCTTCGGAGGCCGGAGATCGGCACATAGTGGAACTATCAAAGGACGTATAGGTGATCAATTTAATGGTGAACTGGGATTCAGTTACAACGACATCAATTTGCCTAATGGTGATTTTATCGCAGATATCTACAGAATGCGATTATCATATTCTTTTACTCCTCGGATATTTATACAGAGTCTCATCCAGTATAACGGAGCCGCTAAACTTTGGTCTACTAACGCTAGACTGGGTTGGTTGCAAGCCGCCAATACAGGTTTATTCATCGTATATAATGAAACCTCATTAGATGGCCTCCGGCAAAATCGAAATATTACCTTAAAATATAGCTACCTTTTTGACGTGCTCAAGTAAATCCCTTTATGCTTGAGCTGTAGGTGTAAAATTAAGAGGCAAGTTATTCTCTTGAGCTTTGTCTTTGATGGGACCATGTTGCTTCTCAAACTTCACCACATTGTCTTGTAGAGCTTTCAAAAATCTCTTGGCATGCTCTGGTGTCATGATCACCCTCGACTTGACTTTAGCTTTGGGCACATTTGGCAATAATCGGATAAAATCCATGACAAACTCAGAATGAGAATGAGAGATGATGGCCAAATTAGAATATACCCCCTCGGCTAACTCTTCTGGCAATTCGATATTCAACTGTTTCTGATTCTTTTTAGACTGCTCGGCCATTTTATTTGTTTTATAGTTTGTATCAAAAATAATAAATCTATACCCTTCTATATTGAAATGTAAATCATATTACATATTTATATAACATATTTTATACCAAAATAATTTATTTAATTACTTTTACATCGACCTAAAAAATAAACCGATGATAAAGGAACCACTTCAGGAAACTCCTCCTGAAATGATGAGCAATTCATTGTTCAACAAAGATTTTATACTATTAGCCGTCATTATAGCATTTGCCATGACTGGATTAACTCTTTCCATGACCCAGTTCTCTTAGAATGATAAACAATTATGTTATATTAACGTAGTTATATAAGAATTCATCAAAATAAATATGCAAACCATACTCAACAAAATCAAAGCGATACTCGAGTATTTCGGCTTTGGAGTATGTCAATATCTTGGAGATAAGATGGGCATAAAGAGTTCTTTAGTAAGATTACACTTTATATATCTCACTTTCATTACGCTCGGGTCTCCCCTCTTTTTATACCTGATATTAGCCTTTTGGGTGAATATTAAAAAATATATCAGGCGAGGGATCAGTGTATTAGCTGATTAATACGAAAATGCATATTTAATAATATTAGCTCCCATTCGCAGCGCACTTAATCTCTTGGCAGGGCTGTCGTTGTGGACTTCTTGGTCTTCCCAACCATCTCCCAAATCACTCTCATAACTATAAAAGCATACTACTCTACCTTCCCATATTAAACCAAATCCTTGAGCAGGCTGGTCGTCGTGTTTATGTATTTTGGGCAATCCATTAGCGAAATCGTAGGCGGCATGATATATCTCATGTTCAAAAGGTAATTCTACAAATTCTAATTCTGGGAATACCATCTTCATCGCTGGTCGCACATAAGGGTCCATTCCATAATTATCATCAATATGTAAGAATCCTCCTCCAATCAAATAATTACGAAGGTTCTCAGCATCTAATTCGCTAAATACCACATTGCCATGACCAGTCATGTGAACCATAGGATAGTTATATATCTCTGTGGATCCAACCTCTACTGTAGCATAGTCTATATCCAGATTAGTATGGAGTTCTTCATTAGCAAAAGCAGACAAATTAGTGAGTGCAGTGGGGTTAGCATACCAATCTCCACCACCACTATACTTAAGTAATGCAATTTTGACCTTGCTGCCATCAATATTAAAGCTCATAGCGGTCAATAAAAAAACCATCGTCACAACCAGCGTCCTAATCATATGATACTAATGCTATATTCTAAATTTTATTGTTCATCAAAGTTAAAGCAACAATCCCTGCAGTTTCTGTTCTCAGTCGAGAATGACCTAAATTAACCATGATGCCATCGTTTTTCTTTAAAAATTGTATTTCATCAGAAGTAAAATCCCCTTCTGGACCAATTATAATGTTGTTCCTTCGTGGTGCGTTATGTAGCTCTTGATGCAGCTGATTGTGATCCACACTATAATGACCTACATAAGCTTCTCCTACCCAATCAATTTGGTCTAACTTCTTCGTTTCTGCAAGAGTAGGTATCCACAAACGTTTAGATTGCTTAACAGCACTCATGATTATTTTGTTGATTCTTTCTGGTTTAATCTTCGATCTTTCGGAGCGCTTACAGTAGATAGGATATATTTCTTTGACACCGATTTCGACAGCTTTTTCTATAAACCACTCTAATCTTGCACTATTTTTTATCAATCCTATCCCTATAGTCGGTAGATGCTTCGGCAACTTCTCATTGCGCACAATCTCATCAATAGACAGGTGAACTGCTTTTTTAGTAATAGTGTTGATCGTCGCACTATATAGTTTTCCCTTTCCATCGATGACATGTATACGATCACCTATTTTTTTGCGCAACACTTTACTACAGTGTATTGCTTCCTGGTCGGCAAGTAAGATATGTGTAGAGTCAATCTGTTCTGAATAAAATATCTGCATAAGTAAGCGCTCAAAAAGCAACTGCAAGTTTAATGACTTTAAATTACCTTTGAAGCTTTTTTGAACAATCCTCATCAATATTTTGCTTAATACTTAGCGGATTTCACTTAACAAAATCCGATCACTATATCTTATGGGAACATTAATTACGATTACACAGTTTTTTTTGAGTCTTTCCATCTTGGTGGTACTGCATGAGTGCGGCCATTTTTTTCCAGCTAAATGGTTCAAAACCAAGGTTGAAAAATTTTACTTATTCTTTGATCCAGGTTTTTCTCTTTTTAAAATTCAAAAAGGAGATACTGAGTATGGAGTAGGATGGTTACCCTTCGGTGGTTATGTTAAGATATCAGGTATGATCGATGAAAGCTTTGATAAGGAGCAGATGGCCGGACCTCCTCAGCCGTGGGAGTTCAGATCCAAGCCCGCTTGGCAAAGACTGATTATAATGCTGGGAGGCGTCACCGTTAACTTTATCCTAGGTATATTAATATTTTCAGCTATTTTCTTTTCATGGGGAGATGCATACCTACCTAATGAAAATGCCACTTACGGCATCGCCGTGGAAGAACTCGGAGAAGTTCTTGGTTTGAAAGATGGTGACAAACTTATCTCTGTAGGGGGAGAAAAAGTCGAAAAATTATTTCCCAACCAAATTGTGAAAGACATAGTGATCAATGAGGCTCGCACCTTGACCGTTTTGCGCAATGGTCGAGAACAACGTCTCATCATCAATGACGAATCTGCCAAAGCACTCAGTAGTTATGAGAATAAAGACAAAGATATATATGTACCTCGTATGCCTATTATTATCGCCAAATTGGCTCCCGATATGCCGGCGAGTAATTCTGGAATACAGCTAGAAGATCAAATCCTTGCAGTCAACGGATTCAATACTTTCTTTTATGACCAGTTTGTTGATATAGCTGAGAATCTCAAAAATCAAAGTGTTATACTCTCGGTTCTGAGAGGTGGTGATACGCTATCTATTGCTACACAATTTAATGAAAATGGCAAATTAGGATTTAATCCATATAGCTGGAATAAATATTTTGACTCTGAACGAAATACATATGGTGTAGGCGAGTCTTTAGTCGCTGGATGGAATAGAAGCTTTGATTTTCTCAATAGCCAACTCAAAGCATTTGGACAAATGTTTAGAGGCAAAATGGATGTGAAAGAATCTGTTGGTGGCCCAATTGCTATAGCAGGAATGTTTGGTAATACATGGGATTGGCTTCAATTTTGGAACCTGACGGCATCACTTTCTATCATTCTCGCTTTTATGAATCTGCTTCCCATCCCAGGATTAGATGGTGGTCATGTGATCTTCTTACTTTGGGAGATTATCACAGGACGCAAAGCGAGCGATCAGGTAGTAGAATATGCAACTTTGGTAGGTTTTGCATTGTTGATGACCATGATGGCAGCTATATTTTGGATAGATTTATCCAGGCTATTCTAATTGTAAGCTTTATAAAAATAAACTTATTGAATTACTTCGAGCTATACGGACTCCCAGAACACTTTAATATAGATCTACAGATTTTAAAAAAGAAGTTCTTAGAGTTGAGTAGAAAATATCATCCAGATTTTCACACTCTATCAGATACTGTAGAACAGGACAGAATTTTAGAATTATCAACTTTGAACAATACGGCCTATAATACCCTTAAGGATCCCACTAAACGTACAGAATATATACTCACACTCAATGGTCTCTTAGGACAAGAGAAAGAAGATGCGGTTCCTCAAGATTTTTTGATGGAAATGATGGATATCAATGAAAAGTTGATGGAATTAGAATTTGATCTCAATAAATCCCTATTAGCAGAAGCAACTAAAGAAGTGGACGCATTCGCAGTCTCTATAGATGATGAAATAAGCGGACTTAAAAAAGAGTACGATGTTAATAATTCCCTAAAATCGATATTAGAAAGTATCAAAATAGAATATCTTAAGTCAAAATATGTGATAAGACTGAAGGAAAAGTTGAAAATTTTCAATAATCAGTCGACTAATTATTGACATATCAGAGCTATCTAACTGCATGAAAATTGATGCACTCGCTGGTGAAAAATGGGAGAAAGTAACCTTTAAAAGAGAGACAAAAGCTAAGAATTATTATATCTCAAATTTTGGTCGTGCAAAGTCCATAGACAAAACAACTAAGGAAGAACGACTTATGAAAACCCATCCCGATCACCGAGGATTTTTCAGAGCAAGTATCAAAGTAGTGGGCAATCTCAACCAAGCCTTATATGTGCATAAAGAAGTGGCCAAGCACTTTGTCACACCCCCAAGTGACGAACATATATATGTCATACACAAGGACCTCAATCGAAAAAATAACCATCATAGTAATATCATATGGGTAAATGAGATAGACTGGAAACTATATATCAAAGAGCGAGCAAAGAAATTTGGCTTCAAAAAATCAACTAAAGGAGGATATTACAAACTCACAGCGGCGCAAGTAGCGATCATAAAAAAACAACTCCTAAATGGTAAAACACGAAGAAAGATGATCGCCAAAAGATTTGGAGTATCCACCACTCAACTTAAACGTATAGAACGAGGAGAGAATTGGGCCCATGTGGAGCCTGCAAAATAGGACATAAAAAAGAGCAGCTCAATGAGCTGCTCTTTTTTTGTACCGAAGGCGGGAATCGAACCCGCACTCCCGAAAGAACTGGATTTTGAATCCAGCGCGTCTACCAATTCCGCCACTTCGGCTACTATGGCTCACTATTCGTGAGGGACCGCAAAAATATATAATATC
>JAHDDE010000063.1 GCA_020629515.1 Saprospiraceae bacterium | reverse complement strand
ACGAGTAACCCAGGCGATCCGAATCAATCAAGCGGACCATCAGATAGTACGTTTACATTTATCCCGCAACTGCCTTCTATTACTTTATTAAAGTATATAGGAGAGATTAGGGATAATGGAGATGGGATAGAAGGAGTAGGTGATACAGTTGTATATAGATTTGATGTTACTAATTCAGGTAATGTTGATTTAACAGGGATCACTATTGCTGATACATTAGTAGCAGTTTCAGGAGGACCAATTAGTTTATCTCCTACAGAAACTGATAGCACATCATTCACTGCATCTTATCTCATCACCCTTGATGATGTGTTAAGGGGATATGTTGAGAATTCTGCAACGGCTTCAGGTGTTTCTTCGAGTGGTTCTGGATCATTACCAACAATAGTGTCGGATGTTTCAGATACAGGCGATCCTAATGAAACGAGAGGTGCTGATGGAGGTACAGATGGAGATCCGACTAATGATCCAGTAGTATTGATGCTCTGTGAGCCGAGTGTTGCCTCATGTCCAACTAATTGGGATACACGATTTGATTTTGACAGTGGATCATGTGATTTAGCGCCTGCATTTATCAGTGTGAGGGAATTGATGGCCGCAACAGATGCAGATATAGATACATGCGGTAACTCTGCAACAATAAGCATGAGTTACTATGATGAAGTAGTACCAGAGGATTGTTCAAGTGCAAGCACACATTTTGATGAGAGGACGGTTATTAGAACTTATGTTTTTAGTAATGCAGTTACTATGGAGATATTGGATAGTTGTGAGCAAGAAATAATCTATGAAATAGATGAGTGTAATCAACTGACCGATTATGGCATGATTGAAATTGAAGGTAGTGTTATATATGAGATGCCAGATGTGAGTTTAGGATGTAGTTATCTGCCGAGTATAGGAGTGAATAGTAATGTAGGCGGAGAATGTGGCTATGTCGAATACATGTGGTTGATATCAACCGCAGAAAAGGTTGATGGTAATCCTTACGTTCCAACATCATTGAATATGGGACCATCGGGTTCAGGTTCTACATGGGAGATAATAGATGGCGCTACAGATGCTACATATGAACCTGGAACATTGAGCGAAAATACATATTTCGTTAGATGTGCAAGAAATTTTGGATGTTGTGCATGGGGAGAATCTAATGTAGTAGGATATAGGATTAATGATATGCTATCTACATGTCCCGTTGCACCTTTGACATCAGATGATTGTGAGAAGGCCATGAGTATGGTTTCCCCTACAGATGATTCTGCAACTGGTCAAATGATAGAGTATAAGACTAATAAGACTATAGATGCGGAGAACACGATTAATGCAGGTTCTACTATTATCTATAATGCTAAAGAAGGATCTACAATGAAGAGTGGGTTCGAAGTGAAAGGAAATGGAGTACTTGAAGTGAAAACCGATGGTTGTAATGATTAATAATTAACGTGAATAATATTTAAGAAATTTCATAACTTATTAAAAATCAATTGATTAACGAAGCTATGTACTGCAATGATTATCAAAGGAGAGTAAAATGGCGCTGTTTTATAGTTTCACGTTAATTAAACCGCCATATATCAAAAAGTATAAGGATAATTCTGAAAAGAGTTATCCTTTTTTTTACTAAATAATCAGTTTAAAAACCAGTTCAATTCTTTTTTTCTAATTGAAAGTAATGCCCAGAATAATAAAACATTAATCAAAATGAATTCGTGGCTTTTAAGTGAATTTCCATACAAGTTGGTTAAACCTCCCCAGAGGCCTCTTGGTGCAAGAGACTCGATATTTTCTGCGAATAGTTTAGAATATTTAAGTGCAGTTAAAATATAAATTAGAATTAGACCTATGATGAAAGAAAGCAATTTTCTTTTCCAATGGGTAGGTGTAGCAATGATAAGTGATAGAAGCAAAATAAATGGACCGATAGCAATATTATCTAAACTGGCATTTAAAATGTTCATTGGCTTTGCTCGGCGATTTTTGCTCAATGCCTCTCGATTAAAAATCTTTATAGAAAAATCAAATTTGTCAGGACGATAATCTAAGCCTGCTGATTTTTGATAAAACTCAAAATCTGTTTTTATAGTAGGATGAAAAACATTAAAAACTACCTGTTCCAAACTGGTGAATAATCCAGTATGAACTTTTCTAACTAATTTAATTTCATGAAGCCCTAAAAGGATAAAGTAGGAACAAAAGAAAATAAGGATAAATCGAAATAAATTACTTTTCAACATTTATACTGAAACTTGAGATGTTTTAAGCCATCTGACAAAAATCAGAACAGTGCATAATATAAAGAGTACCTGCCAAAACTCGACATGCATGAAGTCGAAAATACTCGGTATATAAATACCAATAAGATATAAAGAAATAATTCTTATCAGGTTGAGTGCAAATAATAATGGGATACCTATCAGTAGTCCTTTCCATTTATGGCTCCATGATACGGGAAAAACTAAAGTCGCAGCTATAAATATAATCATTGGGACTAAGGCATCGCATCCTTCCTTAACATTAACGGAGAAATCAGTATTACTCAGAATCGAACCATTAGCATCAGTTCCAAAGCCAAAAATATTTAATATAACACTGGAAATTGAGGTATAAATACCAATAAAGAAAGATCTTATATTCAAAAACCAGTCGGCATCAGTGACTAAAAAAAGTAAAGTAGTAAAAACTATGAAGCCTCCAATGAATTTGATGATAGGAAGACGTTGAGAAATTTCATTTTTAATTGAACTTTCTTTTACCTTTTTCTTTTTACCCATTTTGATGATCGTCTTAAACCGCGTAAATTTATGAATATTTGAATATTTAATAGAACTCAATATAATAGAGATGTCTAAAGATGGAGAAAAGGGTTTCGAGCTGTTTGGAATGCATTTTCCTTTATACACTTCATTGTTGATAAAAAGTACAATGATTGTTTGGATTTGTTTGTTGGTTATTCTTTTTGTGGCCCTTACATTTTTTCAGTATGAACTGACTCAAGCAGATATTCCTTGTGGTGCTCTTTCGGGGGTTTTGATGGGATATTTAGCCACCTTAATCATAAAGTGGTGATCATTTAACATATTTTGAATTGTCATATATTTTTGAAATTCAATTAGTTAAATATATTGAATTATACAATATGTAAAATCCGGTATCAAACGGCATAGTTTTAGATGTGTTATTGTAATACATTTAGAAAATTATGAGGTTTTTGAGAAATTTATCAGCGACTGTATTTCTTATTTTTTGCATCAATACTTTAACTGCTCAGATCAATTTATTCCCGATAGGAGCAGGACCATCACCGACTTGTACTACAATAGAGGTTGGTTCTACATTGAATTTTACCAGAAATGTTTCTGGCCCTAATCCAATCTGCGATAACAACATTAATTTTTCTAATTTGGATATTAGTCCGGTAATAGATTCTTCCTTTGCAGCAAATTCCTTTTCATGGACTTTTGAAGAATTGGGTACTTACAATATTTTCTGTGGAGCTCCTGGAGCTTTGGCTGGTGGGCAAGCAAATGTGTGCTACACGGTTGTGCCAGTGCGATCCATCCCAACTTTGAGTCAATGGGGAATGGCAATATTCATATTGTTATTAATAATTAGCGGAATCATTGCTTTAAAGCTTAATCAACTAAAAGCAACCACTATTTCTTAGTCAATGATCATTGCCACACTCAGAAATGCTAGCCTCAAATGTTGATCCTATTGAGATTGAGAAGTTTTCTGATAATATAATTTCGTTGCCAGCACTAAATTTTACATCTATATTTTTATCGATTTGTGTATTGCTATGTAGCATTATCCTCGACATATAGGATGTATCAGAGGTCGGGGCTTTATCTACATAATGTGCATCAACACATTCATCGTAGTAATCACAAATCTCATTATTGTTGAGATCTAACATTGTCCCTTTACATCTGCATAGTTCATCCATTACATCATTTGTTGTACAATCATTATTATCATCACAAGGTTGGAGTAGGATGCACTGTGGACGTTCCGATATCAAGCATTGAGCTTGAGAAATATTATACCTTATCAGCTGGCTTGGATAGAATCCTAATCCATTAGAGAAGTTTATTCCTCGATCGTCTAAATAGCAGTAACTCATTATGGAACCAGAAGTACTACTATCCTCTATTACAGAGCAGTTGTCATAATTTGCTTGGCAGTTGTCAATAGCTTCATTTTGTGATAAACCCCAAACACAATCGTGTGTATGAGGTGACCCTAACATGTGTCCGATTTCATGTGCAATAATATATGTACTCCATGAATATTCTAAAGTTTGTACTGGATTCATATTCAGATGAGAAGCCACAGAGACGGGTTTATTTAGTGGGTTACATAAGCCTTCGAAAAAGGCTTTGCCTCCTCCCAGATTCTTAAGTGTGATTAATTGAAAAATGTCTGCGGATATATCTTCTTGATGTTGATTTTTAATATTTATCAAATGGTCGTTCAGGCTATAATTACTTAATAGTCCATCGTTCTGTTTGGTTATATCTATGTTTGACACTTGTATATCAATATCATGCATCAAATAAATCTCTTGAACAGGTTCAATAGTTTTATTTACCCATTCAATCAAGCTATTTTCATTTTTATTGAATTGAAGATAAGTGTAATGATCTACACTTATATATAAATTTAGCACCAATACAGCGGTCGACTTTATTCTGTGCGAAGAATATATTGACTTTGGAATAGTTGCTTGAAGATCAGTATGACAAATGGTGTTAATAGATTCTGTCATAGCTTGTTGGGCCACCCCGATGGGAACATAGATGAAAAGAAAGATTATATAAATTAATTGTCTCAAACTTTTCTAATCAATTTAATACGACACATAATGGATAGACAAAATTGAAAAATTATGAAAATTGTAATTGTTAAATACATTTTCTTATCCAATGGTTAGTATGGCGACATAATTAATGTTGTATGACAAATATGCAATCAATATATCAATTATTCTATATATGATATAAACTCATTATCAATCTTTAACATATAATAATTATTGTTATATAATTATTTGTTATATTTGTGGTGTTAAACAAGAGTCGTATTAGGCTCTCCCTACCTGAAGAAGGCTAATAGCCTGCATTTAATAACAAGATTTTCACATTATTGATGAACGCCCTTGACAGGATTTTCCTGACAACAATTACTGTGTTCTTAATGATGACTCAATGCGGTTTGAGTCAAATACCCTTCCAGTGCCTAAACCCAACTACTCTCAAACTAAATGCCACTAATACCAATATAGGTCCAGGGAAACAAGATTGTTTTTGTGACGAGACGTCTGCATACAGCGGGTATTGTCAATTGGTCAATATCGAATTAACAGATGATGATCTCAATGATTATTCTTGTTTTGGCGTTTTACTTAATGCATTCAATCCTTATGGCAATGATATAAAGTTATATAGTAGTCTAACATGCCAAGAATATATCTCTATTTATGAAGATCTACCCAATAGATATTTTATCGACGTAGCCGATGCAACTCCTGGCTCAAGTATTCAGGTTGTTATTTGTAAAGATGATCAGAGTGATATTATAATTAATGCAGATACTACACCAAGTGGATTATGCGAAAGCAATGAGTGCGAGATTTATATCGAGTGTCCAGATAAAGTCCAACTAAAGCCCAAAGATGGTTGTTTGCATTATATAGACGATTATAGAGATCAGATTACCATATTGGATGAGTGTGAGATTTTATATACTAATTATGTGGTCGAACAAGTGCCTCCACCCAGAAGCTTAATCGAAAGAGACACTACTGTTAATTTATATTTATATGACCAATCTGGAAATAATCGAATACTTTTAGATGAGTGTTCGGTCAAATTATCATTAGAAAGTGATACGATATCTCCGACTCTTCAACTAGACACTACTGTTCAAAAAATATTGGACTGCCAGTATGACCTTCCAGAAATTGGCGCGATTTCTTACAATCAAAGTGAACCAGTAGAGGTCATCACATCCGTGGATGATTATGAAGTTGATCTGTGCAATGGATTTTCTACAACATATAGATGGAGAGTAACAGATGAATGTGGAAATGCATCAGAATTTGTTCAAAAATTTGAAGTTTTAGCCAACTTATCTCCACCACAGTTTACAAGCAAGGCTGGCGAGATAAAGATTCAAGCACTTTCTAACTGTAAGTATGTTGGGAAAATTCCTGTTTTAGAGGCATTAGATAATTGTGGTGATCCTGTCGAGGTAATAGCTAAGCTATATGATGATTCCTTTAATTATATGGGATTAGTATCAAAGGAAATTGAAATCACAGAATCTAAAGCTTACATTATATATGAGGCGGAGGATGGTTGTGGAAACATCAATAATGACACACTTTCGGTTGCCTCTGATCAAGTGATAGCACCAGAGTTAGAGTGTGTTGCCGAACTGAATTATGTGCTTTCTCCATTATCTTCTTGTGGTGTTACAGCAGATTGGTCGCTACCTGCTGTTGTGGATAATTGTGCAGGGGTATCGGTTAAACAAATTGAGGGGCCCAAGCCGGGTGATTTATTGACTTATGGGAATTATGTAGTGAGTTATGAGGCTAAAGACAATTCTGGCAATTCTTCTGTTTGTTCATTTTCCATTAATGTGACGGAAGAGTCAGTAGAAGACTTCGTTTGCTTGGATATAAATTATAGCGTAGATCATTCGTGTAATTATGACCTCTTAGTTGATGCGGTATTTCAATACAACAATTTGGCATGTACCAATCTCTATTCTGTCAATCTTTATAATCAAGAGGGAATTAGGATTCCAGCAGAAGATTTTAAAAATTATATCGGTACGACAATTGATTATGAACTATGCTACACGAGAGATAATTATTGTTGTTCAGCAAAAGTGAAAATTGAAGATAAGCTTGTACCAATTCTGGAGTGCCAAGACGTGATCTTATCTTGTTTAGATGAAGAGGCCAATATTTACCCGATTCTTACTAATGAGTGTAGAGAAGTCACTTGGGAAGAATCTGTATTATCTGAAAACTCGACATGTGATAATGACTCAATAACAAAGGTTATAACAAAACAATATATAGCTATTGATATAGCTGGCAATAGATCAACACCTTGCATACAAGAGATTCTTATTAAAAGATTAGATATCAATGAAGCTCAATCCCAAGGGCATTTAATTGGACCAAGAGATACGACCATTTCATGTGAGTACATATCTGATTATCAATCAGAGCTTCTGACACTTCCAGGGCCTCTCTATAAAGGAGAGGAAATATCCTCAAAAACGTCCAATTCAAATTGTGAAATTTATACTTACTACGAGGATCAAATCCTCTTAAATATAGATTGCAACTTAAAGATATTGAGGAGATGGACTATTAATGAGCCTAATTGTGCTACATCAAATAATTCGATTTCCTTTGTCCAGTTCATAAGTTTTAGTGATACTATAGCGCCTAAGTTGACCATTGAAGCTAAGAATTATACATTGAAAACCGATGCCAATTCTTGTAATACCCATTTTACACTTCCTCCATTTAGTATTTCGGATAATTGTAGTAGTGAGAGCGAAATAAAGCTGAAGATAAATGATGAAGAAAAGGTTCATGCGGGGGATCAAGTAGAAGTCAATTATGGAGTAAATAAAATAATTTTTCTATTAGAAGATAAGTGTGGCAATGTAGGTCGAGATACCATTGATGTATTTGTAGAAGATAGAAGTTCTCCTGTAGCCATATGTTTGGATAAAACATCCATTTCACTTTCAGATGGAGCAGGCTGGTTAAGTGCAGAATATTTTAATGAGGGAAGCTTTGACGATTGCTCTGATAGCTTGACTTATGAGGTCCGTAAAATGGAATCTGTTTGTACAGATAGTGAGACAGAATTCAGTGATAAAGTTTCTTTTTGCTGCGAAGAAATAGGTAGAGAAGTCCAAGTAGTTTTTAGGGTAACAGATCAAGAAGGCAACACTAATGAGTGTATGGCTTTAGTAAGGGTTGAACAAAAGATCAATCCTGAGATTATTTGTTTACCTCAGCTTACGATAACTTGTGATTTTGCGCACCTATTAGATGATTCACTGAGTAGAGAATTGAGCTTTGGCAGTATCGTTTCTTCAGAAGGGTATAGAGAGCCTTTTTCTATTCCTAACGAGGCGATCATAGCACATAGTGAAGAATTATTAGATGGATACATAAAAGGTTCCTGTTCCGAAAACTTTCAATTTGTTGAGACCATTATAGACAATCGATCAGAATGCGGAACTGGAGAATATGTACGTCGAATAGTAATAAACAACAATCAAGGAGAGTACATATCATCGTGCGATCAAACGATCAATATTGTAAGCACAGAACAGCAAATTGATAGCTCTATAATATGGCCAGAAAGCGCTATCACGATTATCGGTTGTGATGCGAACATAGACTCTATTGCAGGGGCACCAAAAACAAAAAACGAAAGTTGTTCCTTACTTGGTCTATCTTTTGAAGATCAAAAATTTGAACCCTCCGACTCTGCAGAGGCTGAAAGGGTGTGTTTCAAAATTTTGAGAAATTGGGAGGCAATTGATTGGTGTAATACATCATCAGATGGTAAAATTATCATTCGAGAGTTTGAGCAAATTATCAAAGTTTTAGTAGACAGTTCAGCGAGAGAAAGAAATATAGAAGGGGTAGTAGTCGATCAACAAGGACTTCCTATAAGCAATGTTGAGGTAACTACTGATATGCCGGGAGGCCAAATGGTCTTTACAGATACAGATGGATCATTTAGTATTAATGGAGCATTTGGTGCCACTGCACTATTAAACCTTAATTTAAATGATAATCCTGTAGATGAAATTTCTGCTCTAGATGTTTTTGTCTTGCAAAAATATCTGTTAGACAATTCTACTTTAGACGGATCTTTATCTTTAGTAGCTGCAGATGTTAACATGGACAATCAAATTGATCCACAGGACTTACGAGAACTTACGAGATTAATCATTGGCATAGATGAATCATTTGGACATAATAAAAGTTGGAGATTTGTGTCATCCCGAGAAAAGATTAATACTTCGGACGACTTACAATATTTAGACGAGAACTTCGAAGTTCAATTGAACAATACTGATGCAGTTGAAAATTTTGTCGGAATTAAAATTGGTGATCTCTTCAATGCGAATTATAAAAAAGTATCGAGCAGAAGTAAAAGTTATGAACTCGACATAAATTATGAAGAGCTATTACTTGGCCAGTGGATAGACCTAAATATAGATCAATTTAAAAAGGATGATTTATTGGGTATAGAGATGAGTTATAATGACGATATCTTGGAAGTAAGTTGGGAAGGCGAGTCAATAATTAAGAAAGAGGAAGATGGCTTGGTACATCTGATAGGATTTGTCGATTCTGATAAAATGTCAAGTCCAGTTCTCAGTATCAGGCTAAAGCTGGTTGATGAATTGAATTACGACTTATCACAGAATGTAGAAATCAAACTATACAATAGAGGACTCCAACAAGTCGACATAGACTTAAATGTGGTACGAAATGAAATAGAGTTAAGGCAGAACAACCCAAATCCTTTTCGATTTGAGACAGATGTACTCATCCACTCCTTTAGCACTATTGACATGAAGGCCGCTTTAGGGGTGACTGATATGCACGGTAAGCAAATTTTGGAACGCTCAGTTATTTTAAGTCCTGGAGACAACACTTTTACATTGAACAGAGACTTACTACCTGGTCCAGGAATTTATTTGTACTACATACGCACCAATGGTCAGCATCATTATTCAAGAATGGTTCTCATCGATAACAAATAACATATTATAATAGATTGTTACCTATAAGTTATTGATAATAAATGATCTAAACTTTTCTCATACTTCCACTAACCAAAATCGAGCAATATCGCATCTTAATTAATAGAAATTAAGATCAAAGATTTAGCAGATATGTGATTACAGTTTTATAATATTGGGCGCTCAAAGAGTATTAAAAAATAGTTTGTTCATATATCCTACTTTGATAAAACTTTCTATTTTTAGCTCGTAAAGACGAAATTTTATTAACTGTTAAATTGTATAAATTAAAGGACATGCGAAAAGTAATTGCTCTGGCGTTAGTATTTGTTATGGTTTCATACTTTGGAGCCTTCGATCTACTCGCTCAAGATGAAGCGGTAACCAAGACTGGTTTTCAAGTACTAAAAGAGAAATTTATTGAAGGGGACTGGAAGTTTATGAGTCTCGTATTGGTTTGTTTGATATTGGGACTTGCGTTCTGTATTGAGAGAATTATCACACTTAATATTGCAACTACTAACACTGACAAGCTTCTAAACCGAATAGACGAAAACCTTGCATCAGGAGATATTTCTGGAGCTATGGAAGTGGCGAAATCTACTCCTGGCCCAACAGCAAGTGTATTGTATGAAGGATTAAGAAATGCAGGAGACGGACCTGAGGCTGTTGAAAAAGCAATAGTTTCTTATGGATCTGTTCAGATGGGACTTTTAGAGAAAGGGTTAGTATGGATATCCCTTTTCATTGCAATTGCTCCGATGTTAGGATTTATGGGTACCGTAATAGGTATGATTCAGGCTTTTGATATGATCGAGGCAGTAGGGGACCTTTCTCCATCAGTGGTAGCAGGAGGTATTAAAGTTGCCCTATTGACTACAGTATTCGGTCTTATTGTGGCTATTATTCTTCAAATATTTTACAATTACATCGTATCTAAAATAGATGGTATTGTCAACAAAATGGAAGATGCTTCTATTGCACTTGTTGACGTTATGGCTAAGAATAAGGTATTCAAGTAATTGCCCTTATATTTTAATAACCTTTAAAATTTAATAAGCTATGTATGATTTATTAGCTAAAAAGGGGCAGTTATTTGCTATTCTCCTCGGAGTGGGAGTGGTAGTGATATACTTGGCGACCGTGATCAGTGGAATTGGAGGGGCTGGATATAGTATGTCAGATGATCTCAATGATATACTTAAAAACAATCCAGACCAGAGTTTTGATTTCTTCAACCTTGGATTGACATTGACTATTGCATTAGTAGCTGTTGCTGCATTAGCTGCCGTAGTCTTTGGATTAATTCAAATGTTATCATCTCCCAAAAATTCTTTAAAAGGAATAATAGGAGTAGCAGTTATTGTGGCGATGTTCTTTTTGTTTTATTCTTCTGCGGACAGTGACCTTACTTCAGCAATTGGTAAAACAATTATGAATCCAAAGTATGCAGTGACTGAGAATATTAGTAAGATGATCTCAGGAGGAATTATGACCACTGCAATTTTGGCGGGATTGGCCTTTGCAGCCATGATACTATTAGAAATCTATAACATATTTAAGTAATGGCAAAGAAAAGCTCAAAAGATAGGTTAAGTAATGAGGTGAATGCAGGATCAATGGCAGATATTGCTTTTTTGCTCTTGATATTCTTCTTGGTTACTACAACAATAGCTGAAGATAAAGGGGTTTTGGTAAGACTCCCGCCATGGTCTGATGAGCCTGCTGATGTACTGAAATTCAAAGAACGAAATGTTTATTCTATTCTGGTAAATGCTAATAATGATTTATTAGTAAGAGGTGAGCCCAAAAGGGTAGAAGATCTCAAGGAGGGAATAAAGGAATTTATCATGAATCCTACAAAGCGTTCAGATTTAGCTGAGAGTTCTGAGGATGCAATCGTTTCGTTTAAGAATGATAGAGGTACTAAGTATGCAACATATTTGGAAGTGTATAATGAGGTGATGGCTGCATATAACGAGCTTTGGGACGAGTATGCGAACGCTAAGTATGGTAAAGACTACGAATTTTTAACTAAAGAACAGCGGTTAGCTGTTAGAGAAGTAATTCCTAAAAAACTTTCTGAAGCTGAACCAACAGCATTTGGAGAGGAGTAAAAAACATAGATATGTCAAAATTTGAAAAAAAGAGAGGTAAATCCTCACCAGCTATTTCAACGGCATCTTTGCCTGATATCATCTTCATGTTACTATTCTTCTTTATGATGGTGACGGTGATGAGAGATTCAAGTTTGAAAGTATCTGTGATCACTCCGAGTGCTACAGAGCTAACAAAGTTGGAGAAGAAGTCTTTGGTAAATTATCTATTTATTGGTAAGCCAACGGCAGAATATCAAAAGGAAAGAGGAACGAAGCCTACGCTTCAATTAGGAGATAAATTCGCTGACGAAGATGATATTCCGTTGTTTTTGGAGAACCATAGACAAAAGGTAGATGAAAGGCAAAGAGGTTTAATTACTTCTTCACTAAAAGTAGACCAGAATACTACCATGGGTATAGTTGGAGATGTGAAAACTGCGCTGAGAAAAGCAGGTCAGTACAAAGTAAACTATTCGGCGAAAAAAAGAGCTGAATAAAGATATTTATACAATGAAATTAGAAAGGCGATTGATTCTACTTGAATTAATCGCCTTTTTTTCGTTCTACCGTAATCTATCCATAGATTTAACGAGTTTTTGATCTTTCTTGATATAACTGGCTGCCATAATAGAGAATATAAGAGAACCAATAGGTAAATAAAGACCTAACTGGTCATCAGGGTCAATATCACCTAATGCCTCCATTTGATTGCTGTATATAAGAACACCAACAAGTGGAAGTAAAATAGATAATGTGCCAATAAAGTAGCATAACTTAGTCTGTAATGCTCTATTCTTAAATAGGAAGATAGTAATCAATGAAAGTACTAGTCCTAATCCAGCTAATGCCAATAAGAAGGGATTGTCGTAAACATTATATAACCCATCACTAAAGATACCCGTTATTGATTGAGTAACTGATGCAAAAGAGGTAAAGAACTCGCCACCAAAAAAGCCTGCTGCTATAAGCAAGAATACACTTTGAATTCTTTGTATCATTTTTTTGCTGCAAAGTTATAGGTTTACAGTTCTATTTGTAAAATTCAATCTGTTATTTTGCCTTATGGCAGTGTACAAGCATAATATAAGCTTTTGGGAGCAACAGTCTTTATTACAGTTACAATATGATGTAATAGTTGTAGGGGCAGGTATTTCTGGATTGAGTACAGCCATTCAACTACTTACTCATGATGATACTCTGAAAGTTTTAATTTTAGAAAAACTTCCAATCGGTGCTGGAGCAAGTAGTCGAAATGCGGGATTCGCTTGTATTGGATCTATATCTGAGTTAGAAAGTGATCTTAAAAATTATGGTTTTGATCATACAATAAATACCGTAAGACGAAGGATAAATGGTTTGCGAGTCTTATTGGATCAGCTTGGTGAACATGAAATTGGCTATGAACACAAGTCCGGATGCGAAGTGTTTGAAGATAAATTATCTTTTGAGGCTAATGCTGCTCGAATACCATTTTGGAATGAAGCTTTAGAGGATTATACCTATACAAAGGCAACTTTTAAGAAGTCTAATCAGAATAGCATGAAGTTTCATTTTTCTAGTATAGAGAACTGTGCTGAGGGCTTGTTGGATACTGGGAAGATGTATGCAAGATTATATAATAAAGCGATAAGTCTCGGCGCTAAAATATTGAATAGTTGTAATGTTGCGAATTATGAAGAAGTTAATGAATATATCGTTCTAAATCTTTCCAATTTTGAGGACAGTTTTCGTTGTAAGCATTTAGTTCTTTGTAGTAATGCTTTTAGCAATTCTTTGGTGGAGAATTTAAATTTGACACCATGTAGAAATCAGATATTGGTGACAAGTCCGATAGATAAGCACCCTTTGAATCATGGATATCATTTTGACTCTGGCTATATTTATTTTCGAGCGATTGGTGATAGGATATTGATAGGTGGCGCCCGTAACTATTTCAGTGAAGAAGATAATCAAGAACATTTTGGGTTGAATAGGGATAATATTGATTATTTGAAACGTTTTCTTTCAGAAAGGATTTTACCGGGAGTAGACTATAGAATCGATGCCTGTTGGTCTGGAGTGCTCAGTGGAGGAATAGATAGAACTCCAATAGTAAAATATTTGAGCGATCGAGTATTAATTGGAGTACGATTAGGGGGAATGGGAGTAGCAATTGGTAGTTCGATAGGGCAAGAATTAGCGGAGATGTTGATTAGAAAATTAAATGATTAAGTTGAGATTACTACTTATTGCGACATTACTGATTTGCCATGCCAAACTATTGGGGCAAGGATTGGATACATCCGTGGTTGCCTCTTCAACACTAGATTCCTCTAGTTCTCTGATAATGTACGCAGAAAACCTTTTTCATACTGTGGATGAGCTCACGGATAGAGAGATTGACACTTTGTACGATAACGTTACTTTGATACAGGACAGCGTTTTTATGTCTTGTGATTTTGCCGTAGTGAAAGACCAGATAGATGCTTACGCTACAGGAAATATCGCTATAGTCCAAAATGATTCAATTTTTATTTATGCGGACACACTGGTATATAATGGTTTGTTGAAAATAGCAGTGCTAACGGGGGAAGTGATATTGGAGAGTAAAGGTAAACTGTTAAATACCTCTAAGCTAATTTATAATGTAAATGATAAGAGAGCCACTTTCCATGAGGGAGCCAAGCTCATAGATGAATTATCCACATTAGATAGTAAAGAGGGTTCCTATGATGTGAATAGGCAGGTCGCGCACTTTAGATATAATGTGAGATATCAGGATACCACAAAAATTTTATTATCAGATAGCCTTCAATATAACTATAGCTCTTCCAGATTAACCTTTGAGAGTCCGACTAATATTTATCAAGATAGTACCACTATATACGCAGAGAGTGGAGTTTATGATACTAAGATTGATAAAGGTATATTAAGTCAAAATGTACAAGTGAGCATGATCGATCGTGATATTTCTGCGGGTATTTTGGTATACGAAGGAGCCACAACACAATATAGGATGTATATTGACCCAGTCATATATGAAAATACTGGGGCAATCGCTCGTGGAGATAGCATACTCTATAATTCGAATTCCAAAATGTTAGACCTACTTGGCAATGCGAGTTACGTTGATGATGCTCAAGATATTTCATCAGATGTTATTAGCTACGATCAGGCTACGGGCACCTATACGACAAAAGGAAGATCTAAGGTTTATCAAGACGAGACATTCATTGAAGCGGAAGAGATTTTTAAAGAAGTGACAGGAGAAATTATTGCTGCAGGAGCCGTTTTGATAAGAGATACCATAGCTAGGTCAACTATTTTGTGTGATCGTGTTTTGCGCGTAGATAGTACTGGGTTATCAAAAGCATTTGGACTCTTTAGACAACCTTATGTTATTTATGAATTAGAGTCTAATGATAGTTTGATTCTCAAAGCAGATACGTTGTTATCATTTACTCAAGACAGTATTGATCTTTTTTCGGCCTATCATAACGTATCCTTTGTGAAGGGAGATGTAGTAGGGAGGGCCGATTCTATTACTTTCAATTCTGCCGACTCTATTTTTGTTTTGTATGATAATCCTATTTTGTGGTCAGATTCTACACAACTCAGTGCTGACACGATTTCTATGATATTGAGCGGTGGTGATATTCGGGCTGCTTACCTCAAGCAGAATGCTTTTATTATTGAGCAGGATGAAGATGATAAGTTTAATCAGGTGAGTGGATTAAAAATAGATTGTTCATTTAGAGGACAATCGTTAGATGAAGCCTATGTCGACGGCAATTCGAAACTGATTTATTTCATCAGGGATGAAGAAGAGGAGTTGAAAGGAGTGAATAGTACACTTTCCAGTAAAATGAAGTTTAGTTTTGTAGAAAATGAAATTGACAATATTCGGTTTTTTAACAAGCCTGAGTCAGAAATATTTGAAAATAAAGACGGAATCGATTTTACCATTTTTAAAATCGAAGGATTTAAATGGCGGCTGAATGAGAAGCCAGCATTGAGTAATTTTGTTATATATCAATAGTATTATGTTTCGAAAGATTGTCATAACAGGAATTCTGATGTTTTTCTATATGCTATGCTATTCTTTGCAAGTAGATGCATTCAACCAAGGAGTGATGGCTTATAACAATAAAGATTATCAAAAGGCTATCGAATCCTTTGAATCGATTTATGCTGAAGGAAAGGAGTCATATGAATTACACTTTAATCTTGGACTGAGCTATCTCAATGCTGGAGAGATAGGATTGAGTAAGTTATATTTAGAAAGAGCTAAACTATTTAGTCCCCGAGAGCCAGAACTTGTCAAGGCTATCAAAATAGTTGACGAACAAGTGGCCACTCCCATTACGACCATACCGGATTTTATAGTATTGCAAAAGTTCCGTAAAGTGGCTTTTATGGGGAGTTCATTATTTTGGGCAATCTTACAGTTGATTGTTACATTCATTTTACTTTTTTTATTCTATTTGATCCTATTTAAAGGCATAAAGGGTATGTTTTTGGCAAAGATTTTACCAATATGTTTGTCTTTACTCTTGTTATGGTCATTTATTAATTCGCACTATCGCTTAACGCAAAGAATTGACTCACATAGTGCGATTGTCATGACGGAAAATGGATATTTATATGAGGGTGCAGATGAGAGAAGTGCAGTTGTCGCCGATGTAAGTACAGGAGTAAAGGTGACTATCCTCGATCAGATAGGTGCGTGGTACAAAGTGCAATTAGAAGATAAGGATATAGGGTGGATAGAAACAAAAAAGGTGACAATCATTTGATTATCACCTTTTCTATTTTATAAGTTAATAAGGGGAGGTATTAAGACTTCTCAACTCCTCCGTCTAATCTATCTTGTAGTTCTTTTAATTCATCCCACTTGCCATCAGCAGCTAATCTGGCTTGCTTCGGCCATGTAGTTGGATTGGCAATCTTATACCTACTTCCTGCTTCGTCAAGAATTCCTCTCAATGTTTCGAATTCTGAATTGGCAAGATCTTCGAACGTAGGAATACCAGCATTTGTCAATAACTCAGAAATTTTAGGACCGATTCCCTCGATTTTCTTTAAATCATCAGGTTTGTCAGTTGCTTTGGCTTTTGGCTTTGCTTTGGCTTTTGGC
>JAHDDE010000062.1:4415-17736 GCA_020629515.1 Saprospiraceae bacterium | reverse complement strand
AATAATCCAGCGGGTATAATACTCATCCAATCATAGCTGGTGTCTTCTTGATAAGAGGAATCATCGTTAGGAGAAGGAACAACAACTTTATCGGGTAATAGTCCTTTAGGTATTTCAAATGCTACAGTAAGACCCATATGAGGTCCTAAAGGAATATTTTGCGTAGATGAAATGACATTCTGTTTTAAGGTATCTACTGTCAATTGGTAGTTTGATTTCTCATAACCTACTAATGTGACAATATTCTGGATTTTATCTTTCCAGGCATAAGGAAACCGTACCTCAAAACTGGAGTTTTCGATTTTAACATCCCATTCTGTGCCAATAACATTCCAATAAAATTCATCACTCTCTTCGTACTGAGCTATAGCCCCATTTACTTTATAGCTTATTTGATATTCTTGGAGTCCGCTCAAGTATTTGTCCGGATGTCCGATTCTAATTTCTTTGTTTCTTCCACGATTACTGATTTTGAAATTCCATTTATTTACATGGATTTCGTCAATTTTAATCTTGTGGTTGGACTTGTTATTAGTGTTATAAATTAGAGGGATTAGCCGAAAAATACCTCTGCGTTTTTCTATAAAATCAACTTTAATATTTTCTTCTACTTTTATTTCTCCGCTTTCTAATAGGATTACTTCAACATCATAATTTTTTATGATGAAGCCATCATCAGCTCTTAGGATACTGAATGCTAAAAAAAAGAAGCAAAAGAATAAATGAGAACTCTTCATTTTGGTCATGTTTAATGGATCTGAAATCACTTATTAAACTATTTGTGAGTTATAATGCCGTATTGGATTGGTCTGTAATTTTTGATTTAGACAAGGCAAAAAACACAGTAATAGCCATAGCTATTGCGAGTATTTTTAACGCAGTATAAATGAAAATTATAATCATTATATGTGGCGATTATGATCTCAAATAGTATTAATATAAGAATAATGGATTTTTTCGATCATCTTGTCAGATGAATTTCTTAGAGGAATCGATAAGATAGATTAGAATGAAAGCGAAAAGTGTGTTTTTTTGACGTCCAAGAGTTCCGTTTCCTTTTTATCATTAAGGTTGAATTTGATGATATTTTTTTGATCATCATATAGCTCGGTTAGAAAAGTATTTTCTATTTCTATTTTATTAAGCGAATCAAGTGCTGGCACTTCCATATCTATAGAAATCCATACTGCATCTGAGGCGGCAGAGATATCACTAATGATATATTCTTGATCCTCATCATTTATACTAACCTGAATGGATTTTTTAAGATAGGTGGTAATCAGTTCGTCCGAAGATGTATAGTCTTTAGGTAACTCCTGTCCAGGCACAAGTCCTACGGCGAGTTGCAGATCGTCAAGAAAAGTTTTAACCGTGAGCTCTATACGATTTGGATAAAAGTCAAATTCTACGACACTGATATGGATATCATGGACTGTAGGCGCACATGCTAATCCTAAGGCGAACATTAAATTTTTAATAAATATCATTCCCACACCAAATTAACGCATGGGAATGATATTAAGTTACGAAGGAAGTGTTATTCTCCTATTAAAATAGAACTTAACAGTTTCAATGATTTTGGATCAGAAGAGTCAAACTGGTAGAATCCACCTGGTCCAACCATTAAAAGTAATTCTGGGGTAAGGGAAATAACATCATATGCTTCTAACTCTTTTAGGTGAGATAGAAGATTTCTATCAATTTCTTCAAGATTACTTACATCAAATACTTTTAAACCAGCTTTTCCTTCGCAGAGATAAAGTGTTTCTTCTCTGACGGAGAGGCCATGTGGATTGTCCATAGGAAAGGAGGCTATGAGCTGAGGTTCTTCAATATTTTGCACATCTACTACATCAAGTTGATTGATAAAATTTTGACACTCTGATCCATCTCTCAGTGTGACATAGGCTATGTCATCTTGTACTACAACCGGATCACAGGCTCTGGCATGTCTAAAGGTTGAAATGTACTCGGGATTTGCGGGGTCTGAGTTGTCAAGTATATGCATGCCATCATTAGCACCTATGAAGATTTTATCTTCATACGGAAAGATCGTCTCAACTCCCCAATCGAGATATACAGTGTTGAGCAAATCAGGCTTTGATAGTACTGATGCATCAAAAACTTTCATAGCATAATTATTGACGTAATAAAAATTATCATTGATAAATGCTACTCTCGCCAATGATCCACCACCACCACTTGGAGCTCCAGGTATCGCCACATCTTGTGCTTCTACCGCTATATCTATAAATCTTAAATCAGTATTGAACAATGTATTTCCATCAACAACTATCTCGAAAGGGGCTTCTTCGTCACATCCGATTTCTATTTGTTCTGTGACGTGTTCATAGTCAACTATAAACGCTCTTCTCACCTCGTCGAAGTATGCTTCTTCTTTTATGTTAGGTATAGTACAAGTGATCTTAGGATTTTGCATGTCACTTATATCTATAACCATGAGGTTATAAAAATCATCGGCATACAGAAAATCTCCTTTAAGTGCTATATCTAAGTTTCCTTCTATAGAAATGAATCCTATTTTGGTAGGATTTTGGATGTCTGAGTTGTCAATGATATGCACACCAGCATTCTTTTCATTGATGAGAATGTAATTGCCATAATAGTATATTTTACCAGGTGACTCCAGAGATCTACTGGCTTCATATGATATCTCTGGAGTTAATTCTTCTGGAGATTTATATACCGGTAGATATGTCTCATAGGTATAGGTTGTCTGGCAATCTTCACTACAACTAAATAAAACAAACATACAAGCGGAGAGTAAAATGATGATTTTTTTCATAGCTTTTATTTAATTAATTGGGCCATTTAAAAGTATAAACAGCGAATATGTTTGTTTAACCCTCTCGCTTGGGATAACGCTTATCTAAAGTTCTTATTTTACCAAAATTTGGCTTCTAACAAGAGGTTTAAGGAAACTAATGCCGCTATTATTGATAATGATACAGTCCAGTATCTTTTTGATAGACGGAGTTTATTCACAAACACAAATGAGCAGAACATAACTATTAAAACTATAATTATCTGCCCGAGCTCTACTCCTATGTTAAAGGCAAATAAGGGTTGAATGATACTTTCTTCACGCCCAAGCAAGGCCTTAAAATAATTGCTAAATCCCAATCCATGAATGAGCCCAAAAAAGAGTGTCAATAAATAATTAATCTTTCCTATAGTATGATCTTTCGAGACTATATAGAGATTGTACATGGCTGTAAGAAAAATAGTCAACGGAATAAGAAATTCTATAACTCCGGCATCAAATACAACAATGTTTAATGCAGACAGAGCTAATGTGATACTATGCCCAACTGTGAATGCTGTAATCATCAATAGAACTTCCTTCCATTGCATAATGGTGTAAAGCGCACAAAGCACAACGACAAATAGAATATGATCGTAGCCATTAAAATCCAATATGTGCTCAAATCCAAGTTGTAAATAAGTCTTAAACATGATAGGCTATTTTATCAGTTGTATTGTACCTTTTTTTTCTATAACAGCACCATTTATAAGAGTAGTTTTAAGATAATATAAGTAAACGCCTGCGCTAAGTTCTTCACCATTGGGGGCCTTACCATTCCAAGATATCTCATTGATATTATCTATAGTCTCTCCCCATCTACTGAATATCTTAAATTCATCTATCTGCGCTATACTCTTACCCAAAACTGATATTTTGAATTCATCGTTTTTGCCATCACTATTTGGACTAAAAGCATTGGGTATATACATCCTTACATCTTGGTCTACTATGATTAGCAATGTATCTATAGCGAGGCAACCATCGATTGAAGTAGCTTCTAATATTAAGCGAGAATCAAAATAGGGTAGAAATTGTAACCCTGAAGTATCTGAGAGTCCATCAATATTTTCAATTATGCGGGTGTCTACTATTTCTTGGTTAGAATTCAAGTCAATAATCAATTCTTCGCCGAGTATTATTTCTTGGTCATCACCTAAATAAAGTCTGAACTGTTCTGGTTCACTCAGTATTACTTGGCTTTCGAAAAAACAACCATACCTATCCTTTATTTGTACACTTTTAGTTCCAGCCGCTATGCTGTCTGCTGTTAAACTCGGATAATCTTCCCCATCTACAGAGATGAAGTAGGGATCATAACCATTTTGTACTTGACTGCCGTTTATAGTACCTGTCGCTTGACCAAAGCATATAGGTGAAGTGATATCCAATTGTGCCGATATAGTGGCCCTAGATATTGTATCAATGAAAAAAGTGGTAATGCTATCACATCCCAAGGAGGAAATTAATGGTTCGACGTATACTCCTGGTTCTGTAATTGTTAGTCCAGAAATATCTATACCTGTTCCGCCACATATGGTATCAGTTCGGTCAAATGTCCTCTGGGGTATATTTATAACAAAAGGCTCAGAGAAAAATCTGCATTTTTCATTGGCGAGGTTAGCCTCTGATCCAGCAAAACTTAATCTATAACTATATGCTCCGCTTTGGCTATCTGCTATGGTATAAGATGACTGATTGGCTTGAGGTATGACAACCCATTCTTCTTCGATTGCTTCTTCCCATTGATAAAATGGGTCTGCTAGTGATTCTGTAGCCTCTATCCGTGCTTCTAATCGTAGTGGCAAGTCCTCTAAACAGCCTATACTGTCGGTGATATTGGATACAATGAAGCTCGGTGGTCCACAAGCTCTAAATTTTATATTATCAAGGGCGAGGTCATTGCCGATTCCTCCAGGTGCATTGTTTCTTAATGACAGTTTAACTGAATTTTGTCCCGGTTCTGTTGTAAAGTTGAATGCATATGTATGCCATCTTTCATCTTGAGGGATATCGCCTGTTTGTAGGACCACTTCATCATCTATCAAAAAGGCCACATTGGGTCGTATGTGGTCCACTACATTTCTTCTTATCACATTAATGATATCCGCAGAAAATTCGAATTGGGTATTCTCACATATGCCCTCAATAATTTCTTCATAAAAAAGCCCTGGTTCAAATGATGCATTAACCACCATCATATATCCTTGGATATTAGGACTGTTATCACGTAATGGCAACCATGTCTGATAAAGCTCAGACCAGTTTCCCATATTATTAGTCAAAATATAGTCACCGTCTAAAAGAAGTCCTGAGGTGACATAGTTATAACCAGGAGCTATATTAGGATCAGATGATATATTGTTGGCGTTGCCTAAGCCAAAATCTCCATCCTCAAATTGATTGGCGCCTAAACTACCCATACAACCCTCCTGCCCAAAGGATATCAATGAGATCAGTGTACTTAATCCGAGGGTTAAGATAATTTTCATCAAATTCACCCTCTAATCTAAAAATCTTTTTAGAATTAATGGATTAGGTTAATAACCCAATAGAAAACATAATAACAAACAATAGGGTGGTTAGTGCCATCTGCTTAAGATATGGGTCTAAAGACATTGCGGCTGTCTTGTTTTTTACGGCTCGATAATTAATAATGAGGAGAGGCGCCACACTCAAGAATAAAAATTGTATCGGGTTGTCGTATTCATATAACATATATATACCTGCTGTCAAAATTCCTGTCGAGAGCAGCACTAAGTGATATTTTACTGCATTATTTCGCCCCAGTTTAATTGCGAGGGAAGTTTTACCAGCCACCTGATCTGATTGAATATCTCTAATATTATTGATATTAAGAACTGCCATCGAGAATACTCCACAAGAAATGGCAGGCAATAGTATGGACCATCGCCAAGTGTTAGATTGAAGAAAGTAACTCCCAACAACGGAGAGTAAGCCAAAAAATAGAAATACAGATAAGTCTCCAAAACCTTTGTAACCATAAGGTGATGGACCAGAAGTATAATTGATAGCCGCCCAAACGGCCACTAATCCTAAGATTAAAAAGAAGACCTTCATAGAAAGTGATATGGCAGCAAAAAATAGGAGAATACATCCGCTCAAGATTGATAATACCGCTGTGATATTTATGGCCTTCTTCATTTGATTGGCTGTGATTTGTCCAGACTGAACGGTTCTATTAGGACCTTCTCTTTCGGTATGGTCGGCACCATGAATAAAGTCACCATATTCATTGGCAAAATTGGAGAGTATTTGCAAAAGTATCGCAGTAATTAAAGTTAGCCCTAAAATTATCCATGAAAAGGATCCATAAAAAGCACTGAGTACCGCGCCCATCACAATATTGGAAATGGCCAATGGCAGGGTTCTGAGTCTTGCTGCGGCAATCCAATACTTAATCTTTTGCATATTTATACAATTGGCGTGTAATCTACCTAATCCTGTTATTTAATTAAAGTTTAATAAAGGGTTAGATAAAATTTAAAAATGAATTGGCATAGGTAAATCATGTAATATTCTTGTCATTAAAGTATACGTACAGGTCAGGATTAAATTGATGAGAAAAATACAATACATATTTTTTGGCTTATTCTTATTGGTTGTTCACCATGTCTATGGGCAGGGTATGTCCATGCGCGATTCTATTATTCCTTTAATTGAGGAGACCGCCTATAAGGAAAAGAATCTGACTAAAGCCATTGATTACCTTGAACAGTTGATGTCCTTAGGGCAAGCACAAGAAGAAGATTCGCTTCAATATGCTCGGTTTAATTTTTGGAATCGCGACCACATTAATGCTGAAATAATATTACTTCAATTAGTTAAAGATCACAGGGATAATAGATCATACCATCTTTTGCTCGTTGATGTATTAGAGGTAGATGGCCGTTTTGATGAAAGCCAGGAGCATCTTCAGAATACTTTGTTAGTCCTTCCTCAAGATACTGAATTAATGTATCGTTATGCTTACAGCAGTAATCAGTTGATGGACGCCACACTCACTAAGGAAGTACTTAACGAAATATTAGAATTAGAACCTGAACATCGAAAAGCAAATCTTCTGTCCAAGGAATTAAGATCCCATATTAATACTAATAGCCTAGTCATTGACCATTTTGGATTTGGAGACCTTAAATATTATTCTTTGTCCTATGGTAAAAAACTTGATCAATCGGCACTGTTTGGTAGAGTGAGTGTAGCTAAAAGGGAAGAAGTAAACGGCAAGCAGATTTCTGTTGACTGGTATAGGACAATAGATCGAGTAAGGTATGTGTATTTCCATTTAGGATATAGCAACACTTTATTATATCCCAGACTACGGATTAATGCCGCCTATTATCAGCAGCTTGTAAACAGATTGAGAGGTTCTCTTTTTTTGAGTTACATGGACTTTAGGACAGATCAGATCAAATTGATCAATCCCAGTTTGAACTACGATTTTGAAGATTGGATGCTAGGAGGGTCTCTAAGTTATGTGCGAGGTAATATGAGTTCTGATTGGGCGTATCAATTTAAACTGAGAAGATATGCAGATATAAGAACCAATTATATTGGCTTATCATACGGTTCACTATCACGAGAGGATCTCAACAGATTTAATGCAGAATTAGATTATTCGAGGCAATTCATTGGTATTGAAGGCCAAGTGGGACTTTTTAAAAATCATACTGCTGGATGTGCATACTTGTACCCTCTTTCAAAAGGATTAAATAATCAAAGTCAGCTGAGTCTTTTCATCCGTGTTAATTTTTAATATGATATCTATCTAATCGATTCATTCGAGCCCTCAACTCTTCTAATCTTAAAGGCATCTCGATATAGTCATCAGCTCCTTGTTCAAAACATTCAACAACAGCTCCTTCGAGTTTGACAGAGGACACCACTATGATCTTAATATAGGTCTCAGTGATGGATCTGATTTGCTTAATCACTTCTACACCAGTGAGGTAGGACAGTAGTAAATCCATAATTACCATGTCGGGCTTTTCTTTTCGGATTAGGTCTGACATCAGCAAGGCATTAGCACAATGTACCGTATCGTGTTCGTCTTCTTGAAGAGCCGTTTCTATAAGTTTCGCTATAGCTTTGTTTTCATTTAGTATTATGACTTTCATGAATATGTTAAAAAATTAAAAAAATCTCGTTGTCTATAGGGTAGATCAAGTCAGTATCTGTCCTTATTGTACATGCATCAACCAAGGTAGTAACCAAACCTTGATGTTGACCAGATGAAACTGAATAACAGAGCAGAGCACTCAAAGGTTCTAACTTTGATGCTTAAAGCTCAAAACCAATTGAAATCAAATCCCCTCTTATTTTATAAGAGTATTTGTGTAGTGCTTTGTGCTGGACTCTCTTACAACTTTGTAATTGATTTTTGCTCAAAAATATATGCAACGGTATCCTCAGGTCCCAACCTATCTTTGAACAGTATTCTTTTAATTATTGTCATTTTATCCTTTTTAGGACTCATAGTAAGTCTGGGTTCTTTTCTTTACATGCAGAGATCTCTTCAGAATATTGCTAAAGATAGAATGATCGAAAAGCAAGAAAAGTATCAACAATATTTTGCTGGTGTGGTATCTGCTATTCATAATGATAATATCCAGTTCGAAAAATATGTCAATGCTGATTCTGGGCTCGAAAAGGAAGATTTAGTTGAGCCCGAAAACAGAGAAATATTGCTAAAAGAGCTAAAGTCTGTACATTCAATAATAAAGAGTTCTGAGAAAGCCAGATTGAAAGAGCTTTATTTAGGATTCGGGTTTATAGAGGATTTAAAGTCTAAGTTACAATCCCCTTACTGGGTTAAGCGTGTAGAAGCTATTAATGAGATAAAGCAATTTGATTTATCTGATTTCTACAGTAGTGTAAATGATTCTATCAGAGATTCTAATATCAATGTGCAGAAATCTGCTTTGGCATTATGTTTAGATATTAATGAAAACCCAATTGAAGTTTTATTGAACATCAGGAGTCCTATTGGTAAATGGGAGACCCATCTATTCGTTAAGGCTTTAGAAAAGCGACCAAAACAAAGTATACCAATATTTTCAGATTATATAGACGAGTATCCTGAACATATAGAGTTCTTGGATAATATGTCACGGTATTATAAGCAGTGGTATAGAAAAGAGCCTACTACAGCTTTACATGTAGTAGCATAATATTAAAATGTATGAGTTATTAATTATTAACCATTTAAGCATATAACTTAATCTAATATGTTAAAAAATCAAAAAAATGTAGATCATTTGTAGGGTAAATGTAGATGTGCTGTGTCTCTATAGTAACATCAATCAAATCCTATCAAGTGTGTTCTCTTAACCCTTGATACAACGAAATGAAAACAATTAAAAGAACTCTAAACACGAAAGCGTTAGCTTCGATTTTTGGCGTTCAGAATGTGTTGAAACAAAATCAACTCCTTTTCTACAAGGTACTTAGCGCAATCTTAATGGTTAGTGTGGTCTTTAAGATGGTTAGAGGTTGGGTTTCACAATTACTTTCAGCTATTTCTGAAGTAAGTCTCAGTACAGATGAGACTTTACTTATCATAGCTTGTTTCTCATTTCTTATTTTGATGGTATCACTATTTTCATTTGCATATATGCATATGAAATTGAAAGCACTAACGGCAGAAAAAGTTGCTGTAAAACAAGAAAAATACCAAGAATATTTTGCCGGAGTTGTATCTACTAACCATGAAGACACTATAATCAAGAACAAAAAGCAGCATAATCATACATTTCTTAATAAAGATGACTTATTTGATACTGAAAACAGGGCTGTATTGTTGAAAGAGCTCAAAAACATTCACTCATTTATAAAAGGCGCTGAAAAAGCCAGATTAAAGGAATTATATCTAGCATTTGGTTTCGTTGATGAACTAAGAAATAAGTTGGAAAGTGTTCAGTGGGTTTCGCGAGTTGAGGCCATCAATGAAGTAAAGCAATTTGGGCTTACCGATTTTTATCATTTAGTGAGAAGACGGTTAGAAGATAGTAATCCAAATGTTAGAAAGGCGGCCTTATCAGTGAGTATAGATCTTGTTGATAATCCATTGGATATTTTAGGTGATATCAAGCAGCGATTAAGTAAATGGGAAGAGCATTTATTTGTAAAAGCCCTTGAAAGAATGCCCAACCACAGATTACCTTACTTTGCAAAACAAATTAATCTATTTCCAGCGCATTCCGCTTTTTTACATAGGATGACTGAACACTTTAATCAAGTTCCAGGCAAAAAAGAAGCACCTGCACTTCAAGTAGTGGCATGATCAGTGCTGGGAACATAGTAGAAAAAGCCTTCCTGATATATTTTTTGATCATTTATGGAAGCTACTATGGGCAAGCTTTAGTTTCTTATTATCTTATATCCAACTACCAAAAAAGAAGAGAAAATTTTGATATCAATGAGTTTTTAGGTGATAATCAATTGCCTTCGATCTCGCTCATCGCTCCTGCATATAATGAGTCGGCCGTAATTCTTGATTCTGTCCGATCGCTCTTAGGACTACACTATTTTAATTATGAATTGGTCGTTGTAAATGATGGAAGCAAGGACGATACTTTGCAAAAGCTAATAGAAGGCTTCGAATTAGAACCTGCGGAGGTTAAAGTGTATAGCGAAATACCTACAAAGCCGCTCAAGACGATATACAAATCAAAGAATAACTCTTTTGCAAGACTGACCGTTATCGACAAAGTAAATGGTAGAAAAGCAGATGCGATAAATGTGGGAATCAATCATTCGGATGCAGACTATTTTGGGGTCATTGATTTGGATTGTATTCTAGAGCCAGATACGCTCATGTGTTTAATGGAGCCAGTATTAAAGAGCAAAGAGAAAGAAGTTGTAGCCGTTGGGGGAGTAATTGGAGCAACTAATGATTCGGTTATACATCATGGCAAAATGCAAGACCCTAAATCCCCAGATACATTTTTACCCAGGATACAAGTAATAGAGTATTTCAGGTCCTTCATTTTGAGTAGACCTACATGGAGTAAGATGAATGGACTCTTACTCATTTCAGGTGCATTGGGCTTATTCGAAAGAAATGTATTAAGGGCAGTAGATGGATTCTCTCATGATTCTATTGGAGAAGATATGGATTTGGTTATGAAAATTCATCAATATTGCTTAGAGAAAAAGATGAATTACTCCGTAGAATTTATTCCTTTTCCACTGTGTTGGACAGAGGTTCCTCCTACTTTAGAGATATTAGGTAGACAAAGGAATAGATGGATGAGAGGTACATTAGAATGTATGGCCAAATTCAAAAAAATGGCGCTGAACCCAAAATATGGAGTAATAGGTATGTTGAGTTATCCCTATTGGTTTTTAGCTGAGATGTTAGCGCCTATTTTAGAGTTTGTTGGAATTTTTATAACTATTTATTTCATATTCACGGGCACGCTCAATGTCCATTTTGCGATAATTATTTTTGCATTAGTGTACTTTATGTCCATTCTGCTCTCCACATTTGCTGTGGTAGTTTATTATTTACTTTTTAACAAGTATAACAAGACCATTGATCTAATGAAGTTTGTCAAATCCATATTACTTGAACCATTTATTTATCATCCCAGGGTATTGTATTGGTCATTGAGTGGGTATTATGACTATTTTATGCAGATAGAAAAAGGCTGGGGAGAAATGACTCGTAGTGGCTTTGGACAACCTAAAAAAACATAAAATTCAGAGCTCACCATCTCTCGTTATTTCTTTATATCCTTTTATATCAACATGTTAAGAGCATCTAAGTCCTATGGGTGAAGAGTCATATAATCTTTTATGGACTTTCCATCATACCTATGTACACCTGAACCCAACTGCCAAAACAATAAACATTCTTTTTATCCTGATAGACGACCATGATGTTATCACACAGTTCTTTTTCGATACCACCCTTTCCTGCTTCTGATATCAGTGAAGTATGAGGATGGTTCTCTGAAGAGGCCGGTATATGGCATGAGCAATACAGCACTAAAACGCTCCATGATATAAATTTCTTTAGCATCAGTTACCTGGATCCACTATTTCTAAGAACTCTTTACTGTTTTGATAACATATGGTGCATTCTTGATCAACTATCATCGTTGCACTTTCATCCGCAGAATAGGGCGGCCAAGTTTGCAAGTCGTTGTGTATAATTGCTACCACCTTCTAAACTTTAAGTTTCCTTCTCTTCAGAAATAGGTAAATCGATCCTGATATAATTACCAAAAATCCTGATAATAGTATAAACAAGACTTTTCGTTTGTTAGCATTCATGACTGTACCATTAGGAATGCCTGTTTTCCAGAATCCCCATTCGTTAGCTATAGATGAAGCAAAATTGGGGTGGCCAGTTTCGAATATGATTATGCCATCACGAGAATTGGGATGATATCGGGCGCTATTATTAATGGCATCTCTATTATTGCCATCATGACCGATGATCCTGTCTCCAGCACCGTTCACTGCGAAGATCATAGGACCTAAGCCATGCATCCTATGTCCAGATGGCGTATTATCCTGAATGAGCATATCTATGGTTTTTGGATTTAAGACCTCATTATCTTCCATATGTGCCAGCATAAATTTACTGAGGTCTGCTACATTAGTATACAGAGATGCTGCAGCGAGTGCCGTATACTTATAGTGTGGAGCTATGGTCAATGTATCTCCGACATAAAATGTGGATAAGCGAAGATCTGAACTGTCTGACCATATGAAGCTTGAATTTTTCATATTTAAGGGTTCAAAAATGGTCTCCTTCATATAATCGTTAAATGAGCGTCCACTGACTTCCTCTATGAGTAGCTGGAGAAGGGTATAGCCACCACCCGAGTACTTATACTTCGTGTTGGGCTCATGTCCGACTCGAGCTACACCTTCGGACCAGAATGCATCTGATGCTCGAGTCAAAGATTCCTCTAAGGTTTGAAGAGAATCTACGGAGGAATATCCAGCATAACCTAAACCATCCACCAAGCCGGCGCTATGGCATAGTAAGTTGCGTACTGTCACTTGGCTATTGTCATATGAACTCTCGGGTAGTTGCCATCGGCTGAGGTATTGCTCCACAGGAGCATCGATATCAATTTTACCATCTCGTGCCAAGGCATGTATGCCCCATGACGTCACCCATTTACTAATTGAGGCCATTTGAAAAATGGTAAACTGATCTACCGGCTCTTTAACTGTATGGTAAAATTCTTGAGACACTTGCCCATTCTCAATAAGCACCATTGCTAGGTTACCCACAAATTCATCTTCCAACCTTTCTTTAGTCCCTTCGATGAATGAACTTGGGCTATCATCAGAAGTGATAGGACTAAGCAGTTTGCCGCTATTAATACCAAAATTGACCACAGAAGACCAGACTAACAGGATTAGAATGGTCAAGACAAGGTATTTGATGATTCTCATATGTTATATTTTCAGTTAGATAAGAAGCTCATATATAAAGAAAAGAATAAGACAAAT
>JAHDDE010000062.1:0-4315 GCA_020629515.1 Saprospiraceae bacterium | reverse complement strand
TTTAGCCCAATAAGCCATCCACCCAGGATTCAAGTAGATAGGCAAATGGATTAACGAGCAAAACATTTTTTTCACTATCAATGACCAAGCATACAGGTATGCCAATTACGCCAAATTTTTCAGCATTCTTTGATTTCCATTTTTTATTCAGATCACTATAACTCTTAAATCTAAAGGCATGCTTTTCTTCGTATTTCTTCATGGTTTTTTCTTTCTGGTCCAGTGATATGCCGATAACATTTAGTTGGTCAGTACTATATTTTTCGATTAGATTGTCGATGGGTTGATAATATCTATCACAATTAGCACACCATGAAGACCAGAAGAAAATGATATTTACTTTTGAGTTAAGTTCTAGGGGTATTTCGCTTTCTGTTGTATAAGAGTATATTTTATCTACATCGATAGAGTCTCCGATTTGGTATTTAGGCCATAAGAGGTAGGACCTATACTGTTCTATCAATGCTTTTGAAAATGTGTTTGTGTCAATTTGGCTAAATAACCTTTCTTTTTCTTGTGCATTGACGAGATTATTACTTGCGATAATATCGGTAAGTACGCCCAGTTTTAGAGAATCATTCTTATCAGTTTGGAGTAATTCTTCTACTTCTTTCAAATATTGGGATCTGGCTGTCACATGCTCTAAGTAGTTGAAATCTTCAGCATATATCTTTGATTTAACCTCTTCATATGCTTTTATCTCTTCTTTATACTGGCTGTGATCCTTAATCATCTTGCGATAGCTAACCCAATTTTCCTGATCTTTGATGTTATCCTTAGAATTGTTACATCCATAATTTAGAGTAATAATTATTATGATATAGAAAGGATAATGCTTTGCTCTCATGTGTTTTCGATTAGTGTGCTTTACTATGTTTTTTGTGATAAAGGAGAATCATAAATTTCATCATTTTTCTTCTTATCAGAGTTAGAAAATATTTCAGCAGGCTAAATATGCTATTCCTGTTCTATTAGTTATTGTTCAACTCCCACCTAGGGTTTTGGTGAAATAGGTTTTGAAACCTAAAAGTCGTTTACTTTAGCTATATTCGGAATTGTCCACTTTAATTTTTTTCAGAAGTAATCATAATGAAGAAGAAACTACTGATTGTACTTGGAGCTTTTGTCTTTATCTCCGGAACAGGCTTTATTTGGTTTCAATTCAATTGGTACAAATTGCCTGGTATAATGGCAAGTATCAAAAATCCTACTGGTGACAATCGATCTTTAGATTGGCAAGAAGGACCCGATGTGAGATCTGTCGATAAACCCAATGTAGTAGTTATTCTGGTTGATGATCTGGGCTATAATGAAGTAAGCACTTATGGTGGAGGAATGGGAAATGGTCGAGTAAAGACTGATAACATCGATCAGCTCGCAGGAGATGGCGTATTATGTACTAATGGTTATTCTGCTACCTCAGTTTGTTCACCTTCGAGAGCCGGCCTATTGACAGGAAGGTTTCCGACGAGGTTTGGATATGAGTATACTCCTACCTCTAAAGGCTTTGGCAAACTCATAGCCAAAATGCAAAGAGATAGAGAGCTGCCCCCAATTTATGATGCAGATATAGATAATAATTTACCTTCGACAAGTGAGATGGGATTGCCTCCATCAGAAATCACCATAGCTGAAATGCTTAGACCGCAAGGTTATCACTCTGTCCACATAGGAAAATGGCATCTTGGTGCAACTCAAGAATTTCGTCCGAATAACCATGGTTTCGATGAAAGTCTCTGGATAGAATCAGGAAGTATGTTCTTGCCAGAAGACCACCCTAATATTGTCAATGCTAAACTTCCTTTTGATCCTATTGATAAATTTCTCTGGCCAAACTTACCATACGCTGTACAGTTTAATGACAGTCCTCGTTTTGAGCCAGATGGATATTTGACAGATTACCTTACGGATGAAGCTGTCAATGTAATCGAAAAGAATAAGAATAGACCTTTCTTTCTGTATCTGGCATACTGGGCTGTTCATACCCCGCTTCAAGCACTTAAATCTGATTATGATCAGCTTGACTTCATAGAAGACCATGCTGAACGGGTACAAGCGGCAATGGTATTGGCAGTGGATAGAGGCGTAGGAAAGATTCGCCAAGCATTGGAAGAAAATGGTCTGGATGAAAATACAATGATCATATTCACAAGTGATAATGGAGCACCCCATTATGTAGGATTACCTGACTTAAATAAGCCCTTTAGAGGCTGGAAGATTACCTACTTTGAGGGAGGAATACACATCCCATATATTGTAAGTTATCCCAAAAGAATTGAAGGGGGACAATCCTATAATGGGCGAGTGTCAAGTTTAGATCTATTTTCAACCATAGGATCCTTAGCTGGAGCAGAAATACCTACTGATAGAAAGATGGATGGAATGAACCTCTTACCGTTCTTTTCCGGAGAGCAAGAGGGAGAACCACAACGACCACTTTTTTCTAAGAGTGACACCTATTCTTTCTTAATCAAAGATGGATGGAAGCTTCAAGTTGATGAACAGCAAGAGAAGACTTGGTTATTTGATTTAAATACAGATCCTACGGAGCAACATAACTTGGCTGAAACCGAATTAGAACAATTAGCATCACTATTAGAATTGAGAGAGAGCATCCAGGCTGAACAAGCTGAACCTATTTGGAAAGGGGCATTAAAATCACCTATTACTATCGATAAGCATTTAAAAGAGGGATTTACTAAAGATGATGAACATGCTTACTGGACTAATTAACTATCTAAAATTAATTGTCCGGCTAATTCGTCAAAGCCATCTCGTTCTGGACAATCTTTGGAATTTGATCTTTAATATTTAAATAGGCATTTTTCCCTTTTTCTGTGAAATAGGGATAGTGAAATTCCCAAATTGCACGCATGACTTGTTCCATGCTTACTTGATCCTCCCCAAAAACTTCTCGTTCTATTAACCAAGCGTTGAGGATGGCCCAAATGTTCTTGGCGAAATACTGGAAACTACCGTCATGACTTTCTGGTTTCCAAAGCCCTTTACCAACAGCCAAGTACATTCCGTTTTTAGTAAAAGAAATCACTTGATTCATCTGTGACTCATAGAGCTCTTTAGATTTAGGTACTAAGCTAATCAAGTCAAGAATATCTCTATAAAAGAAGCGATGTCCTATCTGAAAGCGCAAGAAGTTTCTCGTTATAGATAGATAATCTTCTCGTTCGAGATAACTCATGTTTACAGCACGCATTTCTTTAGAAGTCGTTTGGAGTTGTTGTAATAGTGCTCGTATCAATTCCTTTTTGGTTTTGAAGTGATAAGAGAGATTTCCAGAACTGATGGCAGCAAGATTGGCTATATCTTGAAGTCTCACATTATTTACTCCTTCTCGATTAAATAAGATTCTGGCTTTATCAAGGATCTTCTTAGGCGTCTTTTTCATGTGGAGCTGAATTATTTATACCTGTGGTCATAAAGGAAAGAATAAATAGGTTTTAAAACCTAAAATATTGTTATTATGCAATATCTAATTTACAAAAAGCAGTCATGGGTTTAATCAAGCATCTAAAAAAAATAGCAGCCACGGCTATTAAATCACCGATTCAGATAGATTTTGAAAAAGGAGGTACAAGAGCAGTCCAAGAGGTAGCACCATATCCTAAGGAAGTCTTTTGGGATGATTCAGTAACCATTCATACTACGTCAAACGGAATAGAGTATGTTAGAACTCCGGAGAGCCGATTTGAGAATTTACCGGGCTATAGTTTTGAAGCGAATTATTTAGAAGTTGATGGACTCAAAATGCATTACTTGGACGAGGGACCTAAGGATGGAGAGGTGGTCTTGCTATTACATGGTCAGCCGGTGTGGTCGTACCTCTACCGCAAGATGATTCCGATATTAGTCAATCATGGGTATAGGTGTATTGCTCCAGATATGATGGGTATGGGAAGGTCCGATAAGCCGATCAAAGAGGCATTCCATACCTATGATCGACATTGTGATATGATGCTTAGTTTTATACAGCAGTTAGGTTTATCAGATATCACTGCTTTTGTCCAAGATTGGGGAAGTTTAATAGGCACAAGACTTGTTGGAGAAAACCCAGATTTATTTGCACGTGTCATTTTAGCGAATGGTGATCTTCCATTAATGACAGAAGAAACTAACCCTTTCTATATACCTAACCCAGTAATTGTTAATCCAAGGATCAATGGGTTTAAAGACATTGCTAAGTACTGGTTAAAGGGAATGCCAGATATGTTTCAGGCTTGGATCTTATTCTGCCTTGAAAATACTAAGAGTTTTATCGGACAGATTATGCAACAATCAACTGCGATTACATTGAGTG
>JAHDDE010000017.1 GCA_020629515.1 Saprospiraceae bacterium | reverse complement strand
ATTATGAGATGTGGTGACCCTAATAACGACGGTTTACAACTTTATGAGAATCATAAAAAATTATGGACTATATTTCATTCTTTAGTTCAGATAGTGTAAACCATATTCGAGTGCCATTATCAAAATTTTCATCGACCCAAATTTGTCCACCATGGTTAGTAACAACTTTCTTGCAAATCGCTAATCCAATACCAGCTCCATGATATTGACTTTTAGTATGCAATCTTTTAAATGGTTCAAACACTTGATTTTTATATTTATTATCTATTCCGATTCCATTATCCTCAACACAAATTTTCACAAGACCTTCTGATCGTTCTGAACTAATCCGTACCAATGGAGGTTGATCTGGCTTTTGATATTTTATAGCGTTGCCTATTAGATTTTGAAAAAGTTGATACACAGAAATTGGGTCACATGTTAAATTCACATCATTGACAAGTATAATCTGCGCGGAGCTATTTTCGATTAATTTATACAAATTGCTTTTTACGCTCGTAACGACGTCTTTAAGTTTAATTTCTTTATTAGAATTGATAGTGCTATCTAATTCTATTTTAGAATACATCATGAGACTTTTGATCAATTTCTCCATATGACCTGCACTCGACTTTATCAAGTTTAAATATTCTATACTCTGATTATCTAACTTCTTTGTACAATTCAGCAAGGTCAATTGTGTGAAGCTAGAAATTGTTCTTAATGGTTCCTTAAGATCATGTGCAGCTATGTAAGAAAACTCAGAAAGTACGGCATATGACTTTTCTAATTCGAAAGTTCTTTGTTGTAAGGTGTTATAGATTTCTCTGAATTCTTCAGAACTTATATCGATCGAATCTTCTAATAGATGACGATCTTCATCATGATTGATATATGATTGATTAATACGGCCCAACAACTCGGTTAACTCTGGAGAAAGTCCCTCAATATCAACATTAGATTTTTTAAGTTGTCTCTTGAGTAATCTATGATAATGATGGATTTCCATCCATACTTTTATAACTTAATATTGGAAAATACCATTTGGTCGATACTGATCAAATCCATGTGATAATCTAAAAGTACCTTTTTTAGTTTAACAATCGAACATCTAAGAATTTGTCAAACTTGGTTAGATGAAATAATTCATGAAGAGGATTGTCTTTTTTAACATATATGGTCAATTGCCCATTATTCTTTCTTAATGTATTGTGACACATCATTATAGCATTCAAAGCGCCAATATCAGCCGCTTGTGCTTCCGAAATATCTAACATTAAATGAATGTCATGGTTTCTGGAAATATCCAGAAGTTCATTCTTAATTTCTAAAGCTCTTACAGATGTAAAATCACCTTTTATTGTATACTCCATTTTATTCACTATCTATAGTTTAATGCAATCTGACCCAATTGAAATACAATTTTTATGGAATCTTTCATCGACAGCTTTGAGCCATCCTCATGAACCCATCTTTTCAGTGGTTGTTCGCACAGATACTTTTGTACATTTTCCTTACCATATTTTTCTCTCATCCTCAGAAAAATCTCTACATCAAATATCCAGCTTGTCAAAAACTTCTTTTCAAAAGCATATTCTGCTGCGTCTCTTGTGAAGATCTTTGCGCCACACTGTGTATCATTAAACGGCATTCCTAATATCCTCTGAATGATCTTATTGATAGTGACAGATATAATTTGTCTTGATGATTCTTTAGCGATATTAGCACCCATACGCGCCATCCTCGATCCACTCACTATTTGATAATCAGATTGCGATATAGTAGATACTAAATCCTCAAAGTCAGCAAAATTAGTGGATAGGTCGGCATCTAAAAATCCAACATAATCTACCTCCGTATCCTTTAGCATAAAATTTATCCCTTGGCGGACTGCTTCTGCCTTTCCTCCATTTTTAGGACAATCATATACTGTTATGTAGTCTTCATGACCTTTTTGCAACCCTTTTAATACTTCCAACGTGTTATCCTTACTCCCATCATTAACAAAACACAACTTATACCCATGATTAGATTGGGCAAATTCTGTAAAATCTGCTGACTTCAATCTTAGTTCTTCATTATAACAAGGAATTATCACCGCTGTTACATTCTTGTGAATAGTAGACTTAGGAGCGATATCAGTACCTTTGACGGGCTTCATCGGTATCTTTAATAACCGTTTAACTCTCACAACTACCTCATTGATACCAACTGGTTTCTGTATATAATCATCTACTCCCATACTAAAAGCTTCGACTATCTTAGCTTCGTCATCTACTCCAGACATAATGATAATGGGCACTTGAGTCCCAACCTCTATCCTTAGCTTATCGATTACTTCAAAGCCGTCCATATCGGGCATATTAAGATCCAAAATCACTAAATCAGGAGTATGCTGTATAAATTTTGAGACACCTTCTGATCCACTCTCAGCAGTAATTACTTCAAAATCAGATTTAGCAAGTTTATGTGATATTGACTTTAAGATTATGGGCTGATCGTCAATTGCGAGGATTTTCATATTCAATTATGGTTGTGTTATAGTAAGATGACAAGTATTTTACATTTCTACCCTACTGAATTCTATATTTTCTTTGGTGTACAAGAGGTTATTAAAAGCATAATAAAGCATCATAACAAAAAACAAGGCACCCATTAAATAAATTTGGACCCATATAACCTCCAATATTTGAGAATGAAAAAACCATATCAAGATTATCTGAGCCAAACCCGCAATAACTGAAAATAGTACCGGTAAATATTTATTTAATGACATGTAGTAATAAGCAAATACATTAGCGCATGCGAACATGGTGGTTGCACATGCATATTGCCATAAATATGGAGCCGCTTCGATAAATTGATTTCCAAAAAGGAGTTGAATTATCCAATCGCCTAAAAGATAACAGGCTATGATGATAGCCAATCCAATTAAACCTACAATTAGTAAAGATCCCCAAAACAAATGAGTATGACTTTCTCCATTTTTTTCTTTTTGTATGACCTTAGGAAATAACAATGTGACTATTGTCCAAGTAGCAAAAAAAACAACTCTCCCTATTAGGGCAAGTGCTGCATATAAACCTGCTTCGTGATTATCAAAGAAGTGTTTCACTAACATGATATCACTATTGTTGATCATTATCTGGCTGAGCTCATAAACACCAATTATGAGAATAAATTTTTTGATTAATCTATATTGAGAGTTCTCAATTGTTGATTTTTTTTCAGATGATTTTGGTCTCTTAGCATAAAGGAATGTTGCAATGAATGATAATAAAAATCCAATACTTACAGCCTCTGTTGACCATCCTCCGTCGATTTTGACTACTATAAGTACCAAGACAAAGGTTACAATAAGTCTTATCGCCATTTCTATTAAATAGGTCATGGCTAAATTCTTGAACTTATCACCTCCTTGCATTAGGCCACGAGAAATGCTAAAATCAAAGTAAAAAGGGATACCCACAACTATGATAATAAAAGGCCAAAATGAATTAAAATGAAAGAATCCTTGTAGCTGAAAAGAAAAGAGCAATAACACTATACTAAGCCCTATGCTGATCATCTTCGTATTCTTACTAAGCCAATTGATAAATCTGTCTAAGTAGACGTCATTTTTTTCTGCTATATAAGTAGCACTGTACTTCGCACTAGTAAGTTGTAACCCAACCGCAAAAAAGCTTAACATTAGGACTCCAGTAGCTATAACGCTTACCTCTGAAAACTCTTCTGGCCCTAATACCCTTCCTAAGATTAAATTAATTAAATAATTCCCTCCATTAACTAAGATGGTCGCGGCAAATAGTAAAGTAGCATCGTTGAGCAAAAGGCCCTTAATTTTATCAATCATGTCAATCAGAAGACACAAAATGACATGCATTCCCTGACCTTATAATAAAATTAATGCACTACAAAAAAGAGACAATAATGGACTTGCCAACTACTTCTGAAGTAATTCTTTGACCTGAGTAACCACATTATCAGGAGTAAACCCAAACTTATCATCTAATACAGTATAAGGAGCAGAATATCCAAAATGATTGAGTCCCCAAACTTTGCCGTTCGAACCTATCAAGCCCTCTAAGGTAACAGAGAGTCCTGCCGTCAAACCAAATATAGGTACTCCAGGAATCAAGATAGAATCTTGGTAGTCAGGGTCAGTATTTCTAAAAACACCTTCGCTCGGAACAGAAACAACACGCACCTTACAGATATCTTTAAGGTTATGTGCGGCTTGAAATATTGTAGATACTTCAGATCCATTAGCAATAAGTATAACATCTGGTGTACCTTGACAGTCACTAATCACGTAGGCCCCATTTTTAGTTAATTCTGACTGTATAATTCTATTTTCTACATCAATATTTTGGATATTTTGACGAGACAAAATTAAGCCACTCGGACTATTTTGATTAGATAAGGCTAACTTCCATGCTTGGGTAGTTTCTGGGCCATCCGCAGGACGGAGTGCCAAAAAGCTATTATGTCCAGAATGATTTTTCAATTTTTCAAGTAAGCGTAATTGTGCCTCTTGCTCAATAGGTTGATGGGTTGGACCGTCCTCCCCTACTCTAAAAGCATCATGAGTCCACAAGAAGATGACTTTTTGCTCCATAAGGGCAGCGACCCTAATAGCAGGTTTCATATAATCACTAAAGGCAAAGAATGTAGCGCACACTGGTATCACACCTCCATGCAAAGCCATACCTGTACTAAGCGCAGCCATAGTCAATTCTGCCACTCCAGCTTGTAAGAAGGCTCCACTAAAATCACCTCGTTTGAATGCAGTTGTCTTTTTAAGGAATCCATCTGTTTTATCACTATTGGACAAATCTGCTGAGGCAACTATCATGTTGTCTACATGATCCGCCAGGTAGGACAATACCGCTGATGAGGCATTTCTTGTTGCTACATTATCTTTTTGCTCAATATTATTCCAATCTAAATAGGGTAACTCCCCACTTAAAAAAGTCTTTAGCTTATCGGCTAATTCAGCATTACCTAAGGCCCATTGATTAAATTCTTTTCTTCTTTGGTCGCAGTATTTTTCTAAATCACTTGACCTTTCTTTGTACAACTTTTTGACCTCATCAAATATCACGAAAGGATTATTTGCGTCACCACCTAATCCATTAATAGTCTGATCAAAGGATGCATTTGACTTGCCCAAAGGCTTACCATGTAATTCTACTTCTCCTTCAAAAAAGGAACCATCTTCTTTTCTAACACCTTTACCCATCACGGTTTTCCCAATGATTAAAGTCGGTTTATGGGTTTCATCTATACCCGCCTGTATTGCATTCCTCAATTGATCATGATCATTACCATCTATTGTTAATACATGCCAATCCCAAGCCTCATACTTTTTAGCCGTATCTTCTCCAGTAACATCATCCACCACCGTGGATAGTTGAATATCATTAGCATCATAGAACATAATGATATTACCCAGACCAAGATGTCCAGCTATCCTGCCTGCTCCTTGTGATATTTCTTCTTGTATCCCACCATCAGAAATATATAGGTAGGTTTTATGTGCTGCTACCTCTCCAAATCGTGCAACTAAAAATCGTTCTGCTATCGCACTTCCTACTCCAAAAGCATGACCTAAACCAAGTGGACCAGAAGTGTTTTCAATACCACGCTCAATATCCACCTCTGGGTGTCCTGGAGTAGGACTACCCCACTGTCTAAAAGCTTTTAGTTCGTCTATAGAATAGTTCCCCGTGAGAGCCAATGTAGAATATAACATCGCAGACATATGCCCTGCATCCAAATAAAATCTATCTCTGAATGGCCAAGACATATCACTGGGATCATAATTCAAAAATTCACTATAAAGGATATGCATAAAGTCCGCACCACCCATTGGCCCTCCAGGATGGCCAGAATTGGCTCTTTCGACCATTGCCGCAGAGAGAATTCTAATATTGTCAGCCGCTCTTAGAGAGTTATTATTTAGAGACATAGTATCAATAATTTGGAGAATTAATTTTTAACAATTTGAATTTGAGTGCAAGGTAGAAGCTTTTTACATTGTATTGAAATATTGAAAACCAAATTTCAAAACATTTAGCCGCCATGAGTATACTTAACCTGCGATACTGCTAAGAACAGAAGTTAGTTTTTTAACATCTTCCATGCTATTATAAACATTTGGAGCTATACGTATTGATTGACCTCTATATGAAACAATGATTTGTTCATTGTCAAGAATATATTTCACATGGTCAAGATCGATATAATTTGGACACCTTACTCCAAACAAATGATGTGCTACACCCTCATTATCAATTACATATCCAGCATTACTTAACTTATCAATACAATCTGCAGTGATATTTCTACAATATGTTTGTACTTGCTTGGGCTGCCATTCTATCAATTGTTCAGTAGCCTTTAATGCCATAGGCACATTAATAAAATTAGGCGCCTCTCCCATTTGATATCTCGATGCCCCAGATTTATATTGTGATTGATAGTTTACTAAATTCTTAAAGTCTTCACTTTTATCTCTATTAATCCAACTTTCCTCTATTGGCTTACCTTGACATAATTCATCATTATAATAAGCAAAACCTATACTATACGGACCCAAAAGCCATTTATATGAAGCTGCTATCACTATATCAGCATTTATCTCTCGATTATCAAAAGGGAAAGCACCAAAAGATTGAGTGCCATCTATGACAAGCTTAGCCCCAAAGTATTTAGCCTTTTCACTTATTGCATTTAGGTTGAAGACTGTACCATCAGCCCAATGAACATTAGGCAATGAAATTAACAATGTGTCACTGTTAATTTTAGCTAACAAATCATTATTCCAATCCGCTCCTAAACCTGACATAGGCTTATTCACGATTTGAAGCTGTAGATTATTTTCATTAGCATAAGTATGCCAAGTATAATAATTACTAGGAAACTGTTCTCCAACAAGAATTATCTTTTGTTTCCCTTTCTCTAATTTTATTGCTCGAGCTGCATTAGCCATTCCATATGACACAGATGGAATTATGGCGACATTCTCGAAGTCATCAAAACCTAATAATTGAGTATAAGCTTTCTTTAGCTTAAACAGATCATCATAAAAATGAGAAATCTTTATATCAAAAGGATTACACTTTAATCTAAGGCCTTCTATTCCAACTTTTTCTACGCTTTTCAACATCGGAGACATGTATGCTCCATTTAAATAAATTTGTTCCTTGCTTAGCGAGAATTTATCTTTTTGACACAACATTTCAGCTTACATTTATATCATGAAAATAGCGATTATCCAAGATGGGCCAATTTATTATGACTTAAATAAAACTTTAAAAAAGACTGCTGATTATTTGAAAGAGGCAAAGGCAAATGCAGCTGACCTAGCAGTATTTGGTGAATGTTGGCTCTCTGGATACCCAATCTGGTTAGATATAGGATCAGATATAAATCTCTGGGATAGTCAATCTGTGAAAGAAGTATGGGCAGAGATGTATCATAATTCAATTTGTGTCATATCTAAAGAAATGGATATTCTTAAAAAGTCGATAAAGAATGTCGGAATGTGGGTAGTTATGGGTGTCAATGAAGTTATTCATTCAAAAAAAGGTAATTCTACAATCTACAATACCATTTTAACATTTAATCCACAAGGTGAGATTGTAAATCATCATCGCAAATTAAAACCAACTTACACTGAAAAATTAGTTCATGGTCCAGGTGACGGAGCAGGACTAAAATCCATAGAAACTAATTTTGGAAGATTGGGGTCCTTAATTTGTTGGGAACACTGGATGCCTATGGCAAGACAAGCCATGCATGATTCTGCTGAAGATCTTCATGTTGCATTATGGCCATACGCTAAGGAAATGCATCAATTAGCAAGTCGGCATTATGCTCATGAAGGCAGATGCCATGTCGTGGCCGTTGGCCAAATCATGAAAGCAAAAGAATTGCCCAAACAAATATCGATATCTTCTGCAATCACCTTAGACGAGGATGGGTTAGTCATGAAAGGAGGATCCGCCATATATGGCCCCGACGGATCCACAATATTATCCCCACAATATGGCTTCTCTAAAATTATAATTCAAGAATTAGACCTGGGCAAAAATTTGTTAGAACGGATGAATCTATCTGTGTCCGGACATTATCAAAGACATGATATCTTTAATTATTCCGTTGATAAGAGCCGTCACATTTAATTAGGTTAGATAAAGACACCAGGAAACATTTTTATAAATTCTATTTTCACAATGTTCCTCACTTCCTCGAGATCGACAGAAGTGCCTATTTCTTGGCTTATGCTGGTGACTGACTTATCAGGATCCACAATACCACAAGGAATTATATTGTCAAAATAATTTAGTTCGGTATTCACGTTTAGTGCAAATCCGTGCATTGACACCCATCTACTCATATGAATTCCAATAGCACATATTTTACGCTTATTTGGCTTGTTCACATCTAACCAAACTCCAGTAAATTCTTTAATACGATTGCCGCTTATATTGTAATGACTTAATACATTGATTACAACTTGTTCAATTTCTCTTACATAGCGATGTAGATCGTTGTAATAGTGATCTAAGTTTATAATTGGATATACTGTTAATTGTCCAGGTCCATGAAAAGTAATATCACCTCCTCTGTTAATTTTGTGAAATGAGATGTTGGTATTGTCTATTTCATCTTGACTGAGCTTTAGATGCTCCATCTTCCCCGACTTACCTAATGTATAGACAGGTGGGTGTTCGCAAAGCAATAAATAATTAGGTCTCGTGATGATCCCATTTCTTTTATCCTCAACAATTCTTTTTTGCAGGTGACTCTGAAAATCCCATACTTCTTGATAAGTATGAGACTGACCTATTTCATGGCAAATGAATTCAACTTGATGCATGACTAATTTGAGCTATTTGTCTTAACAATGTTTGTGACATCTAATAAGTTCAGAGCATTCTTACTTAAACCCTCCACTCTATTATTGACGAATAATGCCGTTTCATCATAAAACAAAAAAACTACAGGTGATTCTTCTATGATAAGGCTATCCATACTTTGATATAGCACAATTTTCTTCTTAGGATCAGTTTCTTTTAAAGATTTTTTATAAAAATGATCAAAGCGATCGTTTGAAAATCGAGTATAATTAGGAGGGGCAGGATTTTGGCTATAAAAAAGACTTAAAAAATTTTCACCATCAGGATAGTCAGCTATCCATGACGCTCTAAACAAAGGTATTTTACCATTTCTCATGGCATTTCTCAATGATGCCGACTCCATTACTTCGATTTCGACAATTAACCCAATTTTTTCCCATTGTTTGGCAATAAATGTGGTTAGGTCCAAATAATCTTTAGAAGTATGTATTTTAAGTGGTTTCGAGAGTAACTCTGACGAATATGAATTGATCAAAGACTTTGATTTTTCTTTATCATAAGTGTATCCCACAATTTTATTGGGATCGTAACTCGGAAGGCCTTTAGGAATGACTCCACTATCTGCTTGATGCCCTACTCCGTTTCGCAAGCTCTGCAACATGAGATTTTTATCTATAGCCAAGTTTAGAGCTTGCCTAAAAGACTTAAAAGCCAAAAGTGGATGTGCGTCTGGAGCCTTTGGGTTGATACCCAGATACTCAAAATTTAAGTAAGGAGCCTTAATAAAATTGATGCCTTTATAGTTAGCTCTAATTTTGCCCTCCGCGTCAAGTGCAGTGTTAATATATCCAGACTCTAAGCCAGAAAAAAAATCAATTCGTCGATTTACTAATTCTAAAAACGCTATACTCCTTTCTCCGATGAAAGTTGTTCTAATCGCATCAATGTTTGAATATGAAGATGAATCGAGGTATTTAAAGTAATCGTTGTTTTTAATGAGAAATAAACCCGAATTATCCACCCATCTTTTGAACCTAAATGGGCCCGTACCCACTGGGTTTTTATAAAAGTCTGCACCATAAAAGTCAATACACTCATGAGGGACTACAGAACAGTATTGCATAGTAAGAAGGCTTATAAAAGGCGAGAATGGCTGTTTTAGTTTTATGATTAATACAGAATCATTGATAGCTCGAAAAGGTAAGTTCTCATCTACCCTTCCATTAAATATCCAAGAGCCGGGGGCATTAAGAGTTGTGTCGATAAGTCGATTAAAACTATAAGCTACATCTTTGGCTGTAACCCGTCTCTCTAAATCAGGAATACATTCATTTTTATGAAATTTAATATCATCCCTAATATTAATTGTATAGACCGTCCCAGATGAGTCAATAGAATATGAGTTCGCTATAGACGGAACTACATTCAAATTGGAATCCAAGGAAAATAGCGTAGAAAAAATATGATTGACAGCCCATATATTGTTTTGACTCTTAGCAAAAGCTGGATCTAATGAAGTTATATTATTGTGTTGGTTATAAATAAAAACTGAGGAACTTGAATCACCATTGTCCACGTTACAAGCTATGTTGAAGACCAAAACCAATGCAAACAATAGAAATCTTAGGATCATATGGTAAAATTAGCTAATTCTATTAAGCACAATTTTGATAATTAATTTTCTTAAACCAAGAATTAAGTAATTGTTAGTTTAATTTTGAGATTTGTTCTACTCTAATCGCCTTTAAAAAGCATATATAATGGAGATACAGTTTTTAGGTCAAAATGGATTCTATTTTAAATTAAAGGATAAGCATATAATTGTGGATCCATTCATAACTGGAAATCCTAAAGCAAGTAATATCTCTGCAGATAGCTTAGAAGCGGATTATATATTATTGACACATGGTCATGAAGATCATGTGGCTGATGCCGAATCTATAGCAAAAAGAACTGGATGTACAATTATCTCCAATTACGAAATAGTATCGTGGTTTGGTCAGAAAGATATTAAAGGACATCCTCTGAATCATGGCGGCAAATGGAATTTTGACTTTGGGACAGTAAAATATGTCAATGCTATTCATTCAAGCGTTCTGCCAGATGGCACTTATGGTGGTAATCCTGGAGGTTTTGTGATATACAATGATGAAATCTGTTTTTATATAGCTGGAGATACTGCTCTCACATTAGACATGAAGTTGATACCATTGACCTGCCCCAAATTGGATTTTGCCATATTACCTATAGGAGATAATTTTACTATGGGAGTTGATGATGCAATCATTAGTGCGGATTTTATAGAGTGTACAAAAATAATAGGGAGTCACTTTGATACATTTGGCTATATCAATATTGACCACGACTTATCCAAGAAAAAATTTGAGGATAGAGGTAAGGAACTAATTTTAATGGAAGTAGGTCAAAAAATAGAAATTTAATATGGGTAAAATTATATCTATTGCTAATCAAAAAGGAGGAGTTGGGAAAACTACTACGGCTATCAATTTGGCTGCAGCGATAGCCATACTTGATAAAAAAGTTTTATTGGTTGACTCAGATCCTCAAGCCAACACAACTGCAGGGGTAGGCATCGACGAGAACGAAGTAAAGTATAGTCTTTATGATTGTTTAGTAGAGCCCGAATTAATTCATAAGGCTATAGTCCCTACTGATGTACCTAATTTGGATCTCCTTCCTTCTAACATTGATTTAGTAGGTGCAGAAATAGAACTCGTAAGCAAATCTAAACGAGAATATGCGATGAAAAAGGCGTTGAAAAAAGTAAAAAGCCAATATGATTATATACTAATTGATTGCTTGCCTTCATTGGGTCTTATTACTATTAATGCACTTACTGCTTCAAATTCAGTAATCATACCAGTACAATGCGAAATATTCTCTCTCGCAGGATTAGGGAAATTGAAAAAAACTATTGCAGGAATAAAAAACCAGTTTAATAATAAATTAGAAATTGAAGGAATCTTACTTACCATGTATGACAAAAGGTTGAGAATGGCCAAGATTGTTGTCGAGCAGATCAATGCAATAGTTAGTGATCATATATTTGACACAATCATACATCGAAATTCTAAGATTGGTGAAGCACCTAGTGTGGGCAAGCCTATCATAATGTATGATGTAACCAGCAAAGGGGCTAAAAACTTCTTAAGTTTGGCAACAGAGTTTTTGAAATATAACGATGATAAGATCGAAATCGAAGCATAGCAATTCATCAATATGGGTACGAAAAAAAAAGAAATAGGTAAGGGTATAAGAGCTTTACTCGCTAATATAGAAGCTGAAAGCACAACTAAGGCCTCCGATCATATAGAGAGTGATACAGGAAGCACAACTGAAGTTGAGATAAGCGCTATCGAGGCAAATCCATTTCAACCAAGAACTGAGTTTGATGAGGAAAAATTAGATGAATTAAGTGAGTCTATATCCACCTTTGGAGTTATACAACCTATCACATTAAGAAAACTGAATAACAAGAGGTACCAAATAATATCTGGAGAAAGGAGATGGAGAGCATCTCAACTTGCTGGACTTCAACGCATTCCTGCTTATATACGAGAAGCGGATGATCAAGGTATGCTTGAGATGGCCTTATTAGAAAATATACAACGAGCAGATCTCAACCCTTTAGAAGTCGCTATTAGCTACCAACGACTCATCGATGAATGTGATTTAACTCATGAAGAATTATCTGGACGTTTGGGTAAAAAAAGAAGCTCGATAAGTAATCATCTGAGAGTACTTAAATTATCACCGATGACTCAAAAAGCTTTGAAAACAAGGCACATTTCAATGGGTCATGCTAAGGTCTTAGCAGGGATAGAAAAAATTGAAGATGAAGTATCGATATTGAATCAAATATTAGAGGAAGGACTTTCTGTAAGGGCGACTGAACACCTATTGAGTAGAAATATTAAAGAAAAATCCACTGCCAGGCAGGCAAACACTCCAATACATCCAGAAGTTAAAAAGTACAGCGATCAATTATCAGATTTATTGGGTTCAAAAGTTAATATACTCAGACAAGAGAATGGGAAAGGAAGTATTAAGATTAACTTTAATTCAGATAATGAATTTAACGACCTGATGGATATACTACTAAAATAATATTGTGAAAACAATTGTAGTATTAGTATTTCAGGTGCTTACAGTACAGTTATTTTATGGCCAAGAAGCCACATCTAACATAATCACACCAAAACAAAAGAAAAGTTCATTTAATAGAGTTTTTGAAGGTGAACCTGGCAAGGCTGCGTTATACTCTTTACTGCTTCCTGGAGCAGGACAGTATTATAATAAAAGCTATATAAAGATTCCTTTAGTATTGGCTGGCGAAGGCTATGCCGTTTACAACCTATCACAGCAGTTAAGGACTTTTAATCAGTTTAATAATTGTCATATTGCATTAGCTAATGGAGAATCTGAACCAATAATTTGTAATGGACAGAATGATGTGAATGCCGCATTCTCAAATGCTCAAACTGCCAGATCCAACAAAGAAACAGCTTGGATGGTAATGGCAGGAGCACATTTACTTAATGTTTTGGACGCTTTTATACATCGGCATTTAATCAATTTTGATACTTCCACTGACCTTAGCTCACAACATTCTTACATGTATAAAACCCCTATATTTGGACCTCAGATTACATTTGTAAGTATTAAAATACCGTTAAGTCAGTAGGTGATTATTCCATTTTGAAAACCTACGACATAAGCATTAGGGTAAGATTTATAAATTTTGTTTTGCAGATAACTCTTAGCTTCTTTCAATGTTCTGAAGTCTCCCAGCATGTATAGAAAATTTTTATCAGCAGTAACATATTTATATAATTCTTCATTTTCATTGAAGATCGTATGAGTGTTATTTAATTCGAATCGAGAAAAATGAATTACCACTCTAAAACCAGAATATTTATCCATATCAACTTCTTCCGTAGCGATCTGCTTATCTACGGTTGATTTGTTCTTATTCTTGACATTTACACTTTCAAATGTCCTCTGGGAAGTACTTCTCTGTGATTCTGCTGCACGTATAGATTCTTTCAAAGTGGCAGGATCACTGACTTTTATTTGTTGACTATTACTTATATCCGTTAATATTTCTTCCATAAGCTCCTCTGTCTTCATCTGTCTAAGTGATCGTCTCATACTTATATCAGAGTATTCCAATATTTTGAGTTCTGTACGCCTATTCAAGGCATGTTCTTCTTCTGTACACTTTACTCCATCCTTACATTTATTAGTTAATAGACTTTCTCCATAACCTTTTGAACTAATCAAATCATTAGCTATTTCTCCTTGATCAATTAAAAACTTAACAGCTTCTTTAGCTCTTTTTTCTGAAAGTTTTAGATTTTGCTTGGATTTACCCCTTGAGTCAGTATGTGAACCTAACTCTATTTTCAGATTAGGATTATCCCTTAGAAATATAGACACCTTACTTAATTCTTCAATAGCACTTTCTGTTAGGCGTGAACTATTAAATTCGTAGTAAATATTGTTTAATTCAATTACTTTACCCTCAAAATATCGATCCAGTTCTACATTAGCCAAGAGCGTTCCAGATGCATTCTCATTAGTAAGATTATCCGATACTCCCGGCTCTACCTTCCCTACCCCTTCAAAACATAAAATACATCCTTCAACATCCACAAAGGCCTCCAATCTTTTTGATAGAAAACCGTCCTTTCGAATTAATATAGTGTAATGATTTCCTTTGATCAGATCAATTTTAAAATCTGGTTGCTTAAGATTATTTATTACTAATTCTTCTCTTTTCAAAGTATTGTTATACACTTCTATGAGTGCTCCATTTAAGGCATCTTTAGGAGTACCAGGGGCTGGATCTTTTTCTGCCAAAGTAATATCAAATATATATCCTGGTTTTCTAACTAATTCATGTTTGACATAAATCACATCGCTTTCTGTATCAGCTATACTCAGTTTTTCTAATGCTTCGAAATAAGGATTTTTAACCATACGAATTTGATATATACCCGGATTTTTAATCGAAATAGAATACTTCCCTTGCCGATCAGTTTGGCTAACTCCTACGATTTCTTGATCAAAACTATTTACTATAGATACTTCTGCATTTTCTATAAACCCACGGTTACCACTTTCAAACACATATCCCTCTATGGTATATTGACCTTTTAACAATACTACGCCACAGAAAACAATACTGATGACAACGTAAATTGCTCTATTCCAGAATAGCATATTCTAATCTTTGATTGGCACTAAATTATATTTAATATTTTGAACAGTTATACAGTATGCAGATCAATGACATTTTAATTTATGTTTGCAAAAAATTGGATAGATGAGAATAGTATTCATGGGCACACCAGAATTTGCAGTATCAAGCTTGGATTTACTCGTTCAATCAGGATACAATATTGTTGGTGTGATCACCAGTACTGATAAACTGGGAGGCAGAGGACGCAAACAGTTGTTAGAGTCAGCTGTAAAAAAATATGCTCTCAAGAATAACCTAAATATTCTTCAACCACCTAATTTAAAAAATCCTGACTTCATAGCTCAACTTAGAGCCCTCAAAGCAGACCTTCAAATAGTCGTGGCCTTTAGAATGTTGCCAGAAGTAGTATGGAATATGCCTCCTCAAGGAACATACAACCTTCATGGTTCTCTTCTTCCGAAATATAGAGGAGCTGCCCCGATCAATTGGGCATTGATTAAAGGAGAAGAAAAAACGGGGGTTACTTCTTTTAAACTCAAACATGAGATAGACACAGGAAATATCGCATTTCAGGAAGAAATCAAAATAAACAAAACTGATAACGTCCAAAATCTCCATGATAGAATGAAAATAATCGGTGCATCAGTAGTATTAAAAACCGTACAAGCAATAGAAAAAGGAACCATAGTTCTTAAAGAACAAAATGAATCCTTAGTATGCAAGGCACCTAAAATATTTCAACAGGACTGTCAATTAGATCTTAGCTCGTCTGTAATTACTTTATACAATTATATAAGAGGATTAAGCCCATATCCAACATCATGGACGACATTTGATCAAAAAAAGTTAAAGATCTTTAAGGCAACTTACTCTTTTGAAAACCATAAATACTCTACAGGACAATTTGTACTTAAACCAAAAAAATGGCTACGACTCTATTGTAAGGATGGATACTTAGATCTGAAGGATATTCAATTAGAAGGACGTAAGCGAATGGAGCTTAAATCTTTTTTGAATGGATTTAACATTCAAGAGAATAACTTACCATTTTTACTATCAGATTAACTAAACTTTGAATATTGAAGGTTTCTCCCATTGTTAATTCTATAAACTGGTCAGAGGCCACACTAACTGAGTAACCATTAGACACGGTGGATACATATAATGAGCAAAACAGAAAAATTAATATAATAATAGAGGAAATTAACTTTTGGTTAGATCGCTTATTCATAATTATAAGATTACAACAATCAAAAGACGAAGTCACAAAACAAAAAGTTACAAATAAGTTAAATTATATTGATAGAGGCATACTATCTACCAACCTGCGAGTATAATCTGATGAAGGATTATTAAGAATTTCATTAGTTATGCCTTGTTCAACAATCCTCCCATCCTTTAAGACAAGGACATTATCACAGATATATTCGACTACAGAAAGATCATGACTTATAAATATGATAGTTAAACCTAACTTCACTCTCAATTTGTCTAACAAGTTCAAAATCTGAGCTTGGACAGAAACATCTAATGCCGATACACTTTCGTCACAGATTATCATTTCTGGCTGCACAGATAGCGCACGAGCAATGCAAACCCGTTGCCTCTGACCACCAGAAAGTTCATGAGGAAGTCGATCAAAATAGGTAGAATTTAGTCCAACCTGTTCTAATAAATTATAAACAAACTCTTTTGCTTCTTCTTTGGGCTTAATCCTGTGATAAATAGTGGGTTCCATCAAGCAGCGTCCGATAGACATTTTTGGATTTAGTGAACTATATGGATCTTGAAAAACGATTTGAATTGCCTTTCTAAGTTTTGGATTTCGACGAAAAATCTTTTGAGTTATCAATTGATTGTCAAATAAGATCTTTCCATTATGGTAATCAACAATTCCTGATATACAATTAGCAATGGTACTTTTCCCAGAGCCAGACTCACCTACTATACCTAATATTTCTCCTTTCTTGATTTGAAATGAAACATCATCTACCGCCTTAAAATATTTCTTTCTACCAAAGATGCTTAATGGATTCAAACGAAACTGAACTGATAGATTCTTAACCTCGAGTATCACTTTTGCTGTTGAATCAACCTCTCTTTCCTCTCTTTTTTCTCTCTTGTATGTTCCATTCAATATCGAATCCACGGTAGGTAGCACATAATTATGATTAGATCGATTAGGCCTACAATTCAACAAAGCCTTAGTATACGGATGTTGCGGGTTTGAAAATAAAGTCTCTGTTTTACCATATTCGACTATCTGTCCTTGGTACATTACTGCGATTGACTTGCACAATTGTGCAACAAGATCTAAATCATGACTTACAAAGATCATAGATAAGTCAAGCTCTGAAGTCAATCTTTTCAACAATTCAATTATCTCTTTTTGAACCGTCACATCTAATGCTGTTGTTGGTTCATCACATATTAATAATTTTGGCTCTCCAGCCAAAGCCATTGCAATGTTTACTCGCTGAAGTTGTCCACCGCTTAGTTCATGTGGATAAGAATCTATGATTCGTTCAGTATCATGGAGTTGTACACTTTTGAGTAACGTCTTAACCCTTTCTCTTCTATTGGCTGGACTGGTTATATTATGAATTTTTAGTACTTCTTCTATTTGCCATCCACATTTCTTTACTGGATTCAAAGAGCTCATAGGCTCTTGGAATACCATAGCGATCTTTTTACCACGCAGTGCATTTAGATCCTGATCTTTAGCATCCAGTATATTAATAATTTGATGTTCATCATAAAACCTAATGGATCCTGAAGTGACTGATGAACTATATCCATTGAGTAAATTAAGAATAGATAAACTGGTTACAGATTTGCCTGAACCTGACTCCCCAACAATACCTAATATCTCATTTTTCAAGAGGGTAAAGCTAATGCCACTAACAGCAGTGGAACTCTCATTCTTTTGTTCAAAACGCACTATTAGATCGTCAACTGACAATAGTTTATTAGACATAGCCTAAAAATAGTCTATTTGATGAAAAAGATATTTTCTTACCAAATCGTTAATACTATTTTTAATCAATACTTGTACCACTCAATACACGTCTTATAATAAATAGAAGTGATGAAAAAATGGATTTTTCGGCTTTTGGGATTTATTGTATTTCTTTTAATTGGACTATTGGCCTATGTAGAATTCAATAAAGAAAAAATTATCCAAAAGGTAGTATTAGAAATAAATAAGAATATCACTGCAGAATTATCCTATGAGGATGCTGATGTATCACTTTTAAGAAGTTTACCTAATCTTAGAATTTCATTATTTGATATTGTTGTAAAAGAAGAACAAGCTCCTAAACTATTGGAATTAAAAGAGTTTGGGATAAAGGTAAATTTACTTCAGGCTCTTCGCAATACAACTCCTATTACAATAGAAGAGATAATACTCAAAGATGGACAACTATCTTTAGTAAGCTGGCACAACGATGACAATTATACAATAACTCAAGAAACAAAAGGTGATCAATCAGAAATTGATATTAACCTTATTTTCAATAAGATTAGTCTTGACAATATATCATTGAGTTGGGAGGATCAGAAGTCCAATTCCTTTTATAATTTGGATAATCTGGTTGGGACATCAACCCTATTTTACAGCAATGGTGATTTATCATTGAAGAATAATTTAACGGCAGATATTAACACTTATCTATCAGATCTTCCAATTGACATTAAAACTGAACATATTCTGAACATAAATGGGGATTTTGATCATGTAGCCATAAACAATGCTTCATTGTATGCTAATGATCTGTTACTTAATTTTAATGTCTCTATCGATATCGGCGAAGAAGCCATTAACTATCAATCGGATTTCTCTGCTCCTGAAGCCCCCATTAAATCACTTTTCTCGATCATACCTGATTTATATAAACACAATTATCAATCATTAGAAACCGATGGCCAATTTGATATAAAAGGAAGCATAGACGGTAGCACACTGAATGAATATCCTGATTACGAAGTAGAAGTAGAAATTAAGGATGGAATGTTGTCATATTCTGGTTTAACAAAAGAAATAGAACAAATAGGAATAAATATCAAAGCACACAATTCTAATCCGAACAATGCTTTTGATCAAATACTACTCTCTCACATAGATATCAAAAGTGGAAGTAATTTTATAGGTGGGGATATAAATTTGACAAGTAATTCTATAGGTATTAGTTCTTCAAGTAGACTTAATACATATATTGATTTAAGCGACATCAGAGAGGTTCTATCCTTACAAGAGCAGGAGATGTCAGGTATTCTACAGGGAGAAGTATCCTTGAATACCTCATTTTTAGCGGAAAAGAATAAAATTGTCTTAAATGATGAGAATTTCAAAATCGACTTCTTAGCATCAGATATATATTCGAAAAAGGGCCTTATTGAGATAAGGATGGATCAGTTAGATATCAAGAATAAAGATCAATCTGTAGAATATAATATTGAAGATTTGAATTATCCTGGTATAAAGGCACTATTCACGAGTGGTACTTTAGAGGATATTGTAAGCATCTTAAATTCCACCCAAAATATCAAAGGCACAAATAATACATCTATAGCTCAGATCGATTTAGATCTTCTATCTGGAGATACAGATACTTCTATGACAGTCTATCAAATCCCGAAGTTTAATATCAAAACTGACGTTACTATTGACCAAATCAATTATGATAATTACGATATATCGCAGATACAATCCATAGGTTACTTATCAGATAGTAACACTTTGATAGAATACGAGATCCAGTCAATTAATAATAATAAATTAAAGGGGACCGCTGAGCTGAAAAATTTAATCCAATATGGTCTTAATAATGATACTCTGCGGGGAAGGGTCTCAGTCCTTTCAGATAAAATAGAATTAGATAGATTTGTACAAGGCAGTGAATCTGAAGGCGAGCAAGCCAGCTCCAACATTCCTGGCAATATCAAAATAGACGTAGATTATAACATAGAAAAAATAAGCTATCAAGGTATTAACTTGTCTAAACTATTAGGCGACATGTCATTAGATAATCAGGTTATTAAACTGGAAAATAAGGCCAATCTATTTGGTGGCAAAATAGGACTAATTGGTTCTTTTAATTCCCAAATACCTACTTCACCAAAGGTGGATTTTGATATTATCATTGAAAATATCTCTTTTGAAGAAACGGCTAAACAATTATTGTTTTTTGAAAAACTTCTCCCTTTCGCATCATTTTTAGAAGGCGAATATAGTGGAGCACTTAAATGGGGTTCAGCTTTAGATGCTCAATATTTTCCTATCTTGAATACGTTGAGTTCATATGGTGAAATAGCTACTTATAATGGTGCTATAACAAGTTTTGCTCCTATAGATTCTTTATTAAATTTTATAGGGAGTTCAAAAGTATTAAGTAAATCATGGAGTATAGACGATACTGAAAAGTACTTTTTAGTTGAAGATGGCAAAGTAATAGTCCAAGAAATAACACTTCATAAAAATGATATCGATATAAGATACTCTGGATCTCATAGCTTCGATCAGGAGATAGACTACGATGTGATATTGAGTATCCCCAAAAGTAAGTTGGACGCTCAAAACTTACTCAACCTGATTCAGGATAAATCTGGAATCACTAAAAAAATAGCTTCAATTCCTGGCGATGTCAAGCTAGAATTATTTTTAACTCTACAGGGTAAAATGTTTAAACCCAAAGTCAAAATTAAAGATATAGCTATTAGGAAGGGTGATGTAGTTGAAAGTATCAAAGAAAGTGCTGTGCAAGAAATAACAGACAAAACTCAAGAGATTATATCAACTGTCGAAGATACTTTGGACTATTATGAAGACAAGATCAAGGATTCTTTAAATATTTTGAAAAATGAAGTGAACGAGACAAAAGATTCAATAGAACAAATTCTTAAAACACAAATAGACTCATCGAAAAAAGAATTGTCAAAAGAAAGTCAAATGATACTGGATAGCCTTAAAGCAGGTAAGACAGACTCTTTAAAAAAGAATATTGAAGACATATTTAAAGACCAGAAAGATAAAATTGATGCTCTCAAAGGAAAGATCAAGCTAAACCCGTTTAAAAAGAAGAAAGAAAATTAATTGGTATATTAATCAAAATGAATTTTATTTGTGGTAGATTAACGAAGATGAATAGATTAACAACAAATTGGTGGCTTTATGAAAATTCTAAATTAAAGGGATTTTAATAAGCACCATATTGATTAAAATATAATACGGCTTGTCGATTTCCCGACAAGCCGTTTTTTTTTGAATAACCGTAGATGATAGTAAATTATAAAGAGGTAGAATTAGTTGGAGATTTGCATACCCCCGTAAGCTTATTAATTAAGTTGAGACAGAAGTATAATCAAGTAGTTTTGTTGGAAAGTTCAGCCTACAACAGTAAACGTGATAGCAAATCATATATATGCTTTAACCCATTAACCACTCTTTCAGCTAAGGATGGACAGCTAAATGTTAATGGCACTGAAAAAACAAATTTTGATATTGCGAACGAAATCAAGTCTTTCATGTCCGATATCAACATCCAAGGAGATAGCACCGAAATATTGAGGCAGTCCGCTATAGTGGGATATTCTGGATATAATAGTGTTCAATATTTTGAAAAAATAGAACTGGATGCTCAAAAAAGAATTGACAATATCCCAGACTTAAGATATGACTTCTATCGGAATATGATATTGATCGATCATTTTCATGACACCCTTAAAATCATAGACCATGTCCCTAAAGGGGAAAATGACAATTTGGATGAAATTTTAGAATTCATTCGATCTCCCCATGACACCATAGCCCCATTTAAAACTATCGGTGACGAATACTCAAATATGAGTGACAATGATTATCTGCACATGGTAAGAAAAGGCAAAGAACACTGTCAACGAGGTGATGTCTTTCAAATCGTTTTGTCAAGAAAATTTCATACTAAATTTGATGGAGATGAACTCAACTTATATCGAGCTTTAAGAAGTGTCAACCCAAGTCCCTATCTATTTTACTTTGACTATGGCACCTTCAAAATATTCGGCTCAAGTCCTGAAGCACAATTAGTCGTAAAAGAAGGTATGGCAGAAATACATCCTATCGCTGGCACTTTCAGAAGAACTGGAAATAAAATAGGTGATGCGGCATTAGCAGAAAAACTGACTAAAGATCCTAAAGAAAATTCAGAACATGTCATGCTGGTTGATTTGGCCAGAAATGATCTTAGTAGGAATACCGAAAAAGTCAAAGTAGATAAGTACAAAGAAGTACAATATTTCAGTCATGTCATACATCTTGTCTCTAAGGTTACAGGGCAGCTCCGCAAAGACTCAAAAAACTATCAAATATTTGCTGATACATTCCCAGCAGGTACATTATCAGGTGCTCCAAAGATCAGAGCAATGGAATTAATCGATAAGTACGAACCACATGGTAGAACATTTTATGGTGGGGGTATTGGATTAATTCATTTTAATGGGGATCTGAACCATGCCATAATTATTCGATCCTTTTTAAGTCAAAATGGTATTCTAACAAGGCAAGCAGGAGCGGGAATTGTGATAAAATCAGACGAGCAAAGCGAACTGCAAGAAGTCAACAATAAATTAGCGGCACTTAAAAAGGCCATTTCTTTAGCAGAAAAAATTTAATACAATGCATCGAGTTTTAATAATTGATAATTACGATTCCTTTACATACAACCTCGTCCATTCGATTCAGGAATTGTTAAATCAACCTATAGAAGTTAAGAGGAATGATGAATTGGATTTTGATCATTTGGACAAATTTGATTATTTGGTTTTATCTCCTGGGCCAGGTATACCTGATGAAGCAGGTGATCTAAAAAAAGTGATAAATACCTTTTATAAATCAAAAAAAATATTAGGTGTTTGTCTTGGACTTCAAGCAATAGGAGAAGTATTTGGAGCTAAACTTAGAAATCTAACAGAAGTGTACCATGGGGTACAAACGGATTTTATCCAATCAAAGTCATGCCCAATATTTAGCAACATTGATTCAAATTTTAAAGCTGGAAGGTATCACTCGTGGGTAATCGATAAAGAGACATTACCCAAAGAATTAATTATAACCTGCACTGATCAAGATGGAGAGATCATGGGTATCCGCCATGAACAATATGATGTATTTGGAGTACAATTTCATCCAGAGTCAATATTGACTCCAGATGGAGACACCATGTTAAGCAATTTTCTAAATATCACGAATTAGTACATATGCATATTTTAGATAAAATTGTCTCCCATAAAAAAAAGGAGGTAGCAATCGCTAAAGCTCAAAAGAGTACATCAGACCTCGAAAAAACTATTTATTTTAATAGGGCTTGCAATAAGCTGAGCAATAGACTTCAATTAGAAAACGAGTGCGGTATAATAGCGGAGTTCAAGCGCAAATCTCCCTCTAAACAAGATATTAATCTCAATGCAGACTTAGACAAAGTCACTACTGGCTATATAAACGCAGGAGCCTCTGCTATCTCGATACTTACTGATGAGTTTTTCTTTGGGGGGCATAATCAGTACTTATCAACAGTAAGAAAAAATCTACCAGACACTCCTCTATTAAGAAAAGAATTTATCATTGATGAATATCAGGTATTAGAAGCGAAGTCATTAGGTGCGGATATCATCTTGCTTATCGCAGAGATATTAGAACCTCATCAAGTAAACCAATTAGCCCAAATAGCTAAAGAACTCGGAATGGATGTTTTATTAGAATTGCATAGTGAGAGTCAATTGAAGAAACTTAGTCAACATGTTAGTCTAATTGGAGTTAATAATAGAGATTTGACAACCTTTGAAGTTGACTATAATCGATCCAAAAAACTGTTTGACAAGCTCCCTCAAGAATTGCCAAAAATCGCTGAGAGTGGTTTGAGTGAAGTAGAAACTTTAGTTATGTTGCACCAATACGGATTCAAAGGATTTCTGATTGGTGAAAGATTCATGAAACACGCTTCTCCTGAGAAAGAGTGTGAGCAGTTAATAAATGAATTTATAAATCAGATTAATTAATATATCAATAATAGATTATTGATATATGAAATACAATACAAAAACTCATTCATTAAGTGAATAAAACAGATAGAATAGTCAAAGTTTGTGGTATAAATCGACAGAATAACCTTAATCAAATATGTAGACTATCTGTAGATATGATAGGGTTAAACTTCTATTTAGGTTCAAAGAGATTTATTAATAACATATCAATTAATATAAAACCTAATATTAAGCGGGTAGGTGTATTCGTAAATCCAAGTATTGGCGAACTACAACAGTATGTATACGACTGCAATTTGGACTATCTGCAGTTACATGGCAACGAGTCAATTGAGTTTTGCGAAGAAGCTATGAAAATCAAGCCAATAATTAAAGCTTTTGGAATTGATAAAGATTTTGATTTTATCGATACACTGCCTTATTCATTTTCTGAATATTTCCTTTTTGATACCAAAAGCATTTTTCATGGAGGAACGGGTAAAAAATTTGATTGGCATAAACTACTTGAGTACGAAGGTGAAGTGCCATTCTTATTAGCAGGTGGTATTGGACCCGAAGATGCAGATCGCCTACAAAAAATAAATCATCCACAATTTATAGGAGTAGATATCAATAGCAAATTTGAAATTGAACCTGGACTTAAAAATGTGAAGTTAGTAGATTCTTTTATCACCCAATTCAAACAAAACTAAACATGAAATATCAAGTAGATGAACTAGGGTTTTATGGCGACTTTGGTGGAGCCTTCATTCCCGAAATGCTTCATAGTAATATCGAAACTCTCAAATCAGAATATAAAAAGATAATTGCTGAAGCTTCATTCAAAGAAGAGTTTAACTCACTTCTTAAAGATTATGTAGGCAGGCCGAGTCCTTTATATTTTGCTAAACGTCTTTCTGAAAAATATAACACTAAAATATATCTAAAGCGCGAAGATCTGAATCATACAGGCGCTCATAAAATTAATAATACCATAGGACAAATACTTCTTGCCAAACGCCTTGGAAAGAAAAGAATAATAGCAGAAACTGGTGCTGGACAACATGGTGTTGCCACTGCCACGGTATGCGCACTTATGGGACTTGAATGCATCGTATATATGGGTAAAGTCGATATAGGTCGTCAAGCGCCAAATGTCGCAAGGATGAAAATGTTAGGTGCTGAAGTCAGACCTGCCTTGAGCGGTAGTCAAACCTTAAAAGATGCAACAAACGAGGCAATCCGAGACTGGATAAATAATCCAAGTAATACCCATTATATCATAGGTTCAGTAGTAGGTCCACATCCATATCCAGATATGGTAGCTCGATTTCAGTCCGTGATTAGTGAAGAGATGAAATGGCAATTAAAAGAGCACGAAGGGAGAGAAAATCCAAATTATATAGTAGCATGTGTTGGTGGAGGTAGTAATGCTGCCGGTGCTTTTTATCACTACCTCGATGATTTGGATGTAAAAATTGTCGCTGTGGAGGCTGCAGGCAAAGGGGTCAATTCTGGAGAATCTGCTGCAACGTCAGTTTTAGGAACTATAGGAATAATCCACGGTAGTAAAACATTATTAATGCAAACCGAAGACGGCCAAATTATTGAGCCCTACTCGATAAGCGCAGGATTAGACTACCCAGGCATTGGGCCACAGCACGCGCATCTGATAAGTTCGGGACGTGCTATAGTCTATCACGCTTCTGATGAAGAAGCTTTGGCAGCGGCATTGGAACTTTCAAGAATTGAGGGAATTATTCCTGCATTAGAAACAGCTCATGCTTTTGCTGCTCTCAATAAAATGCATCTCAAAAAAGAAGACATCACAATTATGTGCCTATCTGGAAGAGGAGATAAAGATCTTTCAACCTTTACGGCCTATTTAGATAAAAATCCTGGACAACACAAAAGTGATCATTAAGAAAATGAATAGATTAGAATCTCTTTTTTCCAATAAATACAAAGAAATACTTAATGTATACTTTACAGCTGGACATCCTACAAAAGATGCCACTCAGGATATAATATATGCCTTAGAACAAAATGGAGTGGACTTAATAGAAGTGGGTATCCCCTACTCTGATCCAATGGCTGATGGTGAGACTATTCAAAAAAGTAGTGCTATAGCTCTCTCTAATGGGATGAACTTATCATTACTATTTCAACAAGTCAAAGACTCGAGAAGACGATCCAACGTCCCCATAGTTCTTATGGGATATTACAATCAAATGTTACAATTTGGAATTGAAAAATTCTTAAAACAATGTCAGCTATCTGGAGTAGACGGACTGATTATCCCAGATCTGCCAATGTCCATATATAAGAATGAATATATAGACTTGTTTGACAAATACGATGTCAAGATTTCATTTTTGATCACACCTGAAACCAGTGACGAAAGAATCCGATTAGCGGATGAACTAAGTAATGGATTTATCTATGTTGTTTCTAAGTCAAGTATTACGGGTACATCAAGTAATATTGACGATGCTCAAAAACATTATTTTGAAAGAATAGAAAAAATGAAACTTAATACTCCAAGACTTATTGGTTTTGGTATTCATGATAAAAAGACCTATCAAACTGCCTGCAATCATAGTCAAGGTGCCATAATTGGAAGTGCTTTTATTCGTACACTGAATGGCTCATCCGATATTTCAAAAACTATTTCTGAGTTTATAAACCGGATACGATAAAATTATTAATAGTACCGGTAAACTTCAGATAAAACCTTATGCATCTTATTAACTATTATTTTTTTGGGGTCAAGGAAATGATTATTCATCATACTAAATATTAAAACTCGTCCAGATTTACAGTATATATACCCACTCAAGTTATGGTTGTTACTAAGTGTACCTGTTTTGGCATAGATGAAGCCTTCCCCTTTATTTGTTTCTCCATATGGCCTAATGAATATTGAATCCAAAGTACTTCCCTTATGTCCTGAAGGGAACAACTTTTTAATTTCATTTTCACCAAATTCCGATAGAATTAGGTCTAATGTCTCAGCAAGGATAGTAGGACTTATCAAATTGTATCGAGAAAGCCCAGATCCATCAACCCATCTAATTTTTTCGTTACCTATAATTGTTTTGCCAATCGCAATTCCTCTTTCAACTGTATGAATAGAGTCCTTTTCATGAGCCACACATAACATTAATTGTTCGGCGATATAATTATCACTATCAACCATCAACCCATGATAAGTAGAATCAATATCATATCTATAATATGTATCAAATGACATATGATTAACAGTGTCGATTATATGAACTTGCCTTTGGATACCACTTGAAAGCAAATTTTTGATTAAATCCTGATCGAGAGACATTGGCACTCGGTATACCATACTATCTTTTAGTTGATAAGGATTAATAAGGACTGTATTAGTATTTTCTTGTTTACTAATCGGCAATGGAAGTGTAAAGTCAAATTTCATCTCATTATAAAAAAGAGTAGGACTGATGATAATGCTGTCATTATGTTTTTCAATGATTATTTCATTATCATAAAGCGACATCATACTGATCTCCTTTTGATAAGAATATTGGTAATCATCCCAGGCCCAACCAGATCCAAACCTAATTATGTTTCCCGGCGAAGGCGACCAAAAAACCTTATCCATTTCATTTTTTATAAAGTCCTTCATTATAAGGTTATGATCTTTTTGCCCAAATAAGTAGTGGTCGCCTGAACCTCTTACAATTATGGAATCACCCATCTTGGCATAATCAAATGCAGGAATAGAATCACCTAAAATTTTCCTTGATACATAGTAAGTCAATATTTTAGCATTGGACGCTGGTGTGAACAAATGATCTCCATTTATATCTATCAACTTTCTGTCTTTAATCGGATCATATAAGACAAAACCAAAAAAATGATCGCTCAAACCACTTTCAGCAATTTCATTTAATACTTCATTTGGAGCCGTTCGATCTGATTTAAGAATATGCTTAGTCGATGTACAGGCGTAACATAATAATACAAGAAGCACTAATAGCCATCTATCCATTTTTCAATAGTTTAAACGTGATAACGTCTCCTGGTTTTTTATGAGCCAATAAATTAATTGAATGTTGATCCAATTGAAAAATTCTTGGATACCCCCCAGTAGTCTGAGCATCATTAAGAAGAATAATCGGGGCTCCCTCATTGGTAATTTGCACAGTCCCTGGTAATACGGCACTCGATATCATCTTTTTATCGGGCGTTCTAATATGATTGCCTGTTAGTCGATAGCCCATTCTATTAGAATTCTGATGGATTTTATATTCGGCTTGTAGTAATAGATCAATAGTAGATTGGCCAAAAAGGTTAAATTCTGGACCTTTGTGACAATATATATCTTTTAGGGCCTTATCACTCTTAACTTTTAGTTTGATATCTAATTCATTCTGATTAGTAGTAATGTGGATAGTTTGGCCTTTTTTTAAAATGCTGCTTTGTAAGTCGTAATTCACCCCATAAATCATAGGACTGACACTCCCCAACCATCGTTTAATATGCCATTCTCCTCCTATACCTATATAAGTACGACAACCCATACTCATTCTTTCGAAGGATAATGTTTGCCCACCCTCTATTTGAATTACATGATTCATTTCAAAAACCTCGTTATCAATTTTAGGCCTCATTAATGAACCACTAACTGCAATTCTGCAAGCACTATCAAAATACAATGTAGGCCCTATAATCGTAGCTTCAATGACCGGAGTATTTAGATCATTTCCTAAAATAGTATTTACTTGATCAAATGTATTTCTATCTAACGCTCCACCAACAGGAATTCCTTTATGCTGCCACCCCGACCTACCATAATCTTGTATGGTCGAAAACATTCCCGGTTTTATTACCTTAATTATCATCTTCCAACAGATCTAATAAATTCAATTGATTATTATTGAATTCTTTCTTTAACTCATGATATCTCTTTTTATCAACGGGGCTAAACTTTACCTTATCCCCTCTCTCCAACAATACCGGACTCTTTGCATAATAATCAAATAAAGGAATAGGACAATTTCCTATAATATTCCAACCTCCCGGAGATTGAACGGGATAAATACCGGTTTGCAATCCTGCTATTCCAACAGAACCTTTAGGTACTATTTTTCTAGGTTTATCCAAACGAGTTAAATTAAGTCTTTCAGGAAGGATTCCTAAATAAGGAAAGCCTGGTAGAAAACCCATCATATAAACCATATATTTCCCTTGACTATGTAATTCTATTATTTCTTGAAAGGTTAATTCTAAATTTGAAACGCATCTATACGCATCTAAAGCAAACTCTTCATCATAGCAGACCGGTAGAGTCCAAGTCCTGATGTTCTTTTGATTCTGACTTATACTTATATGTTCAATTAGAAGCTTTACTTCATTTATGAAATCAGACAATTTATCTATAGAAATATCAACGCCAATTGTAATTGATGCATAAGCAGGAATAATAAATTTTATATTTCTCCTTAGCTCTGAAGTTTGTAATGCATCATAGAGTGTGTTTACTTTTAATGAAATTTCTTCAGAAATCTTTTGTTCTAATTCAATTAAAATTGCGTTGGGCCCATATGACTTGATCTCATAATTAATCAAAATGCCCTTTTTTGGATATCGTGATTCGACATCATTTCATCAATCGTTTCAAGAATAGTTTTGGCCGCTGGATTATCCCCATGAATACAAATACTTTGCACATCTATAGCGACTATACTACCTTGATGATCTTTAATTTTTCCTTCTAAGACAAGTTCTTTAACTTGTTGAGCGGATTTTTCAGCATTAATTATTAGTGCATTTTTAATTTTTCTTGATAAAAGTTTAGTTGAGTTTTGATATAATCTATCTGCAAAACCTTCATTAATAAACTCAATATTGAGATCTGCTGATAAGGACGAAATACGGCTGCCAGCCATCCCCATAAATTTAAGGTCTTCCCCCATCGACTTAACTGCCTTTAATACTATCATAGCGTCTTCCTCATTCTGAATAATTCGATGATAAAGGGCACCATGCGGTTTGACATAAGTTAGCTTCCCTCCTTTGGAATCTACCAATCTTTGTAAAGCTCCAACTTGATATTTGATTGATGATGATAGTACTTCCGGAGTCAAATCAATGAAACGTCTTCCAAATCCTGCTAAATCTGGATATCCTGGATGGGCTCCAATATTAAGTTCATACGACAAGGCATTATCTATGGTTTGCTCAATGTGATAAGGATCTCCAGCATGAAAACCGCAAGCGATATTACAAGATGTTATATGAGGCATTAGCAACTCATCTTGACCTATTTTAAAATTGCCAAAACTTTCTCCCAGATCACAATTTACATCTATATACTTGGTCATATGTATCTGTGTTTTCCAAAAAATCCATCATTCCTACCAAACATCTTAAGTATTCAGTCATTTATCTAATCTCACCTAAAAGGCACCAATTACATATCGATATTTACAGTATAATTAATCAAAACATATTAAAATCAGAAAACCAATTAAACTTACTTCCTTTCATAAGCATCAGAAAATAACCATAAAAGTCAATTTTGTATCAGAATGATCAAAGTTGATGAACCAAAGAATATAGTATATGATTTAGTAAAAAGTATTTGATTTGATTTGATTGATGGGGTCAAGCTGTAAAGTTTGGCCCTTTTTTCTTAAAATTTGTTCGCGATACAAAGCATGAGTTATAGAATTAATATGGTTGAACAAACCTTCCAATTCAGTTGGGGTCATTCACACGATCTGATTCTTATTTGTGTCTGGATTTCAAAACACTTATTACATCCTTTAAGCTCATATCTCTATCACGCAGGAGTATCAGATAATGGTAGAGCAAATCTGCCGCTTCACCTAAAAATAGGTCGTCATTTTCATCTTTCGATTCTATCACCAATTCTACAGCCTCTTCTCCTACTTTCTGAGCTATTTTATTCGTTCCTTTTTCAAAAAGTGAAGATGTATAAGAATTTTCAGATCTATTCGAGTAACGCTCATCAATTATTGATTCTAAATAGTCCAAAAAAGAGCCATTATTTGTGCAATTATTTTCGTTCCAACAAGTATCTGCGCCAGTATGGCATATTGGCCCCTCTGGTTTGGCTTTGATGAGCAAAGCATCCTTATCACAGTCCAGTTTCCAATTCTTAAGCATTAAATAGTTTCCGCTGGTTGCACCTTTCACCCATAGTTCATTACGTGATCTACTCCAAAACGTGACCAGCCCAGTGGACAAGGTCTTATCAAAAGCTTCTTTATTCATGTATCCCATCATAAGTACTTTATGTGAAATCACATCTTGTATAATAGCAGGTATTAAACCATTATCGTCAAACTTCATAATCTTACATTTACACCATTTTCTTTGAGAAAACTCTTTAATTCTGGAATAGGAATTTCATTGAAATGAAATATACTTGCTGCCAATCCTGCATCGGCCTTTCCTTCATTGAATACATTTAAAAAATCAATTTCTGAACCTGCCCCTCCTGAGGCTATAATGGGAATAGTTAACAAGTCGCTCATATATGATAAAGCCTCACAAGCAAAGCCACTTTTAGTACCATCATGATCCATAGAGGTAAACAAAATTTCACCAGCTCCTAATTCTTCCATCTTCTGTGCCCAATGAAATAACTCGATTTCAGTCGCCTTTTTTCCCCCATGAGTATGAACTATCCATTTGTCATGTATTCTTTTAGCATCGATCGCCACCACCATACATTGTGCTCCAAAAAGAGAGGATATTTCCCTAACTAATAAAGGATTATATATTGCAGCACTATTGACACTTATTTTATCAGCGCCGTTTTTCAAAATTTTTTCAACTTTGTCTGCAGAGGCTATACCTCCTCCTACGGTAAAAGGAATATTAATTTCTGCGGCTACCTTATGCACTAAATCATATATAGTTTCTCGTTCTTCTTGAGTAGCAGAGATATCAAGAAATACCAATTCATCAGCGCCATCTTCGGCATACTTTCTAGCTAATTCAATAGGATCCCCTGCATCTACTAAATTTAAAAAATTAACGCCTTTTACAGTTCGACCATTTTTAATATCTAAGCACGGAATGATTCTTTTAGTCAACATATTGTCTAAATTTGAGATGATCCATATTCAGACATCAATTCTTCTATATCAATGAGACCTTCGTAGAGAGCCTTCCCTATAATCACACCATGAACTCCTAATTCTTCTAACTGTTTAATCTCTTCAATGCTCGATACACCACCACTCGCGATAAGATTAATTCTTGGAAAATTGTCTAAAATTCGATCATAAAGTTCGATAGACGATCCTTGCATCATACCATCTTTAGATATATCTGTACATACAAAATTCACAGCACCATCATCAGAAAAATCATCAATAAATTCTAATATATCCACATCAGTTGTTTCTTGCCAACCGTGCACCGCTAATTTGCCATCTTTGACATCTGCACCAAGAATTATTTTTTCGGCACCATACTTCATAATCCAAAACTTCACCAATATTGGATTTCTAACAGCTAAACTACCGATATTGACCTGAGAAGCGCCGGAACGAAATGATTGAATCAAAGAATCTTCACTTTTTATACCACCCCCAAAATCAATTTGCAGATTAGTTTCTAATGCTATTCTGTTTAATGAATATAAGTTTTTAGGAGCACTGGACTTAGCCCCATCCAAGTCTACCAAATGTAGATATTTAACGCCTTTGTGGTATAACTCTATGGCGATATCAACCGGGCTTTGATCATACACTTTTTTTTGTTGATAATCACCCTGTCTTAAACGCACACTCTTACCTTCAATTATATCGATGGCTGGTATGATTTTCATAAATCTATATTCATAAAATTATTTAATATCCTTTCTCCTACCTTGCCACTTTTTTCTGCATGAAACTGTATCCCGTAAAAATTCTCATGCTTTATAGCAGCAGAGAACTCTAAACTATAAGCACAAGACGCTATGCTATTCTGATTTAATGGAACATAATAACTATGCACAAAATAAACATAATCTTCTGTCAGGACTCCATTAAAGAGGTTTGATGAATCGTCATCTATTCTTAACCTATTCCACCCCATATGTGGCACTTTAATATCCTTACTACTATCAAACTTCTGAACATCAGTGTGTACAACACCCAGTCCTTCTGTATTGCCTTCGTGAGAATAATCGCATAGTAATTGCATGCCAACACAAATACCCAATACAGGCTGTTTCAACTGCTGAATGGTAGACACCAACTTTTTTGCCCTTAATTTCTCCATGGCAGCGAAAGCGTGTCCAACTCCGGGGAATATGACTTTTTCTGCTGACTTTATTACTTCTTTGTCATCTGAGAGGACAAAATCTACACCTAACCTATTTAATGCATTGGAAACGCTGCAAATATTGCCGGCATCATAATCAATAATTACTATCATAAAGCGTCTTTGGTTGAAGGTAATTCTTCACTGTATTGATCTATTGACTTCCCGTGTCTTATAGCTCTTGCAAAAGCCTTAAATACAGCTTCAATTTTGTGATGTTCATTATCACCTAAACTCGTGATATTCAAATTACATTCTGCATGGTCAGAAAAGGACTTAAAAAAATGATAGAACATCTCTGTAGGCACATCTCCTATTTTTTCTCTTTTAAAATCTACAGACCACTCTAACCAAGCTCTTCCACTAAAATCTAACAATACTTGTGCTTGACAATCATCCATAGGTAGTGCAAACCCATAACGCTGAATACCCACTTTTTTAGCTAACGCAGCTTTGAATGCTTTTCCCAGCGTAATGGCGGTGTCTTCAATAGTGTGATGTTCGTCTATCTCTAAATCCCCTTTACATTCGATCATTAGATCGAGCTGACCATGCTTAGCAATTTGTTCGAGCATATGATCAAAAAAATCCAAACCAGTTGAAATCTCTGAGATACCACTACCATCTAAATCTAATTGCACCTGAATGGAAGTCTCTGCGGTAGTTCTATTGATTGTATTAACTCGATTTCTTGTTTTCAAAAAGCGATAGATAGATTTCCAATTATCAGTGGAAAGAGCCGTATCAGCAATTAAATTATTAGGGGGTTGCTCATTTAAACCATTATACTCATTCAAATAAATTCCTTTTGCTCCTAAATTTTTAGCTAATTCAGTATCACTCCACCTGTCACCAATAACGAATGAATGAGACAGATCATACTCTCCTGATAAATACTTCTTAAGCATACCTACACCAGGTTTGCGATAGGGGGATCGATCCTTTTCGAAACTTCTATCAATATGTATTGCTTCAAAATGTATACCCTCTCCTCTTAATGCCTCAACCATCAATTCTTGATAAGGCCAAAAGGTCGCTTCTGGATATGAATCGGTTCCTAAACCATCTTGATTAGTAACCATCACCAATTCATAATCAAGCTCTTTGACGATTTTCCCTAAATACGTAAATACACCCGGATAAAATGAAAATTTAGATAAAGAATCTACTTGATAATCTGATTGGGGTTCTCTTATCAAAGTGCCATCTCGATCTATAAAAAGGACCTTCTTCATGAATATTCTCTTATTGCTTGAACTAAACTTTTATTCTCTAATGGAGTACCTATTGTCAGCCTCAAACATCTATCACATCCTGGCAATTTACTCCGATTTCTAACTACAATTCCTTTATCTCGTAAATACTCCAGTATGACTGTAGGATTGCCTTTAAACCTTACTAATAGGAAATTTGCATCGGATGGAAAAACGTGTTCTATAATCTCTAAATCCAACAGACTATTTTTTAATTCGTCTCTTTCAGATTTTATTAACTGGATCTGTTGATTCAGCTGTTTAATTTGTTGTAATACCTCTAAAGCGTTATTCTGCACTATTGATCCAATGTTATAAGGTGGTTTCACTTTATTAAGATATCTCACGATATTTTCATTAGCAAAAGACATACCCACCCGTAAACCCGCAGCTCCTAATGCTTTAGAAAAAGTCTGTAGAATAACCAAATTTTCTCTTTCTGTGATACTACCTATTAAAGAAGGAGACTCTGCAAAATCTATATAGGCCTCATCTATAACAACTATCCCTGGAAAATTTTCTATGATTGTATGAATACTATCATAGTTCAAACAATTTCCAGTAGGGTTATTGGGAGAGCATAGAAACAAAATTTTATCACTTTTGTCAATATCACGTAAAGCATGCTCTACGTCTATATCAAATTGTTTGTTTAGATGAATTGGCCATTTCTCAACATCATTAATATCAGCCACCACCTCATACATTCCAAAGCTGGGATATACATATCTTATCCTATCAGCCTTAGGTTCGCAAAAAGTCCTTACCAATATATCGATGATCTCATCACTTCCATTACCCAAAAAGATATTTTCAGGATCTACATTTCTCCATTTACTTATCTCTTTTTTTAATTTTTTTTGATAAGGATCAGGGTATCTGTTATATGCAGTTGGAAATGGATTTTCATTAGCATCTAAAAGGATGTCCGCATCACCTTCATATTCTGCTCGTGCAGAACTAAATGGTCTAAGAGAAACGATATTTTCTCTTACTAATTTATCTATCATGATGTTATGCTTTGAAGTCTTACACGCACAGCATTAGCATGACCTTCTAATTCTTCCTCTTCTGCCATATTAATGATGGAAGGACCGAGATCTTTAATCCCTTCAATAGAAATAGTTTGAAATGTAATTTTCTTTATAAATGAATCCAATGAAACGCCGCTATATGATTTAGCGAATCCTGAAGTTGGTAAGGTATGATTAGTGCCAGATGCATAATCTCCTGCACTCTCAGGAGTCATATTTCCTAAAAATACTGAACCAGCGTTATTAATTTTACCAATGTAATCTGACGCTCGATTGCTGGCAATAATCAAGTGTTCTGGTGCATACTCGTTTATAAATTCAAATGCACGATCTAAAGACTCAAAATAGATAATATGAGCATTTTCTAATGCCTGTTCAGCAATACTACGACGAGGTAATCTATTGAGTTGTTCATGTAAACACTCTTCAACTGAAGCAATGATTTTCTCACTGATTGTAACAAAGATCACTTGACTGTCTGGGCCGTGTTCAGCCTGTGAAATAAGATCTGCAGCGATAAACTCTGGATAGCACTCAGAGTCGGCAAAAACTAAAACCTCTGATGGTCCAGCTGGGAGATCAATGGCCACTCCATACTCTATAGCTTTTAATTTAGCGGCTGTCACATACTGATTTCCAGGGCCAAATATCTTTGTTACTTTAGGTACGCTTTCTGTTCCGATTACTAAGGAAGCTATAGCCTGTGCTCCTCCAATTTTAAATATCTTGGAAATTCCACATAATTCTGCAGCAAATAGTATAGCAGGATGAACAGATCCATTCTTATTAGGCGGTGTGCATAAAATAATCTCTTGGCATTCGGCGATCTGAGCAGGAACCCCCAACATTAAAACGGTACTAAAAAGAGGTGCTGACCCTCCAGGGATATATAATCCAACAGAATCTATGCCTCTACTCTCTTGCCAGCATGTTACGCCTGTAGAGGTTTCGATTTTTTTAGATGCTAATCGCTGAGAGTTGTGAAACTTAAATATGTTGTCATAAGCCCTCTGAATAGATTCTTTTAATTTTGGTTTAATATGTTGAGAGGCATTGATAATGTCAATTTTCGAAACTTGTAGACTATCGAGGTTAACTTTGTCATACAGGGTTGTTAATCTCTTAATTGCTTCGTCTCCATCAGTGCTGACCGCATCGAATATATCTTCGATAGAAGATGCCAAAGACTTTGTCTCGATATGAGGTCTTTTAGTAATAACGAGCTGTTCAGCCCGTTCTGGATTCATGTGTTTTTTGATATTCAATCTCGTATTCATACAACCATTTTTTCTATTGGCACAACTAGAATTCCTTCGGCGCCTAAAGACTTCAATTCATTGATCACACTCCAAAAGTCGTGCTCGGCAATAACGGAATGCAAAGAACTCCACCCTTCTTCGACTAAAGGTAAGACTGTCGGACTTTTTAGCACTGGTAGAATATCACTTACCGCAGCAATATTCTCATTGGGTACATTCATAAGAATGTATTTGTGATTCCGACCTTTCATGACAGAATTAACTCTAAACAAAAGTTGGTCAATGATATCATGTTTTTCTTTTGATAAATCTTTATTTACAGCAATACAGGCTTGCGATTTTAAAATAATCTCTTGTTCTTGGAGTCCGTTTTTAAATAAGGTGCTTCCAGAACTTACTAAATCACATATTGCGTCAGCTAATCCAATATTAGGAGCTATTTCTACTGAACCACTTATTAAATGTATCTCAGCATCTATCTTATGTTCTTTTAAAAATGATTTTAAAGTATTGGGATATGAAGTAGCTATTTTTTTTCCATTTAAATCGTTGATACCGTTATAGACTACATCTTTAGGAGTTGCGATAGACAATCGGCATTTACTAAAGCCAAGTTGACTAAGTATATCAACTGAAGCTTGCTTCTCCAGTAAAGTATTCTCGCCAATGATAGCTAAATCTACAACCCCATCTTCTAAATATTTAGGTATATCAGAGTTACGAAGAAAGTATACTTCTGCATCAAAATTAGCTATGGTAGCTTTTAATTGACCTTTGGAGTTATCAATTTTCAATCCTGCTTCTTTTAACAACTTAACAGAATCATCAAATAATCGACCAGACTTTTGTATTGCAATATTTAAAGACATCATAATTGATTAAACAAAAAAACCCGCTTACGTTCAATAGCAAGCGGGTTTTCTATATTATTTATTTATAAATCCTATACGCTCACCATAAGAGATGGACTCTATGTGTATGATGTACGTGTATATGGATTGTTAATTTCACAATGCAAGTATATGTTTTATTTTTCATTTTATAAAAATGACTAATGATATTTCTAAAAATCACTCTTATCGGGAAATTTCTTGTTTTCATCTAATTCTAACTTCTACAATGCGTTGAACGCTTATCTTGTAAAAAAATATTATTAATGCCAGTACTTCGGATAGAACAATTGACTAAGAGCTATGGCAAAATAAATGCCGTGGACAATCTAAATCTTGTCATAGAGAAGGGTAATGTTTACGGCTTATTGGGCCCAAATGGAAGTGGGAAAACCACTACTTTAGGTATCATTCTCGATATTTTAAGGCAAGACTCGGGAACTTATGAATGGTTTGATGGACAATACGGTGAACGAGCAAGAGTGCATATAGGTGCAATTTTAGAAACCCCTAATTTCTATCCCTATCTCACCGCTGGTGAAAATCTTGAAATAGTTAGACAAATTAAAGGTGCTTCATCAGTCAACATAGACGAATTGCTTGATTTAGTCAATTTAGCTCATAGAAAGAAGTCTGCTTTTAGGACCTACTCTTTAGGTATGAAACAGAGACTTGCTATAGCAGCTACTATGATAGGAGATCCACAAGTATTAATTTTTGATGAACCCACTAACGGGCTAGATCCTGAAGGTATAGCTGAAGTCAGAAACATCTTAAGCCGTATTGCTTCTTTGGGTAATACTGTGATTATGGCATCTCATATCCTTGATGAAGTCGAAAAAATCTGTAGTCACGTCACAATTATCAAAAAAGGGAAACTTCTCGCTACTGGTCCTGTAGGTGCAATTCTTAGTAATGATATCACAGTAGAAATCAACTCAGATAATCAAGAACAATTGATATCTGCACTTAGTGATCGACAATATATAAACAGCATAGTACCCAAAAAAGATTGGGTAGAATTATTAATTGACGAATCAACTGATATCAAGGTATTGAGTAAAGATATTTATGAAATGGGTATTATTCCTACCAGATTAGTTGCGCGTAAAAAACGCCTTGAAGAAGAGTTTCTTGAAATCACTAAAAACGCCTAAAAACCCAATTATGTCTATTCTGAGTTTACTATTTCTTGAGTATACAAAATTCAAAAAGAATGCAGTCGTAAGTCTTCTTTCATTGATGTTTGTGATAATGCTACCTACAGTAATCTTTATAGGTAAAGAGTTTGAGAATGTACCTCCCCCATTACCAAATAATGAAGTCTTTTTCACTTTTCCAATGGTATGGGATTATTTAGGATATGCTGGCAATTGGTTAGTTTTTTTCTTCTTAGGGCTTATCTCTGTTTTTATCGTTGTCAATGAAATAGGATATAAAACTTTTCGACAAAATATTATCATAGGCATGACAAGAAAGGATTACTTTCTTGGCAAGGTGTATAGTATAATAGCCATTAGCTTTTGTGCTGCCTTGTATTATGGTGTAATCGCGTTTCTAATAGGAATAACCCATACAGAAGATTGGTCAATGAGTCAGGCTTTTGATAACAGTTGGGCCATCTCACGATTCTTTTTAATGAGTTTGGGCTATATGAGTTTTGGATTATTCTCTGGTTTTTTGATCAGGCGATCAGGTGTAGCTGTCTTATTCTACTTATGTTACATTCTCATGTTAGAAGCGATCTTAAAGTGGGCCGTACATTTTAGATTTTTCAATAATGAATCGATCAACTTCTACCCCTCTAATTGTATTGAGGACCTAATGCCTCTTCCACTTTATAGATTTGCAGATTTAATTCCAAAGAAAGACATTGACTTCAACTTTTTATTAGAATATAGTCATGCTGCAATGGGTACTTCATTTTGGATAACTGTTTTCTTAGGTTTTTCCTATTACAGTTTTATGAGACGTGATATGTAAACAATAGACAAATTATAGAGGACGTTATTATTCCTAAAAAATAACAATGCAATACCTCTTTACCTTTGGTTTTACCTTAGTTTTATCGACCTGCGTTTTTGGTCAGTATAGTATTGATGGCATTTGGGAGGCGATAGACGACAAAGATGGAAAACCTTCCTCTCACATACAAATTCAGGAAGTAAATGGCGAAATATCCGCCAAAATAATTAAGATTTTTGATGTGGAAGAAACTGTGGTATGTGAGTTATGTAAAGGTGATAAAAAAGACAAACCAGTCTTAGGTATGGAAATAATATATGACATGTCAAAAAATGGTAATGTCTGGCAAGGCGGGCGTATTCTTGATCCAGAAGTTGGAAAAGACTATAAATGTAAAATTACAATGCCAGATAAGAATACATTAAATGTAAGAGGATATATAGGCATTCCCGCATTAGGTAGAACCCAAACTTGGCACCGAGTCAGGTAACGTCATATATCTCTTTGAGTACTTCTTGGTCCATTGACCAAGCATGTGTTTTTTTGATCTGTGGTAGGAGATTTACAAGTCTTTCTTTGATTTTATTAGAATGTATCTCATTAACTCCTTTTACTATACTATCCATTGTTAAATCGTCAATCAAAAAAGCCACTGGGTGTTGATTTACAAAAGCCTCATAAACGGGGAACCTCATAGTCAATACTGGCAATCCATAAGATAGATAATCATAAAACTTATTAGCAGAAGAATAAAAGTAATTTTGGGATGAATTATCGAGCAAATTAATTCCCATATCTGAATTGATGAGATGTTCGCCAAATTCCGCCTCAGAAAGACTTCCTAATAACTCTACCCTTTCATGCAATCCATACTTTGCAACCAGCTTTTTCAAATTATCTTTCAAGACACCATCCCCTATTATTTTTAATTTCGCGAAAGTCAGTTGCAGCATCGCCTCTATCATCTCAATTAAGCCTCTTCCCTGATTTAGCACACCTAAATACACAATTGTGAAATTATCTTCTGTTCTCCTTGGCAAATATTTATCCCAATCATTTGGGACGTTTCTTACTATTTTAAATTTTCGTCTATATCTCAACATCAACTGTTCGGCCAATTGAGCATTAACAGTATATCTTTTATCAGAAACCCCAATAGCTTTATACGCCAATTTTCGCCATAACCACTTTTTAATCGGACGACCAGTCAATTCAGGTACTTCGCTAAAGTACTCATGGCAATCAATGAAAAATTGAAATTTTCTAATTCTTCTTAAAAGTAAACCAGACAATACAGTATCAATATCATTAGCGGTTAAAGTTGTAAACTGTAACTGTTTCAACATTACTAAAAACCGAATATTAATCTCTAAATAAAATAGTGGCCCACCCTTAAACCAACATTTCAATCTATATTGATCAAATGATTTATGTTTTAAGGATATTGAATCTTTCAATTGCCGTCCAATTAATAAGACTTTTTTCTTTTCAGAAGAAGCTAAGAAATCACATATTTTGATCATTCGACGATCATTGACCAAATCATTTGTTACTAAAAGTATATGATCATAGGCCCCTCTTAACTCCATAATTCCTTATCAATTGATATGAGCCCCTCGACATCCAACATTTGAATAACTTCTAATTCATCATTTAATCTATTAACAAAAGCATTTCGAACAAATTCTTTGAGATTTGGTGGATCTAATGTCAATATATATTCTTTAAGATTAGAAGACCGAGAGATTACATTCTCTGACATTTTGCAAGAATCACATTTACTACAGTTATGTGGATAGTCTTCATCAAAATAGTTCATCAAGGATTTAGACCTACATCTTCCAGCCGATATGTACTGCAACATGCTGTTTAATTGTTTAGTCTTTTGATTTTTTAAGAAGTGATACTTTTTTGACTTTAAATTGAAATCATATTGCACCATTCTATTTGTTAGAAATATTAATCGGGGCCCCTCTTCTATAACCTTGAGGTTAATAGCATTTTTTTCTCTAAGTTTTTTTAATAATTTTTCAATTTCATCAACGCTCTCATCTATTTTTAATGCGATTTTCTCGACATCAATTTCTGTCCAGGTCTCCCATATATTATTATACGTGCGCATGAAATGATATAATAAATCCTTCTCATTTTTTCGATAGAAATTATCACGGATAAATCTTGCTGCGACTTTTAATTTAATGAAATACTGCTTCTTAGGATTGATATCAGTTGCTATCAATCCAATTGATCTAAGGCCTTCAATTATTCCATTTAATTCTATCGTTTTAATCTTAAATCGTTTAGATAAAAATTGAATATCAAATGGCACATTTATCCCTTCACCCGTGTTAAGTTCTAATTTGTAGAAGATACAAATCTTCTTGTAATACTGATAAAGGATTGATATATCGACAAATTGATATTTTATAAATTCTTGCATCCGAGATATATCTGAGTAGTCGTATATCATAATCGCTTCTGATTCATGACCATCTCTACCCGCCCTTCCTATTTCTTGATAATAATCCTCTATTGACGGAGGTATACCAAAGTGCACTATGGTTCTAATATTTGACACATCAATTCCCATTCCGAATGCATTGGTGGCTACGACGAGATTTAACCCTCCCCTTTTAAAATCCTCTTGTATTTGCTTCTTTTCTTTAAAGGACAAACCTGCATGATAGTATGCCGATGGGATATGTGTATTTAATGTCGAAGAGAGCATCTCGACTTGTCTACGACTTCTACAATAGAGTAAAACCTTCTGTCCTTTTCGATCACTAATAAGGCGTACTACGTCATTTATTTTGTCATCACTTTTATGGATGGATATCGAGATATTCCTACGTTCATAGCTTTTTCGGATAATTTTATGGTCAACAAAGTTTAGTTCTGTGCATATCTCATCAATGGTATTCTCAGTAGCTGTAGCTGTTAAAGCTATAATTTTCTTTACAGAGAGAGCTGAGATAAAATTCTTGATTAATAAATAGGATGGCCTAAAGTCATGGCCCCATTGGGAGATACAGTGTGCTTCATCTATAACAAATAAATCAATATTCATCCGATCCGCCCTGGATAAAAATAAATCGGTCTTTAATCTTTCTGGTGATACGTACAACAATTTAATGTGGCCATAAACACAGTTGTCCAAAATCCTATCAATAGATAAAAGTGACTTTCCTGAATGAATACACTCTGCCCTTATTCCTCTGTGTTTTAAATCTTCGACTTGATCCTCCATGAGTGAAATGAGTGGAGAAACCACTATAGTCACTCCTTGAGCTAACAATGCCGGCACTTGATAACATATAGACTTCCCCCCACCTGTCGGTAATAAGGCTAAAACATGATTATGAGAAACTAAAGATGCTATAACCTCCCACTGTGGAGAACGAAATTGATCGTACCCCCAGATATTATTTAGTAGCTTAATAGCTTTTGTTTGAGATATCTCTAACACTTCAGCAATATAATTTTATATACTTTTGCCCCTTTAGGCGGATTACCTTATGATATGCCAATTCCAATTAAAACAATCGCCTTTTAAATTTCTTTATCTAAGAGGCAAAAACAAAACATTACATGTCATTAAAATCAATATTTCTTATAACTCTATCAACCTTATTAACCTCTGTATTTTTTGCTCAAGATAACAATTGGTATCATGGTGAAAAAACAAAAGCAAAACCTTACAACATAAATACTGACTGGGTATATGAAAATGTACTTAAAAATAAAAAAGGTAAAACTGTTGTGGTTGCTGTCATAGATTCTGGAGTCGATATAGAGCATGAAGATCTTGATGATGTGATATGGATCAATACAGATGAAATACCTAACAATGGTATAGATGATGATAATAATGGGTATATCGATGACATAAATGGATGGAATTTTATTGGTGGTCAAGACGGTCGTCAAGTAGCAGGAGATACCTACGAAATGACACGTTCATATATTAAACTGAATAGAAAATATGAAAATGTCGATCCTTCGACCTTAAGTGAAAAGGAAATTGAAGAATATAATAAATATAACGAGTACGGTAAAAAAATTGAAAAAGAGATTGCTAGCGCAGAAAATCAGTTCAATCAATTAGAGAGCACAAGGGTCATATATCAAGAGATAATTGACTATTTAAAGGAATATCTGGGAGATGAACAGCTAAATGCGACTTTAGCAGATTCTCTTAGTACCAAGTTGGATAGAGGTGGTCAGATGGCTAACAATGTAGTATCTGTATTAAGACAAGATTTAGGTTACATACCTTCTTTGGAAGAAATAGAACTTATTCTATTACCTCCTGAGTTTGCCGAAATGCAAGATTATTATGGTAGCAAATTTAAATATCACTATAACATCAATTATGATACAAGAGAAATTGTTGGTGACGACTATGAAGACCTCTCTAATCGGTATTACGGCAACAATTTAGTTGAAGGCCCCGATGCTATGCATGGCACTCATGTATCTGGAATCATAGCAGCCGAAAGAAATAATAATATGGGGATTAATGGCGTGGCTAATAATGCTAAAATAATGGTTATTAGAGCAGTGCCCAATGGAGATGAAAGAGACAAAGATGTAGCAAACGCCATAAGATATGCTGTTGAAAATGGTGCTGATATTATCAATATGAGCTTTGGCAAAGGGATCTCTCCAAATAAATCTTATGTTGATGATGCTGTTCGATTTGCTGAAAAAAACGATGTTTTAATCGTTTGTGCGGCAGGCAACTCGGGTGAAGACATTGATAAAAATGAAACCTTTCCAAATGACATTTATATCAAGCCAAAAGGATTTTTATTTTGGAAAAAGAAAAAAGCTAAGAATTGGCTTATGATAGGAGCTTCCTCAAAATTTGATAATGAAAACATGGTAGCTTCATTTTCTAATTACGGACAAGAAGAGGTAGATATTTTTGCGCCTGGGGAATTTATTTTATCAACAGTTCCAAACGATAATTATCAAGTTTCACAGGGAACCAGTATGGCCGCCCCTGTGGTATCAGGTGCTGCAGCTTTGATAAGATCATATTTTCCTGATTTAAGCGCAAAACAAGTAAAAGAAATATTGATTAGTTCTACTCAGCCACTAACTACTTTAGTCAATCAGCCTGGCGAAGAAAAATTAATTTCTTTTGACAAACTTTCTGTTAGTGGAGGGATCTTAGATATCAAAAAAGCATTAGAGATGTCGGGCAAAATGAAAGGCAAAAAGAAAAATAAAACAACTAAAACCTAATCACTTTATAATCACTTCCTTGACAATTTCTTTATTGAAGAATTCATTAAGAAGTTGTTGAATTCTTGCCCTACTATTGAATAGTTCGTTTTTAAGAGGAGCTGAATTTATACGAATGGTTACAATGCCATTCCGATATAACACATATTCAGTCAAATCTACAATACCTTGGGACATATTGGATTTCCAATATTCTTCGATTTTTACACGATAATATCCCTTAGTGATTTTGCTATCTGACACATAGCTATTTAATACATCTTTGATATGTTGGTCCACACTTTATAATGTTTTGATGACTTTTCCATCATTCACTTTGAATGAATCAAAAATGATATCGTTCTTTTCAAACAATAATTGAGTCCTAAGTAATTCTGTATCACTCAAAAAAACTTGATCAAATGTACCATTATTAATAAGCTTAATCAGGGATGAGAGTCTATTGTTATCAAGTTTTTCAAAATAGTCATCTAAAATCAAAATTGGCTTTTGGTTTAACATAGATTCTAAATATTTGAATTCAGCAATTCTCAAAGCGTATAAAAATGTCTTAATCTGGCCTTGTGAACCAAACTTACGTAAGCTTTTATTATCAATCATAAAGCTTAAATCGTCTTTGTGCGTACCTATAAGAATCCTTTTAAATCTTATCTCGTCCACTAAAGAGTGTTCATATAACTCAACTAAATCAGAAGTGTCAAACTGAGAGATATATTCAGCACCTACTCGTTCTTTAGCACTAGAAATATCTTTATATAAAGACTGTAATAATGGTAAAAAAGAGTGTACAAACTCCTTACGGGCAGTATAAATCTCCTGTCCAAAGAAAACCAGTTTTTCATTATAGCCTTTTAAGAGTAATGGATCTGGTCGATACCCACCTTTTAAGAGTGCATTTTTTTGATTCAATATACGGTTGTATGCAATTAAATTATTGAGATAAGCACTATCGCATTGACACAAGATTCTATCAATAAACTTCCTTCTTTCAATGCTACCTTGGTTTACTATTTTGATATCATTGGGAGCCACTAATACTACAGAAATAGCACCAACTAAATCAGAAACCTTTTTTAATTTCTTCTTCTGAAGTTCGATAGACTTCTTTCCATTTAATTCATATTTCACAATTATTTCAACAGCTTGTCCATTACTATCCAATTTCCCCACAACTCTGTAAAATTGATTGCTCTCTTTTATAATCTGTTTATCTGTGAGATTGAAATAACTCTTGGCTACGCTTATAAAATAAATGGCATCCAACAAATTTGTTTTGCCACTTCCATTTTGCCCATAAATGAGATTGACAGTTTGATCAATATCGAGCAATTGTTGTGTATAGTTTTTAAAGTTAGTAATCTGTAATTGAGTTAATCTCATAAAACAAAAATCAGATAAATAACTGAGAAAGAGCTACAATTCAACGTTTGTTTAAACAATGAAGACGGCCCATTAATAATTGAATAGATCCGTGTAAAAGGTTTATAATATTTATATTTTTGTTGCTCAATAAATGAAAAAGGATATGGCCGTAGCAACTAAGAAAGCACCTGCGAAAAAACGGAAAAGTTCCACTAAGAAAACGAAATACTCAAAAGACACTTACCTTAAGTGGTATGAAATAATGTTAAGAGTTCGGAAATTTGAAGAGAGAGCTTTAATGGCATATTCCCAACAGAAGATAAGAGGATTTTGTCATGTATATATCGGACAAGAAGCTATAACAGCTGGGATGACTTCGGCTCTAACACAAGAGGATAAGGTAGTTACGGCATATCGGCAACATGGTATAGCTTTAAGTAGAGGATTAAGCTCCAATTCATGTATGGCGGAATTATACGGACGAGCAGATGGCTGTGTTAACGGTAAAGGAGGAAGCATGCACTTCTTTTCTAAGGAATTGAATTATTTTGGTGGTAATGGTATAGTTGGAGCTCAGATTCCTATAGGTACGGGAATTGCCTTTGCCGAAAAATATAGAGGTACTAAAAATGTATGTGTATGTATGTTTGGTGATGGTGCCTCAAGACAAGGAGCCCTATATGAATCATTTAATATGGCTATGAGTTGGAATCTTCCGGTTCTATATATTTGCGAGAATAATGGCTATGCTATGGGAACCTCTGTTAAGAGAACAAGTAACGTGACCGAAATTCATCAAGTGGGTGATGCATTTAACATGCCAAATAAAGCTGTAGATGGAATGTCACCCGAAAGTGTTCACGAGGCATTGGAGGAGGCTGTATCTCATATCAGATCCGGCAATGGGCCATATTTCTTAGAGATTAAGACTTATAGATACCGTGGGCATTCGGTTTCTGACCCTGCAAAATATAGAACAAAGGAAGAGTTAGAACATTATAAGGAGCTTGATCCAATATTGGTTACGGAAGAAAAAATTATCAAGAATAAAATCGCTACGCAAAAGGAAATTGATGATATTAAGGCCAATATAAAGGCCGAAATAGCCGAAGCGGCCGAATTTGCGGAGAATTCTCCGTTACCTGAAGCTTCAGAACTTTATACTGATAATTATGTCCAAGAAGACTATCCTTATATAAGAGATTAGTAATGTAAAGTTGATAGATTAAATAGTTGATTTTTTAAATATGTTGGCAACAGGCATATTTAAATTATCTGGAATTGAATATTTATCTATTTTTGCGAAAATTTTGAGGAATGGCTAAAGGCAGAAAAGATCAAATAGAAGGTGGTTTAGTTGATACAAGGAACAAAGAAAATAAAGGTTTCTTTGAAGCCAATCAAATGTCAGTTATTACTGCTGCCGCAATAATACTCTTGATAATTGGTGCCTTCTTGGCATATCAATATTTATATAAAGCTCCAAGAGAAAAGGCAGCTGCAGAGCAGATATTTAAAGCGGAACAACAATTTTTAAGAGATTCCTTTGCGTTAGCTTTAGAGGCACCTGGAGGAGGTTATGATGGTCTTTTGGATATCGTAGATAATTATGGAGGAACCAAGACTGCTAATTTAGCGAAATATTACGCTGGTATTTCTTATCTAAATTTAGGACGATTTGATGACGCTGTTTCGTATCTTGACTCATATAGTCCTAAAGGAAATATTACAACCATTACTAAGTATGGTGCAATGGGCGATGCTTATTCAGAATTAGGTGAAATGAGCAAAGCTATCAATTCATATGAGAAAGCCACTTCTACCATTAATGATGCACTCACTCCTTATTACTTATACAAATTAGGGATACTAGCTCAAAAAGAAGGTGATAAAAGCAGAGCCCTGAAGGCTTTCAAAAAAATCAGCGAAGATTTTCCAAAATCGAACGAAGCAATTGAAGCTGCCAAATACATAGGCATGCTTAAATAAGAATTTTAGATGGCCATACCGAGCTACAAAAAATTCTCTGCAGATGAATATCCGATTAAGGATATAGGAAATACAAGAATTGGTATACTCAATACGGAGTGGAACCCTGAGATTATTACCAGTATGACTACATCTTGTATTGACACCTTAAAGGAGTTAGGAATCCAACCTGATAATATACTTCTCAATACCGTTCCCGGATCATATGAGCTACCGTTAGGTGCTAAATACATGTTAAATAGTTCCAATAAACCAGATGCCATAATTTGTTTAGGTTGTGTGATTAAGGGAGCCACTAAACATGATGACTATATAAACCACGCAATTTCTAAGAATATCTCTCAATTAAGTGTTGTTTCTGGGATCCCTGTGATTTTTGGAGTTCTTACTACAAACACTACACAGCAAGCTATCGAGCGAGCTGGGGGCGAACATGGAAATAAAGGTGAAGAATCTGCACTTACAGCTCTTAAAATGATAAGCTTAAAAGAAAAACTATCTTCTCAATCCAATAAAATCAGTTTTTGATTTAATTCCAATCAAACGTGATTCTTTGCCCAGAAGATTGATTAAGAATTCTTCCTTTCTTAAATTTCCTTATTCCATTTATAAATACTTCATCCACTCCCCCCTTGAATGTCATTCCTTCTAAGGGTGACCATTGACACTTATAAAACAGATCTTTTGATTCAACGACATAAGATCTATTAGGGTCAACAATTGATAAATCAGCAAATTTCCCTTCATCAAGATATCCGCGATCTACAATTCTAAATAATCGAGCTGGAGAGTGGCACATCTTTTCTACCAACATTTCTTTAGAGATTAATCCTTTATGATAAAAATCTAACATGATAGATAGACTATGTTGAACCAAAGGCAAACCACTTGGGGCATTAATATATTTCCTATTTTTTTCTTGAATTGTATGTGGAGCATGATCTGTAGCAATAACATCTATTCTATTATCCAAAACGGCTTGAAATATAGCCTTCTGATCTTCCACTGATTTTATAGCTGGATTACACTTTATTTTATTTCCTAAAGCCAGATATTGCGAATCATTAAAAAACAGATGATGTACACATGCTTCAGATGTGATTTTTTTGTCTTCTAAAGGAATGGTGTTATCAAATAAATCTAATTCTTCTTTTGTGCTTATATGTAGAATATGTAATCTCGCATCATTCTTTTTGGCTAATTCAATAGCCAGAGATGAAGATTTATAACATCCTTCTCTTGATCTAATTATAGGGTGATATGTTGCATCTAACTCTTCAACTTTGTTTTCATAGTGTCTCATGTTAGTTCTTATAGTAGCTTCATCTTCACAATGAGTTGCAATAAGCATATGAGCATTGGCAAAGATTTTTTCTAAAGTTGACATATTATCGACTAACATATTCCCAGTGCTACTACCCATGAATATCTTAAGACCACAGACTTTGCTTGAATCAGTTTTTAATACCTCATCTATGTTATCATTGGTCGCACCCATAAAAAATGAATAATTAGTAATAGATGATGCTTTTGCTATTGTATATTTCTCTTCCAATCTTTCAACTGTAGTAGCTGTAGGTTTGGTATTCGGCATCTCCATAAAACAAGTGACACCTCCTGCTAGGGCTGCTCTTGACTCTGTGTAAATAGAAGCTTTATGTGTAAGTCCAGGCTGCCGGAAATGAACTTGATCATCAATAATTCCAGGTATAACCCATTTATCTGTAGCATCGATAACTTTTGCATCGGGATGGCTTATATCAGTATCTACTTTGACTATTCTTTCTCCATCAATTAATAAATCTCTTTCACTTGATTTACCTCTATTGATTACTAAGCCATTCTTTATTAATATTTTCGTCATCGGTTTCATTTTTATGAAAGATCAAGATAATCATATGCACAAAACTATTGGAATATTAGGTGGTGGACAATTAGGTAAAATGCTTTTTTATGAAACTTCCAAAATGGGGATACCTACCATACTAATGGATAAGAATAGAGAAATGCCTGTTGGGAAAATTGCACAAGAATATGAATTGGGTGATTTTGAAAATTATGAAGATGTGATAAGGTTTGGATCTAAGGTAGATGTGATCACAATTGAAATTGAAAAAATTAATGTTGCCGCACTTGAAGAATTAGCCAACATGGGTAAAAAGGTTTATCCTCAACCTAAGATAATTAGCCTAATACAAGACAAGGGACTTCAAAAATCATACTATAAAGACAACGAACTACCGACTTCTCAATTTGGCTTATATGACAATCAAGCAGACTTAATAAACGATATAAATAATGGACGCTGGAGTTACCCATTTGTACAAAAGATAAGAAAAGGAGGATATGATGGACGTGGGGTTCAGATTATAAAATCTGAAAAACAACTTGTCACCGAAGGATTTAAAAAGGACTTTTTGGTAGAAGACAGAGTTGAAATTTTAAAGGAAATATCAATAATAACTTGTTCTGATACTTCTGGTACTACACTTAGTTATGATCCAGTTGAAATGGTTTTTGACCCAAACTCGAATATCTTGATGTATCAATTGGGGCCAGCAGATATAACTGAGGAGCAAAAAGCAAATGCTAAGGATATCGCATATAAATTAACCCAAGAATTAGGAATAGTAGGACTTTTGGCCATAGAAATGTTCATTGACATCAATGGTCAAATACTAATTAACGAAATAGCTCCTCGTCCTCACAATAGTGGACATCACAGTATAGAGGCCTGCTACTGTTCTCAATACGAAAACCACATAAGAGCCATATACGATTTACCCCTTGGATCAACTCAGACAATAATGCCCTCTTTATTAATTAACGTATTGGGTATAGAAGGTAAAACTGGGCCTGTTAAATATGAAGGTATTAATGAATGTCTAAAAACACCAGGACTCACTTTACATCTCTATGGAAAGAAAATCACTAAACCCAATCGAAAAATGGGACATATAACCATAATTGGGAAAAACATAGAAGCTCTAAAAGAAAATTATAAACTGATATCTTCAACCTTCAAAGCAACAAGTTAGTATGAAAACAAAGATTAGCATAATTATGGGCTCTACGTCTGACTTGCCTGTAATGTCACAAGCCGCAGAATTCTTAGACAAATTAGAGGTGAATTACGAAATCACCGTTGTATCTGCCCATAGAACGCCACATAGGATGATGGAGTTTGCAGAAAATGCAGAAATGCGTGGTATTAATGTGATAATAGCAGGTGCTGGTGGAGCTGCCCATTTGCCTGGGATGGTCGCATCTTTAACTCCTTTGCCGGTCATTGGAGTTCCTATAAAGTCATCAAACTCTATTGACGGATGGGACTCAGTGTTAAGTATTTTACAAATGCCTAATGGTATACCTGTTGCCACAGTAGCTCTTAATGGAGCCAAAAATGCGGCTATATTGGCTACAGAGATTTTAGCACTATCTGACAAACTTCTCAAAGCCAAATTGAAGGAATTCAGAGAGTCTCAAACTGGTAAGGTATTACAACAGGTAGAAATACTAAAAAAACAAAAAGAGCAAGACTAAAAAAAGGGAGCCCGATCGCTCCCTTCTCTATTATTTTCATTTATGTTAGATAACTTCTATTCTTTCGGTACTAAAGCGAATTCGACGCGTCTATTTAATATTCTACCAGAAAGAGTCTGATTAGTTGCTATTGGTTTAGATTCTCCATATCCTACATAGGACATTCTCTCTCGAGCTACACCTGAACTTGCTAAGAAATTGTAACATGCTCTGGCCCGCTTTTCAGATAAAATCTGATTTTCAACAGCATCACCTTGATTGTCAGTATGTCCTTCGATTGATAGATTAAAATCAGGATATCTAAACATAATCTCTGCTAATTGCGTCAAATAAATAAATGATTCAGATTTTATCTCTGCCTTAGCAGACTCAAACTGTAATGATCGCATAGCTATGTCTAATACCCTCCTATCACTTGCACGTATTTCAGGGCAGCCTCCTGTATCAACAGGTCCTGCAGCATTAGGGCATCTATCTCTACTGTCATCTATCCCGTCGCCATCAGTATCTGGACATCCACCATATACAGCTAACCCTGGTTGTGTAGGGCACTTATCTTGACTATCAATTATACCATCACCATCTGTATCAACTTCATTGTTTATAGGCGTAGTAACAACTGGCTCAGAAATAGTTGTATTATTGTTTGGCGTCGTAGTAGAAGTCTGCTGAGTTGGCTTAGTTCCAATAGGACATCCGCTATTGGATGCTGGCCCAGCCTTTTCAGGGCAGCCATCATTGCTATCATCTATACCATCTCCATCTGTGTCAGGACATCCATTGTACAAAGCTAATCCTGGCTGTGTAGGGCATCGATCTATGCTATTAGGGATTCCATCATTATCTGAATCAAGATCATTCACATCAGGACAACCATTATTCAATGGTGATCCTTTAATATCGGGACAATTATCATTATTATCAGGTATTCCATCGTTATCACGATCAGGACAACCTATTGTATTTTTAGTTCCAGACAGATTAGGGCATTTATCTATGCTATCTGGCACCCCATCACCATCAGAATCCGTCTCTGGACAGCCTCCATTAGTCGCTGGCCCAGCTTGTGTAGGGCATTTATCCAAATCATTAGGTATACCATCGTCATCAGCATCGTTATCTGGACATCCACGATTTAGTTCAGATCCTACCATATTTGGACATTCGTCAATATTATCAGAAACCCCATCGCCATCAGAATCAGGGCATCCTTTCATTTCTTTTGCACCAGCTTGATCTGGGCATAAATCTTTATAATCTGCGATACCATCACCATCCTTATCAGGACAACCATCTAACTCTTCTGTACCCTTTTCTTGTGGGCACAAATCCAATTCATCTATGATACCATCCATATCACTGTCTAAGGTATTTTTTTCCTTTTCCATCTCTTTTTCTTCCTCTTCTTTATCCATTTTTGGAGGATCTTTAGGCCCTAAGAAATAGGTAAAACCTAAGCCATGATTCAGATTATTCCGCCCTTCTTCAAGAGCTAATCTATATTGAGATTCCCATGTTACAAAGGCACGATCATGAATCTTAAAATTAAATCCAATACCTACAGGAATCTGAATATTTGACAGACCTAATCTTTCATATACATATCCGACGCCTCCCATTACATAAGGATATACTTTAGCGTCTGGCCTATTGAACTGATACTGAACAATACCATCAATACTAAGTAAGCCATTATGTAATCCTTCAATTTGATCTACACTCTGTATTGATGCAATTTTTATAGGAACAGCGACATTTATATTAGGATTGATTTTCTTTAAAAGACCAATTTCCAATCCTGTATGATATTGATTGTATGCGGTAAAATCTCCACCATTTTGAGATATATAATCTAATGCCAATGCTTTGACTGTCAAGCCAATATCATTTTTTGCCTGACCTGACAAATCACTATTAAAAAGCAACCCTACTAAAAATATTAAAAGAATAATCTTCTTCATAATCTATAATATCTAATAAACAAAAATAGTTAATTGATTGCATATAATAAATTTTAATATGTAATCAGCAGTGAATTAATAGGGTATTATTCCAATTTATCAACAAAGTAGCCCGTACTTCTATTTTTAACAACCTCTTTCGCCTTAAAATACCTCCCATTCATACATAAATAAACGCCCGGATCTAAAACCTGAACAAATGCTAAAGCACTTCCCATATTAAAAAATCCATCAGATGATGTACCAAAAGCGTAGGGTATCATAGCACCAGTTAAAACTATTGTCTTATTATTTAATTCAATATCAGCTAAATATGATGCCGTATCCGCCATAGTATCTGTGCCATGGGTTATTACAATATCATTATATGGACAATTCTTACAGTGATATGCTATTATTTCACGCTCTTCTTTTTTCATATCGAGACTATCAATCATCATCAAAGTCTTGATATCTATAGGTACAGAACATCTTCCACGTTCTAACATATCTTGAAGGTGAGTATCCTTAAAGTATAATTCTCCAGTTATAAAATTGTAATCCTTATCAAATGTACCTCCTGTAACATATATCTGTACAGTATCATTTTTTTTCGCCATTCTAAACTATTTCAGATCATCCTAATAAAATCCTACCGAAATGTAGTATTAAATAATTTCAGTATATATACTTTTGGGATGTATAAATAAATAAAAATGTCATTTAAAAATGTTCTCTCTGATTATGTGTTAAATCTTAATGAATCTGCCACATTAAAAATGGCGCAGATGGCTCGAGATTTAAAAGGTGAAGGAAAAGATGTTATTAGCCTGAGTATCGGAGAGCCTGATTTTGATACTCCATCGTTTATCAATGATGCAGCTAAGCAAGCCCTTGATGATGGTTACACACATTATACTCCAGTTGCAGGACTATTAGAATATAGACATGCAATCGTTGATAAATTAAAACGAGACAATAGCTTAGACTATGAAATAAATAATATCGTAGTTAGCAATGGTGCAAAACAATCAATCTCAAATCTCTGCCAAGCTTTGCTAAATAAAGATGATGAAGTAATCATTTTCACACCTTATTGGGTTTCATATTTTGAAATAGTAAAATTAGCAGGTGGGGTTCCTGTTCCGATTGAAGCAACTGTAGAAAATGATTTTAAAGTAACCGCAGAACAGGTTAAAAGTGCCATAACTGATAAAACTAAGGTAGTCCTATTTTCTTCTCCTTGCAATCCAACAGGCTCAGTATACAGCAAGCAAGAACTAAAAGAAATTGCGGATGTTATCTCAGCGCATCCTGATATATTCATTATTTCAGATGAGATTTATGAATACATTATTTTTGAAGGGACACATGCTTCAATAGCTCAAAATGAGAATGTTTTTAATCAAACTGTAGTGGTTAATGGTATGTCTAAAGGGTATGCTATGACAGGATGGAGACTGGGTTATATCGCAGCTCCGCACTTTATAGCAAAAGCTTGTGCAAAAATCCAAGGTCAGGTGACTTCTGGAGCTACAGCATTTGGACAAATGGCCGCGGCAAAAGCACTTAGAGCTCCTGTTACAGCACCCAAAGAAATGACCGCTATATTCAGAAAAAGAAGAGATTTAGTTTTGCAAGAATTAGGGAAAATTTCTGGATTAAAGTTAAATGTACCTAATGGGGCATTTTATATTTTCCCTGACTGTAGTAACTTTTATGGTAAGTCAATTGATGGAATAAAAATTAACAATTCTGACGATCTTGCTGAATATCTATTAAAGTTGTCTTACGTAGCAGTGGTAAGTGGAGCTGCTTTTGGAGCACCTAAATGTATCAGACTTTCCTATGCTGCTTCTGAAGAGGCTCTTTTAGATGCATGTCAAAGAATCAGAGAATTTTTTGAACGTATGGTCTGATACGGATTTTGATTAAATAACTTTCTTGTTATTAATCTTGTTAAATTTTTTTTGTTGATGTATTTCCATATACTCATCTAAAGTCTTAGGATGCAATTGGTGTTCGCCAAATTGCAGATCGTATTTGCCGTTAAGGTGTCGTTGTCTACTGGCTTCATAAAGGCTAACCGCACATGCCACAGAGATATTTAGACTTTGGACAAATCCACTTTGTGGAATTAGAAAGTTTTTGTCTACGTGTTTTAATGCCTCATCTGAAAGTCCTTGATGCTCATTTCCAAATAATAAAGCGCAAGAATCTACAAGATTAAGGTCGTATAAGCCAACAGCGTTGGCACCAATACTTGTACCATATACTTTTTCGTACCGATCATTGACTTCTGTGAAACATTCATGAACACTCGTAAAATAATTCACTCTAATCCATGGCTTAGCTCCTGAAGAACTTTGCAATCCAATCTCTAACCCTTTTTCGCTTAATCTTGGATCAGTTTGTATGACAAATATTTCTCTTATTCCTACAGAATCACAAGTTCTGATCACAGCTCCAATATTATGAGGATCATGAACATTTTCCAATATAACACTAAGGTCATACTGTCTTTTAGAAATTACATCTTTCATTCGCTTGATGCGCCTGGGGAGAATATCAATCATTTGGCCTGATCTAATCAACGTTTTTATCGACGAAATAATCGTCTTCAAATTGAATAATCTCTAAATGATCATTCATCAGATACTTAAAGTTTTCATCTTTATCGTAATAGGGAATTATATTTATACTCATTTGATTCAGAACAAATTTGTGTTCCTTCATGTAGTAATGAAAGTACTTGCCATATTCTTTAAGTCCATAATCAATGAATTTTGCCACATCATAACCATAAAAGGCATCCTCTGAAGGCATCCATCCAAATTGTTTCACATATACTTTCTTAAAGTTTGTTATAAAAGGAGATCTCGGATCCAAAAATCGATAATCACATACACGAAGATTGATATTCTTAAGGATATTTAAATCGACTCTATCACTATTCAAAGCAATAGGCATCGCATATACATATATTTCTCTTCCAGCCTTCTCGGCATTGATTTTCCTTAAGCATTGATAAACAAAATCTTGATGACGTGCCGTATTATAATGAGGAATGAAGAAAACGTTGGCACCTTCTTCAAAAGCAGTTTCGAAAACCAGAGAATCACCATACAACAGAGAATCTTCCGAAATACTATACTCTTCAAGAGGTTGCACTAATGGCAGTTCACTTTTCTCAAGGTTTAAATTTTGAATAAAGGAAATCATACTCTTATCCTTACCATCAGCATTGGATATTACACGTATGTTATTCCTATCAAAATGAAAAGTCATATGTTTTAATATAGCACTATAATAAGCGCTTATATTAGGACGTAATTGTAGGTAAAATAAGTTATCCGTTGTGACACTTGAAGATTGAGTCCAAGGGGATATAACAGGAATTCTATTATCTCGAGCATATTCTGCCATTATAGCCAAATTTTTGCGCTCAAAAGGCCCAATTATCACATCTGGCTTATCACCATCTAAAGAGCTAACCACACGATTAAGATGATTGACATCACGATTTGTCTGATACGTTCTGATACGTATTGAAACATCTTGATTATCAATTTTTTCAATGGCCATTTTAAAGCCCGCGTAGAATTGAGCGAATTTCTCATTATTTGCATCTAATGGAGCAAATTCGAGGGAAGATATTCGAAATGGCAAAAGTAGTGCGATATCGTAATAATCTTGTCGTTCCATCTCAAATGGCAACACCTCTTCTTCCATTTCCGAGGTTATAGGTGGAAAGACTTCTTCTGAAATAATTGTCCACTGAACAGTGTCAACAGATAATTCTGAATCCATTACTTCTTTAATCTCATCATTGGGTGCAAGAACACGAGGCGTGTTAGGATCAACAGCGCTTTTAGAAGAACTACATGAAAAGATAAATGTACTGAGTAAAAGTGCAATTAAGATTTTACTCCCATTCAATTGTAGCAGGCGGTTTTGTGCTGATATCATAAACTACTCTATTTATTCCTTTCACTGAATTAATTATTTCATTGGAAATATCGGCTAAAAGTTCATAAGGCAATTTACTCCACTCAGCGGTCATCCCATCTTTAGAATTGACAGCTCTTAAAGCTACCGTATATTCATAAGTTCGCTCGTCCCCCATCACACCTACAGATTTTACTGGAAGTAATATAGCTCCAGCTTGCCAGACTTTATCATACCATCCTCTTTCTTTCAGCAGATTTATATATATATGATCAGCCTCTTGGCATAATCTAATCCTTTCTTCTGATAATTCGCCTAACACTCTGATAGCCAACCCAGGACCAGGAAAAGGATGTCTATTGACAAATTCATCAGGCAATCCTAATTCCGCTCCCACATTTCTCACCTCATCTTTAAATAACATGCGTAGTGGTTCTAACAAATCTAAATTCAGATAATCAGGTAATCCACCCACATTATGATGAGATTTAATAGTTGCGGAAGGTCCATTAACACTTACTGATTCGATGACATCAGGATAAATCGTTCCCTGAGCAAGCCATTTAACATTATTTAATTTTTGGGCTTCTTTCAAAAAAACATCGATAAATGTCTTTCCAATAATCTTTCTTTTCCTCTCAGGATCCGATACACCATGAAGTCCATTTATAAATTCTTTAGATGCATCAATACCATTTACATTGAGACCTAAAGATTCATATTTCTCCAATACTTCACGATATTCATTCTTGCGAAGAACGCCGTTATTAATAAAAAATGAAGTTAACTGACTACCTATAGCTTTGTGTATTAACAAAGCAGCGACAGTCGAGTCCACTCCTCCCGAAATACCTAAAAGGACCTCATCATTTCCGACCTTATTTCGAATCTCTTGAATGGTTTGTTCGATAAAGGATTGAGGGCTCCAATTGGTTTTACACCCTGCGATGTCAATCAAAAAATTTGATAAAATCTTCAGTCCTTGAAGTGAATGGGTTACTTCTGGATGAAATTGTATACCGTAGACAGCATTAGATTTACCCACATACTCATAAGCAGCTATAGGTATGCTTTCGGTATTAGCTATGATTTTAAAATTACCGTCTAATTCTAAGATAGTATCAGCGTGTGACATCCAAACTTGAGAATTTTGATTTACACCTCTCAAAAGATCATTGTCACTTTCTGCAATAGTGATATTGGCTTTGCCGTATTCTCTCTTAGCCGACCGAGCCACTTGGCCGCCATAATAGTCAGCTATATACTGAGCTCCATAACAAACCCCTAAAGTAGGAGCTATTTCGACAACCTTATCTATATCTATATTTAACCTATCTACTTCATTAACAGAACATGGACTTCCCGATAATATAATCGCTTGAATGTTATCAACTTGTGACAAATCTTTATTGTACGGATATATCTCACAAAAGATATTAAGCTCTCTAACTCGTCTTGCTATCAGTTGGGTGTATTGTGAACCAAAATCAAGGATGACTACTTTTTTGATATCATTAGCATCCATAACAATTATTCTAATCCCCTACCAGACTTTGAAATAATTCCCCCTTCTTCGAAATCTTTCATTATTTTATCAAGTACGCCATTGATAAATTCTTTGGATTTGGCAGTACTATAATTTTTAGCAATCTCTACATATTCATTAATAGTTACTTTAGTCGGTATAGTACTAAATCCCATCATTTCACAAAGTGCCATTTTCATCAGTATCATATCAATAATAGCGATCCTATCTGATTCCCAATTTTTTAAATTAGGCTCAATATATTTCAATAATTCTGCATCCCCACTGATGGTCTGTTCAAAAAGATTATATCCAAAATCTTTTACTGTTTCTTCAGGAGCCTTATAGGCAAAATAGAAATCATCTTTATCATTAGGAAGAGCTTTAAGAGTTTTCTTAACAGCCCCCACCACAACAGATTTATCGTCGATCCATGTCCCAAAATTATCCTCCATGATTTCATTGAACAAATCATTTTGACGACAAAATCGATATAGCTCTAATAAAATTTCTAAGTGATCTTTATTTTTCGATGCTTTGTTGATGTATTGAAAATAAGCATCAGTCTTAGCGAATTCATTGTAAATGGATTCAAAATAATCAGAGGATATACTATCCACTATTCCTAACGCTTTAACATCTTTTTTAAATAGAACATTGAGATCAATATTCTTGATCAAACTATTATTATGCAGTTTGTCTGTAAAGATTTTATCTAAGTCACTCGGTAGATGCTTTTTACTCCGATTTTCCAGATCTTTTACGGCAACTCTTGTTACCTCAATTAAGCTATGAATATTCAATAGGTACAGGCTGAACGTATCGTCTATGTATTGCCAATACCTTTTTTTCGCCTCTTCCAGTGAGAGCTCTTGATCTCTATTTACTGAAAAAAGCAATTGCATGGCTTTTACCCGAACACTTCTTCTACTTAACATTTATATCTTTAAAAAATGTAATATAAGGGCAAATGTATAAATAAAACTGACAATTGTTAGTCCAAGTATTGTTCTTTTACTTCGCTAAAAGAAGGAAGTTTTTTATGATGCCATTTATCTAAGAGTATCCCCTTATTTAAAAGCACTATTCCTGGATTTGATCGAACTATTGTTTTAAGCAAAATATCATCGGCTGTTGAATATTTCACGCCAAGATTAATATCGGTTTCAAAATCTGCGATTTGCTCCGGACTTGCTTGCCCAACAGACATAATTACTTCCACTCCATTTCTTTTTGCTTCTTCTATAAATGGCTTTACCACTTCCGTATATCTTTTCGCATAATATTCTTTCCATTTATAGTCTGTGTAATTGACCGTTCTTTCGTCAATTTTTCTAATATTTTTCTCAATTTTATATTGATCTGATCTATTGATATTAATAGTATCGAATGCGAATATCGTATCCTTCACAATTTTCGTCGCAGGTACCCCGTCACCATATAATTTGTAAGCCACCAAATAAATTACTGGCTTTTCATTATTCAATATCTCATCATTCATGTTATATCCATCCATATCAGAAATATCAAAATCGCTCAATTTAGTTTTTGCGATAAGAGGCTCAGATTTAATCTGTTCTAAATCATATAATTCAACTGGGTAATTTTTAAACTCTTTTAAATATTGTGCATACGGAAGTACTATTTTTTCATTCGTTTCCTTATTTGTTATGCCATAATGAGTGATCTGAACATTAGCCTGGGCTTCCTCTTCTAAATTCTTCAACTCATAAATATTGGCTGATTTTTTAAATGGGCGAAAATCATTCTTAGGAATATCCCATACATAATTGCTAAAGCAATAATAAGAAAGTCCAACAACAGCTAATGAGACAAGGATATTCCTAACGTTTCGTCCAAAGAGCATATGCATATCCTCACTCTTGAATAAGAAGAAAAAGCCTGGAATCAATAGAAAGACATCTTTTAAAAAAGATGTTCTTGGTTCTAACTTTATAAAGTCACCGAAGCAGCCGCAGTCAGTTACTTTCATATTTGTGTCCTTGTAGGCTCCCCAATCGCTAAACTGGAAGAAATTAACACCATCAGGGACATAACCAGTTAAAAAGGTAAATCCAGTTAAGACGGTAAAGAATATAACCAATAATAAAAAAGCCCATGAAGTGAACTTGGGTTTATGCCCGAGAATTAACATAAGACCGAGTGCTATTTCAAATACAATCATAAAGACAGAAAAAGCAACAACATATTGAGATAATAAAGGAAAGATGGGTGCAATAAAACCAAACCAAGTTGGCTCAAAAGTAGCTTCGAATTCAGCAAAATAGTCCTGCATTTTGTAGGCAGTCCCTAAAGGGTCAACTGCCTTGACCCAACCTGAAAATAAAAATAATGCCCCAACATAGTTCTGCGCGAAACTCATAGGAATACTTCTGTGCTTTTTCAGAAGATATACCACGATCAATGTCAAAAAGATAGCCGCTACTAATACGTAAAGTAATAACGTGGATAATGTCATTTTTATCTTAAGATTTAGATTCTTCTAATTTAATTAATGCAAACACACAATAGTTGATTATATCTAAGTAGTTCGCGTCAATTCCTTCGGATATTATGGTCTTTCCTTTATTTTCTTCGATGCTGATGATACGATGCACTTTCATTAGTATAATGTCAATAATACTCGACAATCTCATCATCCTCCAAACTTCACCGTAATCATGATTTTTGTTAAGCAATAAATCTCTTGCTCTTTGCGCTTGTGATTGATGCATTTTTTTTAACTCTGAAGCCTCTAAAGTTGTATCTAAGTCAATATCCAATAACTGTATTAAGGCCATCACAGAATAATTAATCAATCCATAAAACTCTAAATGCAAAGGGTCATTTACCTTCTGAATTCCTTTTTCATCTACAGATCTAATGCGTGAGGCCTTGATCAAAATTTGATCCGTTAACGACGCAGGTCTAAGAACTCTCCATGATGTGCCATAATCTTGGTTCTTCTTTAGAAAAACATCAAGACATTGGGCCAAGATACTATCAAATGAACTTTGGGTTGTGCTCATATTATTATTAAATAATTCACAAATATAGTATACAACACATGAATTAATTAAAACTCTAATATATTCATGTTTTAATCGTCTTTATGAAGATCCGAGACTATTATGATACGGTTAACAGTCAGACTGAAGGATTGTACAAAGAAAAAGGAAGCAAATTCATAAGCTTTGCTACATCAGTTAACAGTGATAAAGATGTTGATATATTTTTAGATTTAATCAAAACAAAACATCCGAAGGCGAGACATATATGTTATGCGTACTCCATTGGTATAGCCCGAGACTTATTTAGATTAAATGACGACGGCGAACCTTCAGGCACTGCAGCCAAACCTATTTATGGAGAATTATTGAGCAGAAAATTAGATAACACTATTGTCGCTGTTGTTAGATACTTTGGAGGCACAAAACTAGGAGCAACAGGATTGATACGTGCTTATAAAGCGTCCGCTGCAGATTGTCTTCAAAAAGCATCCATTAAAAGAATTTACAAGACTCAAAAAGTAGTAATCAACTATCCACTTAGCAAAATGGGAATTATCTATGATATCCTAAAAACTCATAAAATAGATATTTTAGAAAGTTTCTATGAGCCAAATGTTCGACTTATCATTAGTATTAGAAAGAGTCTACTTGACATTAACCTTAAAAAAATATTAGCCTCCTATCATGGGTACGAAGTCTCTGATATCAAAGAGGATTTTGTTTCAACTGACATCACTTTTAAAATGTTGGAATCATGATTATCGGACTTACAGGCGGTATAGGATCTGGCAAAAGTTATTGTGCTAAAATATTCGAAAAACTCGGCGTTCCTATCTATTATTCGGATGCGAGAGCAAAACAATTGATGAAATCAGATGAGGATTTAAAATCGCAGATCATTCAATTATTTGGGGATGAAAGCTACCGTTCTGATCAATCCTTAAATAGAAAACATCTCTCCAACTTAATATTTAATAATAAGGAGTTGTTAAAACAGATGAATCAAATAGTTCATCCTGCCGTTAGAAAAGACTTTTTAGAATGGGGTGAAATTCAATTAAATAAACACAAATATGTTCTGCAGGAAAGTGCATTAATATTCGAGACGGGATCTCATAAAATCATGAATAAAGTTATTCTGGTTGATGCTCCCGTAGAAATTCGGTTAGCCCGTGTTATGGCACGTGACAAAGTGGATAAAAGTTCTGTCCAAAATAGAATGAGTAAACAACTTCCGAGTGCAGAAAAAAGAAAAAAGGCGGATTACTTAATTGATAATGATGGTTCACAACTGGTGACGCCAATATTGAATATCCATTTTGAACTTTTAAGATAATTATAATGAACTATTCTTCAGGATACTCCACTCTCACATGATTGATGTTTCTTAACATACTTTTGAAGACATCTAAACACTTTTCCAAATCTTGGAAGCTCAATTCTGATTCCGACAATTGATCATTTTTAATTTTGTATGCTACAATCTTATCTACTAAGTTATCAATATCCTGTCCTGTTGGATCCTTTAGACTTTTACTGGCAGCCTCTAAACTATCTGCTATCATAAGAATAGTTTCTTCTCTTGTTTTAGGCTTTGGCCCTGGATATCTAAACAAGGATTCATCAAATTCTTTGTCAGGGAAATCATTTTTCTGATTTCTATAAAAGTATTCTACACGGGTATTCCCATGATGAGTTTTAATCAAATCAACAATAGGTTCAGGTAGTCCACTTTTTTTAGCCATTTTTTCGCCCTCCACTACATGATCTATAATAGCACGAGCACTTTCAAAATTGGTCATATTGTCGTGGGGGTTCATTCCATGCTGATTTTCTATAAAAATCATTGGATTATGAAGCTTTCCTACATCATGATATAACGCGCCAACTTTAAGAAGTAAAGAATTTGCCCCTATGGCTTCAGCTGCTGCTTCTGATAAATTAGCGACTTGCAAACTATGCTGTAATGTCCCAGGAGCATTAATCGACAATTCTTTCAATAATGGCTCATTAAGGTCTCCTAACTCTGATAGTGTTATCGAACTTACAAATCCAAAAACCTTGGCTACCAAAGGTATAAATGGGTAAGCCAATAAGGTCAAGACCCCACTAATGGTTAGCCATTTAAAAATGGACCAATCAATAGGAACTTGAGCTTGATATTTGATCAACATAAGTCCTAAGTAACCTATAAAATAGGCCCCCATAATGGATAATATTGATATAAAAAATTTATTCCAAGATCGTGTATCTTCGATGACCAAGACGGCAACTATCCCCGCTAAAATTTCTAAAAAAGTAAATTCATAATCTAAAACAGATAGAAAGCTTGCGATTAAGACAACCACGATATGCGTAAACAGTGCGAGTCGATCTGAAAAAAAACTCTTCATTAAGATAGGTACAATACAAAAAGGAATCATGTATGAGCTCATATTGGCATTCTTATCAATCGAAAAGACTAAAAAACTCAATACCAATATCAATAACATTATAAAGCCAATTCTCCTTGTACTTCTAAGTATTTCTGGATAATGAAAATAGAGATATAGCACATACACACCTATAATCAAACAGGTCAGAAGCAAAAATCCAATAAAAACAATCGACCTTTTAAATCCACCCTCCTCGGTGGACATCTTTAGTGCATTTAGAGTCTCAAATGTTTTGGCATCAATGATTGCACCATTCGAGATTATTAAATCGTTGGCATTTACTTTCCTTTTATAAGTTTGAATATTTTCAATCAATCCTGATAACTGGCTTTTCGACTTTTCTTCGTTCAACTCTACAGTGATCATTTCGTAGATATCCTGTCCTGGAACTATTTTGGTGAGATTATCCATATCACTTACCAAAGTTTCAATGGTGATATAATCATCTCCCCGAAGTTCAAAATCACCACCCGATGATTCGACCTTAACCTTACTGTATAGCTTTTTTTCTAATGTTAGGTCAGCAGATCTAAGTATTTCTTTGTCACTTATTGATCTCAAATATTTCAGCATAGCTGCAAAATCCTGTGCAGCCATCAATTCTTTGCTACTTTGCAACAAGTTAACCCATCTTCTGTGATAGGCCGATTTATCATTAACTCTATAAAATATCGGTCTAAAATCAATCTTAACAGATTCTTTTTCTGCAGCTAATTCACTCTTGGTTTTCCAAACAAAAAAGTCATTCTTAGCTTTTATTTCTTCACCGTCCCATACTTCACCCTGAGCAAATGAATCATTGAAAATTTTTTCTGTCGGAAACAGCAAACTTATTAGGAAAATAGTGCTTAATACTATCAATCCTATGCCAAGTGATTTTGGATTTTTTAATATGGTTCTAATCGTTTCAAACATCTAAATAATCAAACATTTTTATCCCAATAAATTTCTTCAATAATGTTATCGTTAGCAATCCAGCGTGCTAAAGTGAAAAAATAGTCTGAAAGACGATTCAAATATTGCACTATCAACGTCATCTCCTCCGATTCAATCTCTAATGCCACCACTCTTCTTTCAGCCCTTCTACAAATAGTTCTGCATAAATGAGCGCGAGAAACCCCTTCATTGCCCGAGGGCAAAATAAACTGCCTTAATTCTGCGAGATTTTCATTAAGCCGATCAATCATCAATTCGACTTGTGTAATATGTTGAGTCGAAATAGAAGGATAATCAGGATAATTTGCTCCATCCTTTGCCAAAATAGAACCAATATTGAAAAGCACATTCTGTACCCATAGTAGTTCAGGTTTTATTTCAGAGGAAATTTGATTAATCAGTAATCCAACAAACGCATTTAACTCGTCGATTGTTCCATATGCCTCAAGGATTAGCTCAGCCTTATTAACCCTACGACCACTGACTAAGGAAGTGGTACCTTTATCTCCCGTCTTTGTATAAATTTTCAACTTCGTTCGTTTTTTGAATGTTGATAACTTGAGGACCTAACAAATGTAGAAAGAAAAAACCCTTTTAACTTATATTATACTTATGTGTAGGATCAGCCGCTTTTATTATATTCTCATTAAGCTCATCACTTTCTACAAGTCCATCACGTAATCTTATTATTCTGGACGCGTGTTCTGCTATATCAGGCTCGTGAGTTACTAATATTATTGTATTACCCATTTCATGTATTTTTTCAAAAATGGACATAATCTCTATTGAGGTTTTAGTATCTAAATTGCCCGTTGGTTCATCAGCTAATATTATAGCAGGGTTATTTACTATAGCTCTTGCTATTGCGACTCTTTGCCTCTGCCCTCCTGACAACTCGTTAGGTTTATGGTCCATACGATCTCCAAGCCCTACTTTAACTAATGCTTCCTCAGCCATTAACTCTCTTTGCGCCCTGCTCTTACCGCCATATATGAGTGGCAAAGCAACATTCTCCAAAGAAGACAAGCGAGGTAATAAATTGAAGGTTTGAAAGACAAATCCGATTTCTTTATTTCTAATCTCTGCCAACTCATCATCATCCATATCACTTACGTCTGAACCATTGAGTATATAAGAACCCGAAGATGGTGTATCTAAACATCCAAGCAGATTCATCAAAGTAGATTTGCCAGAACCAGAAGGCCCCATTAATGCTACATATTCGTTCTTATTTATGCTGGTAGTAATAGATTTAAGCGCACGTACTTCTTCACTACCCATGATATATGTCTTGGCCAAATCAGAGATTTCTATAACCATAATGTTATTTAGGGTTTAAAAATTTAGGCACTGCGATGAATCCATCCAAGGTATTTTCCACATTTTTCAATGCTTCATGATTAGACAATTCATTGTCAACCTTGTCTTCTCTTTTTCTATTTACATTCAGTGACATATGTCTTATTGGTTCGATGTTATCGGTATTCACTTCCTGTAACTTATCAAACATCTCAACAATAGAATTGAGATCATTTTTAATTTTTCTTTTTTCTTCAGTCTCCAACTTTAGTCGTGCTAAATGTTCAAGTTTTGAAATTAGATTATCATCGATTTTTGTCATAAAATTTTAGATAAACGGACGCTAATCCCTGTTGTAATTTATAAGAATGAATAAAACTTTAAGTAATGATTAATATTGGATTTAAAATTAACTAAGTTTACGAATCCGAACTAACATAAGATAACTTATTGTAGAGAAGGACCAAAAGCAAAACGACTTGAGCAAATTAAAGCATATCGCCATAACAGGAAATATAGGTGCTGGTAAAACCACACTTTGCGAAAGGCTTTCTGATCACTACAAATGGGATGTTCATTATGAAGATGCCGAGGATAATCCTTATTTAAATGACTTCTATCATGATATGCGCAGATGGTCATTTAATCTACAAATTTACTTCCTCAATGATCGATATTCCCAGTTGTTAAATATCCAAAATGGTGATAAAACTGTGGTCCAAGATCGTACTATTTATGAAGATGCATTCATATTTGCACCTAACTTGTATGAGATGGGACTGATGGAACAGCGAGACTTCAATAATTACTTTTCATTATTCAAGTCTATGATGAGCCAGATTAGCTCACCAGATTTGTTAATTTATCTACGTGCCAGCATTCCGACGTTAGTTTCTCATATACAAGAGAGAGGTAGAGATTATGAGGGGAGCATGAGTTTAGATTATCTCCGCAATTTAAATGAACGTTATGAAAACTGGATAAAAAACTATGATGATGGAAATAAGCTAATCATTAATATTGATGACTTAGATATTAAAAACAATCCTGAAGACTTCTCAAAAGTGCTTGAGATGATCGATGCCCAAATTCATGGATTATTTGATTAGTATTATCAAGTAAAATATGTTATCTCAGCTCACTAAATTATGCCAAAGATATAATGCAAAGTTGATTGCAGTTTCAAAGACTAAACCCGTATCTCAAATAAAAGAGTTATACAATCATGGGCAAAGACACTTTGGCGAGAACAGGGTACAAGAATTAGTTGAAAAACAAGAGTTAATGCCTAAAGATATTTGTTGGCATCTCATAGGTCATTTACAGAAAAACAAAGTAAAATACATTGCTCCTTTTATACATTTAATTCATTCGGTAGACAGCCAATCTTTATTAAAAACAATAAATAAGGAGGCCCTTAAAAATGAAAGGACTATACCCGTCCTTTTACAGATCAAAATCGCTAAAGAAGATTCTAAATTTGGATTATCGATATTTGAGGCTGAAGACATAATCAAAGAAATTAAAAATGGTCTTTATCCAGCAATATCATTAAAAGGGTTAATGGGAATGGCCACTTTTACCGATAACAAAGAACAAATCAGCGCAGAATTCTCAATTCTGAAACAACTAAAATCTGACTGGTCGAATAAATACAACTTAAAACTTGACGAATTATCTATGGGTATGTCTGGAGATTATCAAATAGCATTAAATAACGGCTCAACAATGATAAGAGTAGGAAGCCTTTTATTTGGAAAAAGATAAAGGCCGACTAAATCGGCCTTTTAATGCTATATGCAATGTTTTTTCTTTAAAAATATACTCCAGCGGCGATGGCAAAACTACCACCATTACCAATAATAAATTTGGGCTCAACATAAAGATCAAGTCCTCCCAACGGCATAGTACCGTTAATTCCAACGTTGATATTAGTTGTAGAGGCGCTAATTCCAAAAGCTGAAGCTCTAGCTATGTTCAACCCCGCAAAAGGCGTAAGGCTAAAAGACTCTACGTCCCCTAAATCAAAACCACTATAATGCACATCCAAATCAATCGTAGTAAGAGATAAATCTGATTCTTTAAGATAATAGTGAAAAGACGCCTGCCCTGCGAAATCTTCATTAATGGTATAGTGAGCCCGAGCTCCAAGACCAAAAGAAGAACCATCAAAAATTAAATTGGCTCCTGCTCCAAATTTAAATTGAGCATAACCAGAAGCTGAAATTGCAAAAATGCATACGATTAGAGTAAGTACTTTTTTCATATTTAAATTTTGGTTAATTTATTAGTCAAATATAACAGGTGAGTTGTAAATCTGAATCCCCTTTTTTGGGTATTACATTAAATTTTTACAAATCTTGACGAATAAATATTAGATCCGTTATTGGCAGTTATGATATAAATCCCCTGATAGAGTTCAGAAATGTCAAGGCTTATTTGATCATTTCCGTTTTCAATGGATCTAACAATTTGACCTTCAACATTGTAAATGACCCAATTCACACGAGAATTATCTGCCTCAACCAAATAGGCCTTCAAATCACTTTGGATAAGATTTCCCTCAACAAGCAATCTATTATCATTCTGTATCTGAGGAACACTATCTACTGATTCTATAGAAACGATATCGCTATCGTACAAACTGATTCCTCCACGTATATTACCCAAGACTATCTCTAAGAAACCATCATTATCAATATCTTGTAAGTCTGGAGTAACTCTGTAGCCAACATTAATCTCATCACTTAAGTCATATGTTAGCTCAAAGCTATCTTGAGGAGACAGGCCTTTCACATCTTCATAAAACCAGAGTTTACCGGCTTGATTACCAAAAATCAAATTAAGCTGCTCTCCATTTTCATAAAATGCTAAAGAGCTAAAATTACTCACAAAATTTTCATCTCGTAGATAAATATTGCCGAAAGCACCATCATTCTCACCTGCCGTCTCGTCATTATCAAACATAGCTGATTCTGTTTCTCCAATATTTTGATAATAGGTCAAAGAACCTAATCTACCTTCAACAGAATTAAAATTTTGCTCTCCTATAATCAAATCAGACAACCCATCTTCATTAAAATCAAAAATAGTTGGTGTGGCAAATGCACTTAACTTGATACCAAAAGCAGGATAAACAGGATTTTTATAATTAAATACATTTTCAAGACCCGATTGATTCTCGACAAAATACAGTTGACCAGTATCATCACCAATTATAAGATCTATATCATTATCTCCATCAATGTCTCCTATGGACGGAGCAAACCAACGAGAAGTGTTAGAGAATTGAGAAAATTGCAGAAAATCTTCTTGTTTTACCACATAACGAGGTGAACTCTCTGTACCATTATTTTCATACAGAACCAGTCTTGGATTATTCGATGCCCCATCATTGTTAGTGCCATTTGATCCCACAAGTATGTCAATAAGTCCATCTCCATTATAATCAAAAAATATAGGGCGTGAATTCTGTCCATGAAATATCATCTGATCCACCACTGATTCTGATTCCACTAATTGATAATTTGATGATTGTTCATCAAACTCATATCTGCGTACAAAGTCAACTGTTTGACCATTTGTTCTATCATTTGTTGTAACTATTAAAGATTCTTGGTCCAAATAGTCTACCTGAAACGCTGAAAGAAAAAGTTCCATTGTCAAAGGATCATCTGTCTTAGGCCATCGCACATTCTGATCTGTCATCCATGCTGATTGAGGAGTCCCTGTATTAATCAATTCGACTAATCCATTATATGAGATATCTCCAAGCAGTACATCTTTTAATCCATCTCCATCAGGATCAATTAAGGTTATGGTCGAACCACTATGACGATTGGCCACAAGAATGTCCCCATCAGGCTTCAAAAAGCTGGCACACTCTAACTCATTATTACTCAATTCAATTTCTTCTGAAAAACCGCTTTCTAAAAATTTGCCAAAACATTGATCTCCCAATTCAAATATCAATGTATCCTCTAAAGAATTCTCAACGGTAATATTCTTATAATAAAAAACAAAAGACCCAGACGGTTCAAAAGCAACAATATCCAGATCTCCATCATTGTCAATATCAACTATATCTGGCAAGTCTATTACGCTGACATATAGCTGAGTGAAGCCTCTACCTAATGGGATATAAAGTATATCAAAATCACGATCTGGGAAACGCATCAAATTATACTGTAGCTTGCCATTTTCAACACTACCTTTCCATACTTCAATACCTGGAATACCAATAGTAGTTGGAGAACAAAATATATCCTGTATACCATCTCCATTGTAATCCTTCATTAATAACCAATTCAAAGCAGGCGGGAATAAACCAATAAAAGAAGGATCGTATCTATATCTATCTCCCTCCCTTATAAGTGGCGTTACGACGGCACCAACTCTATCAAATATGACCAAATCCATTTCTCCATCTAAATTCAGATCAGCATTACTAAATTGTCCTGCACGAAGTCCTCCGATATATGGGTTAATCAACTCCCCAGTGGAATTATGAACTGGAATTTCTGACAATTCAAATGATTGAGAATATAGAATAAACTGTAAGCCTAATAAATAAAAGAGTACTGTTATTCGCATACCATTTAGAGATTACTATTTATAAACGAACTATAGTCTTCCATTATATTTCAACAATAAAAAATATAATGAATAATTTATATTGGATAACGATCGTTTATTGCATATTCTCGGAATACTTAGTGCACCTTTGTGAAAAGAGATAACAAATTTCATCTTATATAGAAATACGGGATACGATCATTGGGGTAACGATTAAAAATGATTGTCTTCAATATGGAAAAAAGAATTTATGAATATTCCTGAATCAAATAAATCCACATGGAATAATTCGCTGAGTAAATCTATAGCGATTCATGTTTTTCTTCTATTGATAGCATGGCTATTCAAGCTTCCTCATGATCCTGATAAGGCAATAGAAACACAATATGCCGTTACTATTAATTTTCAGAATATTGATTTTAACGATAGTAAAAGTTCTAACAGCACAAAAAGCAGCGCAAGTACTGGCCGTCAGAGGCCAAAATCAGAAACACCCAAAAAAATAGAAGCCAGTACACCAAAAAAGGTTGAAGTTCCTACGGTTACTCCACCTAAGCCTGTTCCCACACCTCCGGCTACCAAACCTACACCTACTGATCCTGTGTTTAGTGAAACAACAACTGAAGAAAGTGATATTCAAGCTGTAGAAGAGGAAATTCCGGTCGAAGACCCAGAACCCGAATATATTCCTGAAGAAAGTCCCGAACCAGTACCCTCTGCAGAACCTGTTGTATTAAATCCAGAATTGCCTAGTATAGAAGACATAATTGGAGACATCGATGATGAACCAATCGATGTAGCAGAGGAGACTAACTTTCCTTCAGAAGTAGAAGGAGATTCTTCTGAAGAAGCTACTGATGGTAAAGGAAATGCCGATGGAGATCCATCACTCAAAGATGGTGATGAGGGAGGAACAGGTAAAGGAGATACGGGTTCAGGAAAAGGAAATGGTGAAGGAGGTGATGATAACGATAGTGGTATTGGAACAGGAGATCATGGTGAAGGAGAGTTTGATGCAAGTGGAGATGGTATATTCGGTAGAAAAGTAATCTATCGGGACCCAAGCATGATTGCATTAGCATCCTCTAAATCAGGAAAAATCGCATTCAAGGTATGTATCGGTAGACGTGGCAATGTGAGCTATATAGAAGTCGATGAATTTAACACTACCATTAATGATAGAGCACTATTGAGAAAAGCCTTAGAGGCACTGCAGAAATATAAATATGAGGTGGACTTCACTGCCCCGAAAGAACAATGTGGCAGCTTTAGCCTTGTAGTGGATAATTATAAAGGAATAAGAGGTTAATCTGGAGTCTAAAACAAAACATAAAAGCCATATCTGAAGTGATATGGCTTTTTTTGTGGAGCCTACGGGAGTCGAACCCGTGACCTCTTGACTGCCAGTCAAACGCTCTAGCCAGCTGAGCTAAGGCCCCTTCAAATTTCTCGCTCGAAAATAAAGAAATAAACAATAAGTAAGTAGATTTAGACATAATTCATCGTAGAAAAAACGTCATCAAATGAGTAGTACTCATAGTATATATAACAGATTAGAAAATCATGAAAATGGTAAGAGTTTTGATATAAACGAAATAAATACATATTGTCATGAGAATCATGAACCATTAATTGCAAAATATGATTTATCACAAGGTCTTGATAAAGCTAACCTCGCAGATCGAGCAAGAAATATGTGGAGGTATAAAGAAGTGTTACCAATAAAAGATAGTGATTATATCATAAGTTTAAACGAAGGGTATACTCCAATACATCATTTATTAGCGCTTCAACAAAAGTATGACTTCATGCATCTAAATATGAAGGACGAAAGTCATAATCCAACTGGGTCATTTAAGGCAAGAGGCTTAGGAATGGCGGTAAGCAAAGCAAATGAGCTTGGAATCAAAGAGTTTTGTATCCCGACAGCTGGCAATGCTGGAAGCGCTTTGAGTGCTTACTGCGCCAAGGGAGGACTTAAAGCTCATATATTTATGCCAAAACAAACTCCTCAAGTATTTCAACTGGACTGCAAGATAATGGGTGCCAATGTCACTTTAGTTGATGGCAACATTTCGGATGCTGGAGCGGTCATGCGTAAAGCAAATAAAGAGAATCAATGGTTCGACGTAACTACCTTAAAAGAACCTTTCAGACTCGAAGGTAAAAAAACAATGGGTTACGAAATTGCAGAACAAAACCAATGGCAATTGCCCGATGTGATCATTTACCCTACGGGTGGTGGTACTGGTCTTATAGGGATATGGAAAGCTTTTAAAGAGATGTTGGAATTGGGATGGATAGACCATATACCCAGTCGGATGGTAGCTGTACAAACGAACGGATGTAACCCAATAGTACAGGCATTTAACCAGGGACTTATGAGCTCAACGCCATATGAAGACCCTGCAATCACAATCGCTAATGGACTTAGAGTTCCACATGCTTTTGGACATAAACTCATACTAAAAACTCTCAAAGAGAGCAACGGTATTGCTTTATCCGTATCTGAACATGATATCCTAAATGGATTGACAGAGTTATCTCAAAAAGAAGGATTATTTATATCGCCTGAAGGCGCAGCTGTATGGGAGGCAGCTAAAATATTAAAAGCATCCGAATGGATTAAAAGGGACGATAAAGTCCTATTACTTAATACAGGAAGTGCTTATAAATATGCTGAAAATCTTTACTCTCATTTTCTTTAAAATGGGTCTACATCTAAAATCACGGATACACCTTTGTATTCAGTATGAGACTTTAGCAAACTTTTAGTTTTCAGAAGAAGTGATTTTATTCTAACAGACACACTATTAGCTTTCTCAAATTTCACATTGATAATCTGTTGATACCTATTCTGCACTCTAATCACCACAGGGTCTACTGGTTTTGATAACCTATTCCCTAATTTAGGATAAAGTGCTTCGTAAAAAAATTGAGCAGCCCCTTTTGTCTTTTGAAAATCTTTATGCTTAAACCAAACTGTTATCAAGTGATAATATGGAGGGTAGATAAAGTTTTTTCGTTCTGCCAATTCTCTTTTAAAATATTTCTCATAATTAGAGGAAAGAATCTCAGAAAGGACAGGATGATCAACTTGAAACGCCTGTATGATTACTTTACCTCTATCAGCTCGCCTTCCAGCGCGGCCACTTACCTGCATCAGCAGATTAAAACTTCGTTCAGATGATCTAAAATCAGGAAACGAAAATAAACTATCCGCATTGAGGACTCCTACTAAACCTATATTCTCAAAATCAAACCCTTTTGTGATCATTTGCGTCCCGATCAAAACATCAATTTTGCCATATTTAAAGTCTTCAAGGATTTGATGTTGATTTTTCTTTGATCTTGTAGTATCATGATCAAATCTATTTACACTGATATGGGGTATCAAGTCTAATAAAACATCTTCAATTTTTTCTGTTCCAGTACCGAGCAAATCCAATTCGTGCATACCGCAAGCAGGACAAGATTCCTTTTTATAAGTCCTGTATCCACAATAATGACATTTTAATTCATTAAACTTTTGATGATATGTGAGACTTACATCACAGTTGCTACATTCAGCAGTCCATCCACAAGTTTTGCATTTAACAACAGGGGCATACCCTCTCCTATTCTGAAAAAGAATTACTTGTTTGCCTTGAGCTACATTATCTTTTATACTATTTAACAAACTCTCTGAAAATCCTTTATTGACTAATCCTTTCTTATAAGCCTCTTTTAGATTGACGATATCTATATCTGGCAATTCTGAATCTCCAAATCGATTCAAAAGTGGGATGTATCTATATTTTTCAATACTAGCATTGTGATAAGACTCTAACGATGGAGTTGCAGTTCCTAAGATGATATTCGCCTTGAACAATGTGGCTAACTTAACAGCAACATCTCTTCCTTGATATCGAGGATTGGGACTATCTTGCTTGTAGGAATTGTCGTGCTCCTCATCGACTATAATCAATTGCAAATTATAAAATGGCAGAAAAAGCGATGATCTTGCACCGATGAATAATTTGTTCTTCAGAAGTGCCGCAGACCAAATTTCAACTCTTTTGGGATCATTAATTTGACTATGGTAAACATATAATTGGTCTCCAATTTGAGATTTCAGTCTTTGTACAATTTGTGTAGTAAGTGCAATTTCAGGTAATAAGTATAGTACCTGTCCCCCATTATTCAGTACTTTTTTGATGAGTTCGACGAATATTCTCGTTTTTCCACTACCAGTTACACCATGTAACAAGGCTACTTTATTATTATTAAAAGCAACTCCGATATTTTGTAATGCTTTTTCCTGATCTACTGAAAGAGGTTGAATGGACTGCTCCGTCAATTCTCCGTCTAAGTCAATTCTGCTTATTACCCGTTCATATACTTCTATGATTCCTTTTTTCTCTAATGCTTTGAAAACAGAAGAATCAACACCCGCCATATCTCCCACATCTTTTCGAAGCACATGTGATTGTTTTCGGTTCAAGCTGTAGTAAGAAAGTAAGGCTCGAGACTGTTTTTCACTTCTCGTCGTCAAGGCTAACGCCTCTTCAATACTGTTTTTGAACTGATCAGTACTTTTAATATAGGTTGCCTTCTTGGCTTTAAATTTATGAGTGAGTTCCTCCTTTATTCTAACACAAGACTTCTGAAGAAGACTTTTAATTATAGGATAGACTGTTTTCTTATTAAGAATATCTTGAACTTCATTAATGGTTAATTCGTTTTGAATGCTTAAGGCTTCGGCTATTAAGTACTCATCATTAGTAAGGTCTAAATCCAAATAATCTAATTCCTGATTGATAAGAAGTCTGGTTTCGCTGGATAGCTTGAGCCCACTGGGTAAGGCAACATTCATCACCTCACCAATACTACAACAATAATACTCTGATAGCCAAGTCCACAAGTCTAATTGTAATTGTGTAACAATTGGTTGCGCATCAATTAAAGAAATTATATTTCGCACCTTCGTGACCGGCTTTTCTTTAGACAAGCAAAAGACAATACCGCTATACAATTTATTCTTTAGCGGTACTTCAACTCGCAGACCCACTTGTATAGATTCATGATATTCAATAGGAACGCCATATGAATATGTAAGTGGTATCGCTAAAGGCAATATCACTTCGGCATATAGTCCAGTATCATTAGACATCACGGGCATATATCATTGATTCCAAGAATGGAAAGCAAAACTATTCTTATTTAACGAGTATTGTCAATATATGTGAAACGATATGTGACTAATTAAACCTCTACTCTAGAATAGACTTTGAAATCGAGGTTTCCATAGCCGATTATAAGTTAGACCCAACTTCATCAACATACTCATGCCTGGCTTATCATTAATCTCTGTCTTTCCCTGAAAGAAAAATAAGTCCGCAGCCACACTTAATGATATGTCACCAAATAGCGGAATCTGAACTTCATGTATCATATTATATTTGAATGCAAGGTCTCTTTCCGAGTCGTCTTTATTAGGTAGGTAGTAATTAAAATTATTAGTCAATGAATAAACTATATTCCATGCCGGATCCAGAGGAAATCTACCCAAGCTACGAGCTTGTATACCATATTGATAATTTCCATTACTTAGGTCATTTTCTGCATTAGCACCTAACTCAAGTACTGGCCACTTAGGAGATGGACTCTTAGAGAAACCAAAAATATTTCTCAGCACCTTCTGTCGAGGATTTATGAGATTTTGAGATGTGTTGAGAGTTGGAGTGAATTCTGAATCATACTCCATTCTAATATAAGGATGCAACTTGCGAGGATTATTTCCTTTAAATTGATAGCTGAGGTTAATATTAACGTCATCTGCATTCTCAGTAACCTGAGTTAACCCATTTTCGAGTTCTGCACTTTGTTCTGCGAAAGCAAAATAAAACCCCAAATTCCATTGATTCTTTTCGGTATCTATAGTGGTATTTAATCCTCCTGCCACACCTATAACAAATGAATTGTTCGAAATAATCCTACTTTCGGGAATGGCATCGTATCCGCTCCCTTTATAAGACCTATTGAGTGTGGTCCAAAGCGTGGGTTTAATAAAATTGAAAGAAAATAGCTTTTCATACGGAGTCTCGGGTAATAGTAAATTGGCCACGTTTTTATGATGAATTTTACCCTTACCGAGCGCTCTTATTTTTCTTAATTCTTCTAAAATGTACTCTTTGAGTACAATCTTTTCTCCACTTCTGCTACTTCTGAGCTCACCAGATTCCAAATAATCAAAACGATCAACTTTCCTTAATCCCAAATGAAAATATTCCTTTAGTGCACCATTGCATATTATATTGGTTGTGGCTACTTTATAATAGACGTCATCAATAATTGGTCTTCCCATTACTTTATAAAATCCACCACCTTCCCATCTTACAGCCTCAAGGCCTGAGGTCGCCAATCTCCTACCTATGTGACTATCCAATAAGCGCTTAAGATCTCTACCCTTCATATCTATCAAAACAACTTCATCCTCAAACCACAACCAAGACTTCACTTCTCTCTCGTGCAATTTACCAACCAATGGCAAAAAACTACCTAAAGGTCTAATAATTGCAATCTCCGCAGGTGCTTTAGTAGCTAAAATTCTCGCCACAAATGACTCCCACAATTCTTTGGATATCCTACCATTTCGGGTTGTCTCATCGTAATATTTTAACGCTGGTCTTTGTTCAACTATATCTATGAACGCGGGCATTAACAAAGGACCTTTTTCGTTATAACCTAACTCTACCTTATGTAGCAATGAATCCATCAATCTGAAATCTGAAATAATTGATAAATCGACAATGTGATTATCTTCCTCGATAGAGGATAATCTATATTGATCATGATTTATATGAAAATCAACTTTTATATGACCAACCCCAACACCGAAATCTGGAATATTACTAATTATATATGGGTGCGAAAATCCTCTATTTATTGCTGTATCAATAGCAATATGACTTGTATACCCTTTTAATTCACCTTGATTGCTAAAATCAGACGTGATAATGTCAATTCCTAATACCTCTGCTGATAATCGAGCATTATTTGCTTTAGACATGTTAGAAAGGGCAACAATAAGGTCAACATTCAAATTATGCAGACTATCCACCATTTTCTTGGCTTCATCTATAGGATCGTGGACACTCAACTCTTGTAATAACTTTTCAGATAAGTCTAAAGTTATTTCTGGATCAACAAGACCTAAAAAACCAATTTTTAGTTGATCAAATTCTTTTACCAAAAATGATTTAAAAAGCTTCTTGTTCTTTTTAGCGGTAAGGTTAGAAGCCAAAAGCTCTAAATCAGTTTTACTTATGACTGAATCCAATTTTTGATTGCCCAATAAGAGTTCATTAATATATGGCACAAGTATATCGTATCCTAATGCCCCTAACCCAGCAATATCAATATTGAACAATTCATCATCTGACAAATCCTGATCAGCGTATCTATGGCCTAAGTCAATTTTGATACTTTGATTATAATTTTCTTCTAATGATCTAAGTATAGTGGCCCTTTCTCCAAATCCTCCTTTAATCAATGGAATCTCATAAATCCTACTTTGTTTGTCCACATCAACTCTATTGAATTCTCCAATTGTCCAGTGGTGATGCCCTTGGGGTAAATAAAATTCTTCTTCAAGTACAATTAAACATTCTATTCCTCCCTCAAGAATTGTACGATATACTTGAAGTGAAACCTCCCTCACTTCTGGATACTGTGATGCAATCAAAGGGTTAGAACGTATAACTTCTAATAAATTAATATCATTTCGTTCTAAATCTTGAAAGAGTAATACATCGTTAGTTCTTAATGCTGAAATATCTCGTATATACTCCCAATGATTTTTAGTATTTAATACATGGTCTAACTCATCTCCTACAGGTTCGTCAGAAGGAAAAAATACAGTAATCCCTTTACTGCTCCAACAAGCATGACTAACCAATTTAAATTCAAGCTCTTTTTCATTGGCCCAATCAGTAATCATTTCATGCTCATTTTGAAAACGAGTATTGCCTAATACACCGAAACTCTTTCCAGTTATAAAAAGGTTAACTGATAATGAATCTCCATCATTATTTTTTGTTAAGTCTTTTTCTGGTAATATTTCATAATTAACTTCAGTAGTTCCTATAATCTGCAGAGGAGTTATCCTATCAATATAAACTTCTTTTATAAAACAATTTTCAACTCCATTTTTGGATAGATCGTCTATTACAATTTGAGCTTCCAGAATTGAATCAAAATATCCTAACGAGAATCTATTTTTCTTTTTAGTTAATTTTTGTTTGATTAAAGATTGTCCATACTTCGATTTGCTCTTTAATTTGTTTAATTCTTTGCTATCTACTTCAACAAGAAATATTGATCGCAGCATATCCATAGACTCTGCCTGTTGGCATTCTATTTTGGGGCATATGTATATTAACAAAGAAAGGAGAATTAACTTGGATTTCATATCGGATAATGCAGCGATTCGATACAATATTAATAAAACTGCATTACTTCTAAGATTGAATGTAAATCGACTCCTTTAAATATTCTTTATACTAAGGAGATCACATCACTATTGCGACAAAAATGATTTATCTGATTACGAGCGGAGGTGAAAGGAGACATAAAAATTAAAGCCACTCAAAAACTGAATGGCTTCGTTCATCCTTTCCTATTGTATCGTTAAACTAGTTAGGTATTAAAGAGTCTCTCGAAAACCGAAAATTAAATATAACATCGGTTCAATCGTTAATAATTAGACATATGATTTCGTAATAAGTAACATTGTTAGATGACCAATTGTCCTTTTTGGCAGAATTTAATATTTCTTTCATGGGATCCAATAAATGAAAAAGCCCATCAAAGTGATGGGCTAAGTCGTATGAAATTCTAATAAAAAAAGCTAACTATTTACTAACTAAAAACTATTATTGCTGTACTCAATTATAGGACAAAACTGCTCCAATAGATCACTACAATATATCTACATATTTTTGTCAATTAAGCGTCATTTTCGCTTATTTTAAGTAACTAAAGCATTGATTTACTATACTTCTGG
>JAHDDE010000016.1 GCA_020629515.1 Saprospiraceae bacterium | reverse complement strand
ATGAGCTATTAAAGCTATTTTTTTCATAGACTCGGTTAATTATAAGTCAAGGTATATAACACTTTAGGTATACAACAACTTTTTGAAAGGATATGTTTGATATATCCTATTTGATTATCTACCTAAATTTGTTAGTCTTTTATCAACAATTCAAGTTGTCATATCCTTTAGAATTTGGTTATTCTTGCATTTTTTAAGTTGTGACACTTGCTGATGAATAGAAGCGTATTAGATCTACAAAATGGTGAAGAGGCTACGGTAAAGGAATTTTCGGATTCGAGTATGGCCTGTAAACTACTAACGGTTGGCATCATACCCGATAGTCGTATCACTATGATTAGGAAGTCTCCATTTGGCGGGGCTTACTGCCTTAAGTTGGGAGATACTTTCATAGCAGTGAGGGAGAAAGAGGCTAAAAGCATTGTTATCTTGTGATATGGGTGTAGATAATACATTTAGAATCGCCTTAATTGGCAATCCCAATAGTGGTAAGTCCAGCCTGTTTAATGCCTTAACTGGACTGAACCAAAAAATAAGCAATTATCCTGGAGTCACTGTTGATAAAAAGACAGGGACCATAACTCTTTCTACTGGTGATACGGTAGAGTTAATTGATTTTCCGGGTATATACAGTTTGTATCCCAACTCCAGTGATGAAAAAATAGTAGTCGAAACGGTCACTAATCCAGAGGATGCTAATTATCCAGATGCGATTATCTATGTCGCGGCGAGTATAGAGTTAGAAAAACATTTCTTACTAGCTGCTCAGTTAAAAGAATTAGGGATTCCAATGGTCCTTTGTTTGACCATGTTAGATTTATCCGAAAAGCAAGGGTTGTCTTATAAAACCGCACATCTCGAAGAATACTTAGAAGTACCTGTAATCTGTGTCAGTAGTCTGACTGGGATGAATCTGGACGGGCTCAAATACCAGATGATCAAATTAATCAATAGTAAATCGTCTAAAACATGGAAGAAGTCTTATGAGTTAAGCAGTTCGGAAAGTCAAGTGGCCGAAGAGGTGTCAAGTATTTCTCACAAAACCAATACTTACCAAAACCTCCTTATCGGACATCACCATAACTGGTTATCGCATATTAGTGTCGCAGATCGGATTAATCTGTCAGCTAAGATAGGTGAGAGTGGCTTTAACTCCACCAAGAATCAGATCACTGAGACATTGTCTCGGTTCAATTCATTTACACCAATTATACAGAAATCAGAGGTCAGACCTAAAGGAGAAAAGACTTCATTGACTGAGAAAATTGATAATATAATCACACATCGAGTGATAGGTCCATTGATCTTTTTTGCATTGATGTTTTTTATATTTCAAGCTATATATGCGTGGTCTGAGGCGCCTATGACATGGATTGAGGATTTGTTTACTTTTTTAGCGAGCCAGATAAGGATTGCTTTACCCGCAGGATGGTTTACCGATCTATTAGCAGATGGGATCATAGCTGGGTTGGGAGGAGTTATGGTATTTATTCCACAGATCACCATACTATTCCTGTTGATTACTGCTTTAGAAGAGGTTGGATATATGTCAAGGGCGGTATTTATGTTTGACAATGTCATGCAAAAATTTGGGCTCAATGGTCGAAGTATAGTAGCCCTGATATCAAGTGGTGCATGTGCCATACCCGCTATTATGTCTACAAGGACCATCGCTAACTGGAAAGAAAGACTCACCACTATCATGGTATCCCCATTGATCAGTTGTTCTGCACGGATACCAGTATATACTGTGCTTATAGGTTTTGTAGTACCCTCTACTACAGTATGGGGCATATTCAATGCTCAGGGTTTGGCTTTTATGGGTTTATATGTTTTGAGCATTGTAGCGGCCTTACTATCTGCCTGGGTCTTTAAGATGGTCCTCAAGAGTGACGAAAAGTCATTTCTGATGATTGAGTTACCACAATACAAAAAGCCCTTGTGGCAAAATGTATTCTTAACTGTCAAAGAAAAAGTGAGCACCTTCATTATAGAAGCGGGCAAGGTGATACTATTGATGTCAATCGTATTATGGTTCTTAGCTAGCTACGGACCGAGTAAAGCTATGAACTTAGCAGAGGAGAATGCCGCTGAATATATAGCTGCTCAAAATCTCAATGAACAGATAGGAGAAGACTACTTAGCCTCTCAAAAGCTCGAAGCATCGTATGCTGGACATATAGGTAAGTTTATCGAGCCAGTAATTAGACCTTTAGGATACGATTGGAAAATGGGTATCGCCTTGATTACCTCCTTCGCCGCAAGAGAAGTTTTTGTGGGAACGATGGCAACCATATATAGCGTAGGAAGTGCGGAGGATGAGATGTCCGTGAGAGAACGTATGGCTGCAGAAATTAATCCTGTTACAGGAGCGAAACGCTATGACTTTGCCACTTCATTATCCCTATTGCTTTTCTATGTTTTCGCCTTACAGTGTATGAGTACACTCGCAGTAACCAAGCGAGAGACAAAGAGCTGGAAATGGCCCATCATTCAGTTTGTCTTCATGGGAGTCATGGCGTATATGAGTAGTCTGATAGCGTATCAGGTGTTTAGTTAGGTTTACAGATTACGCTTGATAGATAGTGTGATATACCCGGGGTATCTGACGAAACTGTTCTCTTGAAAGTAAATGTTGGTCGCTTCGGTGGTTATATTAGGCGTCCCATTGAGATAGAGTACATCATTGATCAATAGATTCAGTGAATATTTGGATGAGAGTTGGTAAGTAGCATGTCCACCAAGCTCCCAAAAGCTCAAGTTGTTGGTGCTATTAATGCTGCTATTATTAAAGGTTGTACCGAATTCTGCCGATAGTTTTCCTACAGTAGTTTTGAGAGTAATAGGAAGTCTAAGTCGATGAAAATTAATCGACCCAATCCCTTGATTAGTGCTATTGATAGAATAGCTAATTTGAACAGATCCGTTCAAGGGGGCATCCTTGAGTCTTGAGTTAAGAGAGATATCAGCAGACCAGATATTAGAATTGAATGTGTTATTTGCTTCTAATTGTTGTGATGCATTGGCGAACCTAAGGTTTAGCCGAGCATTCCAGCGTTTATTCGATATGGGTCGGTAATATCGTGTCTGTATACTATAACTCTTATTCCATTCTCCAATATCCCATTGATATCTAATAGAGTTTTCTTGATTGATGACTCGTCTATAACTATGATTACGCTGAAAAGAATGATTAAATAAAATGTGTAATCTCCGACCCGTACCTAATTGATAGTTGAGATAGCTGAGATTAATGGTTTGAGTTGATCTGGTGTCATTGGGTGAGATGTTACTATTAACTAAGTTGAGGCGATCTTGAATAATGAGCGATTGTTGATATCTGTTGAAACCTGGTAGATCAATAGAATTGCGATATCTCAAAAGTATAAAATGTAGTTTGCTGAAACTAAATCTTACCAATTGATCATATTGATGCGTGAATTGATAAATAAGTTGATTATTGTAATCTATTCTATGCCTTGACAGGCTTAAGGAAGGCTCGAAGATCCATCTATCACTTTCGTATCTATAAAATAACTCTGACGTCCAAGAGTCATGATTTGACCTGTCCATAGCTTTAAAGCTTTCGACTTCTGACAAGGCATTAATGTCATGACTATCTGAACTTCTAATGAGTCTTACGTTCGCAGCATGATTGCCTTCAGTATATTCTAATGAGCTTGATAATTGAGCTGTTGTGCTATTTTGATTAATATCTTGCTTAATAGCAGTGAGTGAAGTATCAAAGAGTGGTGATGCATCATTGATGGAGATAGCTCTGTCTTTCCTATTTAGATGAAATGCAGTCTCGATTGTAAATTGCCATTGTTCATTGAGGTCATGTATGTATCTCAGAGAGGGATTGAGTTTATAGCGATCATCATCAATAGAGTTAAGAGCAATTATATTATTAAGTCCAAATAAACCATTTATATTTTCTTGGTTTTCGTTGCTCATCCCACTCAAGGGTAGATTCAATCGCAATAAGCCTTTTCCTTTGGACAATCGCCACAAGTCTTGATAATGTAAGTTCAGAGATATATGATCTGCATCATTGATTGACTCACCTCTATAGCTATCTGACGTGCTTTGATAGATACGGTTGAAGCTGTATTCTCTATTCCTATTGAGATCCATCGCCTGAATACTCAGTTTGGTGGAGAGTTTGTCGGCTTTCTCTTTATGGATATTGGCAGCGATGAGGGCATCGCTATTGCGAGTGAGATCTACCGGAATTAGGAAGTGTTCAGGTAGGAGATTTTCTAGATTATCTCTATTATTATTGAGTGTAGATATCATTGATACCTGCATGCTGAGATAATCATTGACGCTCATCAATGATTCTCCAGTATTATTATATCGTCCGAACGCAGTAGTAGACCATACATCATTGATGTTAAAAATATTAGCGTCAGCCACTATTTTATCTTGATATCCTGCGCCAGCACTTACAGTACCTCTCCAACGAGCCTTAGCCTCATCTGTTAGTTCTACGTTCATGGCCACCTTGTCAGACTGTTTTTTACTCTTGTTGTCGGGCCCTTTATAGTTTTCTATAATCTGTACATCCGCCACGTCATCAGCTCTAATGCCTTCTGTGGCCAGTTTATGCTGATTGTTGAGGATATCCTTTTCTTCCATGAGTAGTACGTCTACTCGAGAACCATTATACTTGATATCCCCTTGATCCGAGACCTCCATCCCTGGCAATGCATCCAGTACATCCCCTAATGTCTCCTCTTGTCCGGTAGTATAACTCTTGAGGTCGTAGTCTATTGTATCTCCTTTTTGTTGTATGCCTATGCGCTGGGCTTTGATCAAGATATCGTTGAGAGTTAATTCAGATGGGGTGAGCATTACCGTCAAGTCATCTAAAGTATGTTGCATAGCTAGTTCTAATCGTTTACTATCATATCCTAACAATTTGAATTCAACATAATAGGATTGATCTTTCTCGTAATCTAACACCCATTTGCCATCTATATCTGTTGAGGTATATGATAGAAGTGTTGAGTCTGATGACTTATGCAAGGTTACTATACAGTTTACTATAGGAGTTTGGTCAAGAGAATCAATTAATGACCCTGTAATCTGTTCAGATTGGCAAATCGAAATCTCAATTCCAATAAAACAAATATGGAGGGCAGTTATTATAGTCTTTTTTCTGAAACATTTATTTGTCTGTGATGAAAATATGTTTGAAAAAAGCTTAAGAAATTTTCTATGTTGACTGATCACGATATTCAACTCTTTTCACAATATTTAACCTGATTTTAATCAAGCTTTACTTTGCATAGGATTTATAACTAATGAGTTTTTCAAATTGTGGAAACTTTATCTCATCACAGTCTTTTGTAAAATTGATTTGTACCAATTCAATTTTTATGGTTCCTATTTTCAGCATAAAAATTAATCCTGGTAGACCCCCATATTGCATTGGTCCATTTGAAATGGGTATATCGGGAGCATACCATGCAATGGCACCATCATTTTGATTAATAGCTGAGATAACTTTATAATTATCTATTATTGAGTCTGAACTCATAATAGTCCATTCATTTAATTTATTAATAGATTCATTTACACCTTTATTTTGATTGGTCTGAATGATAATTTTATCTTTTGTAAAGTTTTTAAAGATTGTTTTAAAAGTAATAGTCTCATGGTACGGTTCTAATCCTACAGGATGTATAGTTTTTAAATAAGAATAAGCTGATTTATCATTAACGATGTCAAGGGTGAACACTTTTTTAGTTTCTCTGAGTATTCTTCTCAATTTCAGAGCTTTATCTTTTGAAAGACTTGCTACAAGAGAATGAAAATTTCTTGTAGACGATTTCTCGTATTCTATGGAGATGCATTGTGATTTTATATTGTTGAATCTTAGAACAATGCTTATTATAGATATTACTATTATTATATGTTTAATACTCACAGTTGTTACTTTTTAATATTCCGAGAATGAGATTTACATTTATCTCTTCTCGGAATATTTCATTTAATAATTAGAAAGTCTACAGCTCATAAGATCTGCAACCGTCCTTATCACAAACTGTTAGATCATCATGGCCATCATCAACACAAGCTTCTGCTGGAGTTGTTGTATTTCGAGAAGTTTCATCAACATAACATAGTACAAAATCATCATAATTTATAGAAAACGCACTTACTCCTAACATAAGCGCAAAACAACCTGTTATTGATTAATCAAATAATGAGATATAATCTCGAAAATTCATTGAATTTTGCATTGTTTTAGCATGTTGCTTTTTTAATCCATAAGCCACTTTTTCAATTTTAATTAGTTCTATAAGCTCGCTTTCAATTTCTAAACGTACTATTAAGCCTGGCAACATTCCATATTGGCGTGGACCACTATTAATCATTATATCAGAAGTGAACCAAGCAGTAGAATTATCATATTTATTCCATGCTTTTGTACATTTCAAATCATTTATTAGAGTGTCGATTCCTGATATTTCCCAAACATTTAACTCTTGCAATGAATTTATCACCTCTGTGTTTGGTGGAATTTTTCCTCCAGTAATTTTTAATATATTCAGAGAATGATCTTTATAAAAAGTTCCTAAAGGAGAATGTGTCCCTGGTGTTACGTCTGGATATTCAGGAGGTATACTATCTTTAAAAAATTGATAAACGCTTTCTTTTGGGTCAACATGTAATGAGAATAAGACCATTGATTTATTCATAACATCATTGATTTTTTCAACCTGTTTTAGGCTAAAGGGTAAAGTTGAATTACTATTATTTCGAATGTCGAATTTTTCTATTTTGCGCTCACTATAAATTAGACGAACAGATTGATCATTAATTAATTGACTCTGAGCATTTAAACAAAAAGATGCCAAAAGTAAAACCTGATATATCAATATTTGCTTTATTTGAATCATATGAATTTTATTTTAAAACAAAATTGAGGACTCGACGATTAGGTCGAGCCCTTTGTAGATTAGCACAATGGTATGTATCTATCACATATATTGTTTTCACAAATTAATAACCCATCTGGATCACCATTGTCTATCATCTCTCCTGTATCTCGATCATAAATCCACTCTGGACTTGCCGCCCAAGAAAACGCACTTACTCCTAACATAAGCGCAAAACAACCTGCTAAAATCTTTTTCATTTTTACTAAATATTAAACATTAATTAATAGGGTCATGACTCCATGTCATCACCGAGTTAAAAAGAACAACATTAGATAAATGAAGCGAATCTCAGAGATATCTATATCTTTGTACCCTCACACGCAAATGTGAAAATTGTGAGGGTCCTACACCATTTCGATGGTTGATCGAGGACTCTCCTTTTTTCAAACTTTATTAATCTTATTGCTGTAAACGCTGCAACGTATTATTTAAATATAAGAAAATATTTTATCCCCCCCCCTAATTTTTTTAAGATTATTCTACCTTTTTCTTAAAGTTACTGGGACATCCAAGCTTATTTCTTTAAGATTTTCAGGATTTTCCCAAGGCCCTGCTGCTTCAAAGATCTGATCAAGAGTTTCTTTAGGGAAAGAGTTGTATTGCACTTTTTTGGGTAAATTATTTTGATCTAATTCAAAATTGATAGTGATGTCTTTTTCTGGTTGAATGCCACGCTCTACTAATTCATCCAGTCCAAATGCTCTGTCGTAGATGATATTATTAAATTCTTGCCATCCTTTTTTAGGAGCAGCTCTTGGGTATTTTGGGATGTTTTTAAGGTAATTTAGTTCTGGGGCACTGAGATAGGTCTTTGCTATTTTAATACCACTTGCGATTGGTGTTGAATTAGAAGCTATATTATTTACATCAGCACTTTCATACGCTTGGGTCAATGTCCGCGAAGTAGGGTTAAGATCATCCTTTAATAAAGCTATATTGCTGTTATCAATTCTATTGTTTTTTCGAGTTAAAAGTATCAACTCTTTAGATGCTGCGACACTTGTTTTTTCGTTTAGAGGTTTTATTGAAATATTTTCATCTATTTCTTCTGATGATATTAAGGCTATTGAGCTACTATTGTCAGATGCATTATGTTGGTTATCATCAACTTGGTCTGAAATAGAAGAGGATTTACTTGGTATTGCTGGATCAGTTAGTTTGGAAGGAGCTTGTCGAGCTGTTTCTTTACTTAGCTTGTGAGTATTAGAGGACTGTTTAAATTCTGAGATATTTTGCGATTCTTCTAATTGATCGACCTTTATCTCTGAATTTTTTACTTCGATATTTTTAGATTTTTCTTTTTTCTTAATGTCCGGATCAAAGGCAAGAATAGACTCTTCTTGAGGGTGATTCTCTATTGAAGTGATGTCTTGGTATGTTTTTGAAGAAAAACTATTTGATTCGATTTGAAGGATGTATAGAGAAGTAATTAAGGCAAGCAATGCTGCTGCAACTGAGTATGGCCAGAGTAATATTTCTCTACTTTTCTTTTTTGGGAGCAATCGATCGTTGAGACGCTGATATACTTGACTTTTATTGGATTTTTGGTATTTCTCAATACCTTCTAACGCATCGGCTATTAAGGGATCGTCGAGTGATCTTTTTTCTAAGTCATATCTATCATTAGTAGAAATAGACCCTATGAGCCACTGATTATATTTATCAATCCATGCCTTCATCACTCATGTTTTGATCCATACATAATTTTAAATTTCTACGGCCATTTTGGATTCTTGAGCGGACTTGATTATAAGCAAGATCGAGCTGTTGAGCGATATCCATATAGCTCACCTTCTCGAAGTAAAACTTCTTTATACAATCTCTCTGAAATGTTTCTAATTGGTCCAAGCAATTTTCCATAGTCTTTAGTGCTTGTTCTTTGGTTACATCATCAGGATGAAAAACTTTTTCAGAATACATAATGGCAGCATCATTTTTTTTTGTTGAAGTACGAGTCTTTGTTCTGAGAATCTCAAAACAATGGTTGCGACTAACCATATAGATCCAGGCTCTGAAGTTTTCGATATTATTTGTTAGAATTTTTTTTGAGATCTTCTCATAGATTTCCATTACCGCATCTTCGGCTTCCATTTCATTCTTTAAGTATTTTAAACACGAACCATAGATCAATGTCATATACGGCTGATAAAGCCGAACCAAATGATTCTGATCTTTTGACTGTTTATACTTCTCTATGAGTTCTTCGTCAGACAATTAATTTTAGGCTTAATTATGCAATCTAATATAGTCCATCATCATATAGATGTCTGAAGTGGTGAAATTAAACACGATGACGGGATTTTTTTTTGAAATTTAATTATTAGTGAATAGCTATGAGGACATTTAATCTACTGTGGATATACATGATAGTACTGGCAAGTTGGTTATTCTCTTGTAAGACACAAGAAGAAACAATAGACGCAAGAGAGGAACTTGATAATACTACTGAAATAATACCTAAAGTGCCTGAAGGGACAGATTATAAGGATCACAAAAGTGAAGCTGTAGAAGTATTTTCAGAAGATATAGAGATGGCGGCCCCCAGAGCATCTCATGCTAAACCAACTGCTATGATGGCTATGAGTCGGGCAGATGCAAGTAGCTATGACGGAAGTCCTCGGGTCGTTCAAGTGGCTAAAAATGCAAAAGACTTAAATATTGATGCGGGACAACTAACCGCTGGAGAGTGGAACGATTTGCACAATTGGGAAGCGTGGAATGATCTATTGGAAAATAGTGATTATGTAGAGATGCAAGATCACTGGGGGATATATCCCAATTCACGTATTTCTGTTTTTGTTCGAAATCAGTATGAGTTTCCTATACAAGACGCAGTAGTAAACCTTATTGATAAGAATGAACGTGTCATATGGCAAGCTAAAACGGATAATAGTGGCAAAGCAGAATTATGGCCTGGCTGGACAGATGCTAATAATGAAGCTCAAGACTTGAGATTAATTGTTAAATACAAAGGGCAAGACTTTGTGAAAGGCGAGGTAAAAGATATTGGCGACGGTGTCAATCATATCAATATCAAGGATGACTGTGATCAGATACAAAGAGCTGATATATTTTTTGCAGTGGATGCTACTGGTTCCATGGGTGATGAGATCAATTATTTGCAGAGTGAATTAGAGGATGTGATAACTCGTACATCGATAGCTAATACAGAGTTAAAGATGAGGACTGGCGCAGTTTTTTATCGTGATCATACTGACGATTATCTCACTAAGAAAAAAGATCTGAACGAGGATCATGAGGCAACTCTTTCTTTTATTGCTGAACAAACAGCCCAAGGAGGAGGAGACTATCCCGAGGCATTAGATGCGGCTCTATCAGTAGCCTTGGATCAACAGTGGTCTAAAGAGGCGATAGCGCGAATCGTTTTTTTATTATTAGACGCTCCACCACATGAAGATTCTTCTAGCTTGAGGATCATACAGGGTCAGATCAAAGAGGCCGCTGCTAAGGGTATAAAGATCATCCCAATAACCGCAAGTGGAATCAATCGACAGACAGAATTTCTTATGAAATATATGGCTATGGGGACGAATGGTACTTATGTATTTATAACAGATGACAGTGGGATAGGACATAAACACCTTGATCCAGTGGTAAAAGATTATGAAGTAGAAAAACTAAATGACCTGATAGTGAGGCTTTTAAAAAGCTACACATCCAATAAATCTTGTGACATACAAAAACATAATACCACAAGTAGTAGCGTAAAGATTTTTCCAAATCCAACAAGCAATTTTATCACTATTAGTAATACGGATAAGATAGAACGGATTAAGATTCTTTCCCCAAGCGGAAAAGTTATCATCAGTAGGGATATCAATCAACCGTCTGATTTAAAAATTGATTTATCTGGATGGGTCGATGGGATGTATAATGTGCTAATCGAAGGACCGGATTATAACATTGTTAAATCAGTGGTGAAGGTAAGAGGATAGCGATTTAATTGTTACCTCTAAAAAAGATTGGACTATAAATAACCCTTAATCAGCGCTGTCAAAGAAATACTTAATTGTCCAATTCTATTTTAATTACAGCACCAGCAACAGGAGGATTTTTAAGGTCTATGTTGTTAAGTTGAACCAAATCCTTAAGGCTTACATCAAAAAGCTCCACGACATCCATCAGGGATTGTTGAGTACCCATTTTGTAGTAGGTAAATCTGCCTAAGTTTTGTGATGTTACTGTAGCTTCTTCATTATTGTTTGATTTTTTCGGCAATTCAGGATTAGGTGGAGTGTTTTGCACTGACTTAATCATGACATCCGTCAAAATTCTGGTTGGCAATAATTCTAAAATTTCCAAGGACATTGCTCGCCTTTTCATACTGCCTGATAACAACAGCTGGTAAGTCTCACTTTGACTGACTTGAGGTCGATATTCTAAGTTGGACCAATTGTCAGTGACAGCCACATAATCGTACATAGCCTTCTCTGGCAGAGTTAAGAAGTATCCTTTCGAGCTTTTCGGTATATAGTTCTTTAGAAATGCTGGATTGAGATATTTAATGGTCGCCATATCCAAACCGGTCATTTTACTTATCGTTTTAAAAGAAGTATAGTCATACACTTTAAGTGTGGCTAAAGCTTCTTCATTAGACTCAAATAGTGGTTCAAGACCATGATGCTGAAAGTAATTCATCACATAGCTGATGGCTACAAACTTAGGTACATATCGTCTTGTTTCTTTAGGTAGATATCTTTTGATTTTCCAGAAATTGTTAGATACCACTTTTGATTTCTTTTGGGCTTTTGTGACACCGCCTGGCCCACAATTGTAAGCTGCTAATGCTAAAGTCCAATCACCAAATTGGAGATACAAGTCTTTCAGAAACTGTACTGCAGCCTGTGTAGATCGCATAGGATCTTTTCGTTCATCAACAGTGCTATTAATGGTTAAGCCATATAACTTACCTGTACTGCTAATAAATTGCCATAGACCAACAGCTCCAGATTGAGATACCGCAGTAGGTTGGAGGGAAGATTCTACAACTGAAAGATATTTTAACTCTTCGGGTAAACCTGCTTTCTCAAACTCATTGTCATAAATAGGAAAATATTGATTGCCTCGTCCTAAGAGGACTTCACTTCCTTTTCTGTAGCCTTTTATATACTCGTTGATGATGGAGTGAACCTCAGAGGTATACTTCAACTCGATCTGAGAAGACATCACTTCTAATCTGTCTTTCAGTTCATCTGGGGAAATGGTATGATACCTTTCCACTACCGTTTCAGCTGCAGCAAAGGCAGTGATTGTGATAGAATACAGTAATATTAGACTTACTGCGAATCGCTTCGCAATAAATTTAATTTTGCTCATGGGACCGTCTTTAAAATTAACAGTTCTTGGGATAGATCAATTAACGTACTATGTATTGGAAAGCTTATGTGCTACACTATAATATATCGTTCATATTATAATTAATACACATACGTTAACTAAATCGGTTGCAAATATATGTCACAACCTCTTGTCGTGCAATATTTAACATATAAATTAAAATTTATATTTGTCTTCTACCTTAAAACAAATAGTGTGCCAAATTAAAAATTGCGAGATGCTTGTAGCAGGAGATGATCGTTGTTGTTTTTAGCTAATAACTGAAGGCCAAACGGCATACCTGATGATTCTTGTGGTAAAGAGATGGCCGGTAATCCAGCAAGGTTGGCTAATACCGTGAAAATATCAGACAAATACATTTCCACAGGATCATCTACTTTCTCCCCTAATCGCCATGCGATATCAGTAGTAGTAGGCATCAAAAGAATGTCTGATTCTGAAAAGATTCTATCCAACTTATCGATAATGAGTCGCCTTACTTTTTGAGCTTTATTAAAGTAGGCATCAAAGTAGCCTACGCTCAAAACAAAAGTGCCCATCATAATCCTACGTTTAACTTCAGTGCCAAAACCTGCAGATCGATTTTCAATGTATAGATCGTTTATATTTCTCTTATCACTCTTTTGATATCCGTATCGGATGCCGTCGTATCTATTGAGATTAGACGAGGCTTCAGCAGTAGTCAGGACATAATAGGTAGGTACGAGATAATCGATCAGATCAAATGATACCGCTTTGACTTTATGACCATTAGCTTTTAGCTTCTCTATTTTTTCTTTTAAGGCATGTTTTATATCTGATGATAATTTAGGATGATCAAGCACTTCTGGGAAGTAACAATAACTTGGGTTATCCCAGTCGGTGCTTTTTACGCTACTTAAATCTATACTGGTTGAATCTAAATCGTCTTTTCCTTCTACAGCCCAAAGGGTCTCTGCTAATGCATCAATATCCTTTGATAATATGCCAATTTGATCAAAGGAAGAGGCATAAGCAATTAGGCCATATCTAGAAATTCTACCGTAAGTTGGCTTCATACCTATCACTCCGCAAAATGAAGCTGGTTGCCTCACTGAACCCCCTGTATCACTACCGAATGCCACAAGACAAGTATTCATCTGAACTGATACTGCAGCTGCTCCACTTGATCCTCCCGGCACACGTTCTGGGTCAGCTCCATTGAGAGTTGGACCATATACGCTATGTTCATTGCTGGATCCCATCGCAAACTCATCACAATTAGTCCGTCCTATGATTATAATATCTTGGTCGATGGCTCTTTGTATGGCAGTAGACGTCAGTTGAGATTCAAAATTATCTAACATCTTTGATCCAGCTGTCACTTTATGATTTTTGATACATATCACATCTTTTACACTGGCAACTATACCATGGAGTGATCCTAAATTCTCATTTTTTGCGATTTTCTGATCTAAGATAGCTGCCCTCTCCAAAGCTTCTTTCTCATAAACCTCTATGTAAATATTAAGACGAGCGTGCTCTTTAATTTTGGCCAAGTATTGTTTTACCAGATCAACCATATTGATTTTTCCAGCTTCTAATTGTTGTCGTATTTCGTTTAAGTTGGTCATTGGAGGGTTACTATTTTGAAAGCACTTCAATTATCGCATTTAAGTCCATCAATTCTTGTTCTCCTGTCTGTAGGTTTTTGACGTTTACTTTTTGAGCTTCACGTTCTTGTTCTCCTATGATCAGGGCATACTCAAAATTTCGAACATTGGCATACTTCATCTGTTTTTTCATCTTTGAGACTTCAGGATATATATCTACTGATATATTTTTTGCTCTAAGATGCGCAGCACATTGAAAGGCATAAATGTGAGACGCTTCATCAAAAGAAAGGAAAATGGCTTTTACTGCGGAAATATCAGCTGTGCTAAATAGATCTAACTCCTCCATCACATCATATATACGTTCTGCACCAAAAGAGATTCCTACTCCAGAAACACCTTTTAATCCAAATTGACTGGTTAGATCATCATACCTTCCTCCTCCTCCAATGCTGCCCATAACAACATTATTGGCGGCGACCTCAAAAATACATCCTGTATAATAACTCAGTCCTCTTGCTAAAGTCAAGTCCAAGCATATTTTATTTTTATGGTCAGTGGTATCTAGATAACTATGAAATTGTTTTAATTCCTCGATACCATTGAGTCCAACAGCACTCGTTGATAGGCGCTGACTTAATTCGTCTAATCCAGTTATGAGGAGGCTGTCCATTATGTGATTGACTTGGTCGGAGGTTATCCCATTATTGATAAGTTCATTGGTTACTCCTTCTACACCTATTTTATCCAATTTGTCAATGGCTACAGTCATCGTTTTGAAGTCGTCCTTAATCCCAGCAGCTTCTGCTATACCTTCGAGTACTTTTCTGTTATTGACTTTTATGGTAACATCGATACCCAACTGATGAAATACATCATCGTAAATTTTGACCAGTTCGGCTTCATACATTAACGAGTCGGAACCAACTACATCAACATCACATTGATAAAATTCTTGATACCTTCCTTTTTGAGGTCGATCAGCTCGCCACACTGGCTGTATCGCATATCTTTTAAACGGGAAAGAAATGTCGTTTTGATGCATCACAACAAATCGTGCGAAAGGAACTGTTAGGTCATATCGTAATCCACGCTTTGAGATACTTGAGATTATAGCTTTCGAATCTTTATTATCCAATGAATTTTGATCAGCTTTCTTAAGAAAATCTCCATTATTCAGCACTTTGAATAATAGTTGATCCCCTTCATCTCCATACTTTCCTGTGAGTGTACTAAGATTTTCCATCACAGGAGTTTCTATAGGTAGATACCCATAGTTTTGAAAAACACTTTCGATAGTATTAAAGATATGCTTCCTTTTAGCGACTTGCTCTGGCAAGAAATCTCGTGTCCCTTTAGGAATACTCGCTCGACTCATTGATTTGTTTTGTAATAAGTATTAAAACGCAGATCGAAACTGTTTAAGGAATCGAACATCATTTTCGAATAGCATACGTATGTCTTTTATGCCATAATTTTGTAAAGCCGTTCTTTCAATTCCAATGCCAAATGCAAAACCCGTGTATTCCTCAGGGTCTATACCACAATTAGTGAGTACATTAGGATCTACCATGCCACAGCCTAATACCTCCAGCCATCCTGTACCTTTAGTTAATTTACGAGCTTCTTCAGTATCTGTACCCATCCATACATCCATCTCGGCACTTGGTTCTGTAAATGGAAAGTAGCTGGGTCTCAATCTGATTTTAGTATTGGCTCCATACATCTCTTGGGCAAAATAAAGTAAGGTCTGCTTCATATCTGCAAATGAAACATCCTTGTCAATATACAATCCTTCAACTTGGTGAAACTGACAATGAGATCGAGCGGAGATAGTCTCATTACGATATACCCGGCCGGGAGCAATGATTCTAATCGGTGGCTTCTGAGTTGTCATCACACGAGACTGAACAGATGAGGTATGAGTCCTTAACAGTTGAGTAGTGCTTCCTTTGAGATAGAAAGTGTCTTGCATATCTCTTGCAGGATGATGCTCTGGAGTATTCATCGCAGTGAAGTTGTACCAGTCTTCTTCTATCTCGCGATCTTCTGCCACTGTAAAGCCAATTCTTGAGAATATGTCTATGATTTTATTCATAACTATGCTGACCGGATGTCTTGCCCCTATCATGAGTTCTTCTGGGGGCGCAGTCAAGTCAATATTGATATTCTTTTTATCAGTCTTTCCTACGCTTAATCTACTTTGAGTACTATCAAACTTCGATTTAGCTTCTTTTTTGATTTTATTAAGGAGTTGCCCAAAATCTTTTTTTCTTTCGTTAGGGACATTTCTGATTTCCCCACCTAAGGATTTCAATATATTTTTACTGCCGAGATATTTGATTCTAAAACTTTCGAGCTGATCTTGATCTTCTATACCTGCCTCTTCTATATCTTTTAATATATCATTTAACTTTTCAAACACATCGACTGACATAATCGTACTTGTTTTTATAATTAAGCCGCAAAGGTATATGGATTGATGTACAATGCACAATCTTTAGGGAATCATATATATTGTGATATAACTATTAGATCCCTTTTAAGAATGTATGTGCTAAATGAAGCTTTGTGAAAATTAATACTGACGACATAGTTTTTCTCTCTTGTATTATGATAATACCAGCAATCCTGTATTCAAATGCGGTGGTAACTATATGTTATGGGTTAATCGTGTTGTGTGCGTGTTATAAGATAGCAACTCAGGGATTGACTTTCTCTCATAATAGGCCAGCATATCTTTATACGCTCATATTTTTGGGAGTTTTATTATCATTTCTAAATTCTGAAAATGTCAGTCAATGGCAACATCATCTGATTATCAAATTGCCATTTTTATTGATGCCAGTAGCACTAAGCCAATTCAAGTCATTTGATGAGAAAAGATTAATTACATTTCATTTTTGGATATTGGCAGTGCTCTGTATCGCTTCGTTGCCAGTACTTCTTAATTATAGAATTAATCAAGAGACCATCCTTCTCGATATGGCCAAAGGACAGCCTATCCCTACTCCGATCGAGCATGTGAAGTATAGCATGATGAATGCCTATGGGGTGATGGCAGGTTTGATATTATTAGGTTTTTATGCTGATCGACTGTCCAAATTGGCCAGATGCATGGTGATGTTCTTAGTCTTGTGGTTGATTCTTTATATCCACGTGCTCGCAGTTCGGACGGGTATTGTGATCGTCTATATCAGTACAATTTTAGGCTTCTGTTATGTCCTATTAATCAACAGAAAAATACAAATTCAATGGTTTAAGGTGAGTATATTTTCTGTGGGCATAATCGTGCTACTATGGAATTTAAATCCTTCACTTAAAACCAAAATTGGTTATATGAAATATGACTGGGAAATGTATCAGCAAGGAAAGGGGAATTTATATTCCGACTCTGAGCGTATCGAATCACTGAAAATTGGATTTCACATTTTTGTAAATAATCCTATAATAGGAGTAGGTATGGGTGACCTACAAGATGAGAGTAGGGCGGCTTATTATAAGCAGGGTAGGCCAGATTTTTATAATTATCCTCATAGCCAATATCTATATATTCTTTGTTCTATGGGCTTAATTGGATTGTTACTTTTTTTAGCAGGATTTTTAGGGCCATTATATTGCCATAAGAATCTGTTTCTATGGGCGATAACCATTAACTATGCTCTATCATTTATGGTAGAGAATAGCTTTGAGCGCTCGATAAGTATTGCATTTTTTATTCTTATTGCTCTTATTAGCATATTGTCAAATCAATTAAAACAGACCACTTAATCTATTAAGAGATTTCTATTCTTCGGGTATTTAACTTCGTACTTGTTGTTGTAAAAAGATTGTGATAATGGCTCTAAATCTGTAAACCAAGTTAATAGACCTTCATCTTTATTGATTTCTGCACCATCATGTTGTTTAAGTTCGACTTTGATAGCGTTATTTTGAGAGATAGGATACTGGTCTAAAACCTTTATTTTTACTGGTGTCGTCCTGTTATTTTGTATGGAAGTTACCCAATGACGAGTTTCGACAATATTATTTCCAGTCCATTTTTTCTTTTCAAAGTCCTTTTTGAGTTCTCTTCTCACTATGATTTTATCATCTTTACCCAGTGACAAGATATAATCATCATTGATTTGTTCTTCACCTATATAAGTCTTACCAGAATACCGATTATCTATTATAATATTCGCAGGTCCATATAACAAATCTAATTTTTGCCAGTCCTTAATTCGAGCAGTTAGGTACGCATGTTCTGATAATTTGGGCATTGTGATATATTCATATTGTACATCGACATCTGTGGTTTTAATGATTACTGATTGTTCTTCTCCAGAGCTTGGGATATCGTATAAGACATCGATATCATAGCTGAACGATGTTTGTGATTTAGTGATCTGGGTAGGGATGGCCTCTTGAGCTACCTCTATTGAGCTATATCCTCTGATAGAAACACCTGAGGCCCTACTAGCTAATCCTGTGACTACTACTTCATCTAGTAATTCTGATGTGATTAATTTGATATTTAAATTATTCTGATTGATAGCTACTCTTTCTTTATTATATCCAGTGTAGCTTACTTCAAAAAATTGACTTCCCTTAGGCACATAAATGGAAAATGACCCATCAATATCAGTAATTGTTCCTATTGACGTACCCTCTATCATTACGTTGGCACCGATCAGAGGTTCATTTGATACATCTCTTACAAATCCTCGCACTCTACCATAGATAGGGTTGTTATTAATTTTGGGTTTCGTATTATAATTATAATAATTGTTAAAGTCGAGTTGATATCGATTCAAGTTGGGCAAGGAAAAATCGGCAGTTGGTTCTGCGTTAGAAAGGCTGAGATTTATCTTATTCCAATCTTCACCCGTATTTTGAAATACCGCAGCTTTATAGATTATTTTCAGTTGACTATTAATATCGGAAGTGCGTAAATCATAACTTGGAGACCATCCTGCCTCGTCGATAAAATAATCGATCTCTATATCAATGCTTCTTGAGCTTTCAGATGACAATGAAAGTCTGAGATGAGATTCTCCAATTTTGGATTGATTGCCTTCAATTGACTTTTGTTTGATGAGGGCATTTTTTTTATTTGCCCATCCTCTTTCAATTATTTTTAATTGTAGCAATGATTTTTGAAGTAAGGTCATCTGCTTGCCATACTCTTGAGAAAGCTTGAATATATCTTGATAATCCCATGTTGAATTATAACTGCTTGGTATTTCTTGATTAATATTGAGGATATCTATTTGACCACTTATGACTTCCTGTCTTATTTTTACGACTTCAAGACTGTCTTCAATTATCAGAAGTAAACTATCATAATAAGTGTTGATTTTTTGAATATCAAAATATTCTCTATGTACCTTTTCAGACAATAATGTGGCTCCTTGAGAAACAGAAATCCTAAGTGATGATTCATCTATTGATAAGGGTAAATTTTTTATTACTATCTCATTAAGCCCAGATCTCAACTGACAGTTAGCATTTCTTGTGATTGTAGCCCCTTCATTGTAGACTGTTACCTTTTTGATACGAGAATCTATAGTTTGGGCAGGGATATTAGTGTATAAAAAAAGTAGCATTAAAATAGATAGGCTTACGGTTCTCATAACAATTGTTTTTATCTAAACGATTAGAATACCCTATTCGCTTTAGATTATACATTAATTAATTGTAGACTGCCTTTTGTTGTTAGGACGGGACAAAGTTAAAATAGAAAAGGCTTCAAAAATGTCTTGAAGCCTTTTCTAATATAGCAATTCCTTATAGTTCTTTTCGAAGTCGTGCCACTGGTATGTTGAGTTGTTCACGATATTTTGCGACTGTCCTTCTGGCTATATTATATCCTTTTTCTTGGAGGATGTCTTTGAGTTTTTCATCTGAGAGAGGTTTGCGCTTATGTTCTCTACTGATCACTTCACGAAGGATGTTTTTAACTTCTAAAGTAGATACTTCCTCGCCACTTGTAGTTTGAATTGATTCTGAGAAAAAGTCTTTTAATCTCTTTGTTCCAAATTCTGTTTGAACGAATTTGCTATTGGCCACTCTTGACACCGTAGAGATATCAAGTCCTGTAATCTCAGCTATATCTTTTAATATCATGGGCTTTAGTCTGCGCTCATCACCTGATCTGAAGAAATCTTCTTGATATTGCATGATAGTATACATCGTATTATGTAGTGTCTCTTGTCTCTGTTTTATGGCATCAATAAACCATTTGGCTGAATCTATTTTTTGCTTAATAAACATGACTGCTTCCTTCTCTTGCTTAGTAGATCTTCTTCCTTGGGTATTGTCTTTATATCCTTTGAGTATATCTACATACTGATCACTAATCCTGAGGTCAGGGGCATTTTTATTATTTAGAGTGAGATCGAGTTCACCATCCCTATTTGTGATGATAAAATCGGGTACGACATATTGGTTGACCCTATTTTTAGCACTACCATTAGCAAATGCACTGGCAGGTTTTGGATTTAATTTTAATATTTCGTCGATCGCGTCTTTCAACTCCGAATCGGACAATCCAAGAGATCTCTTTAACCTGTTGTAGTGCTTTTTGGAGAATTCATTGAAATACTTGTCCAATATTTTGTGCGCTATGCCTTTTATTTTGAGTTTAGCACTGTCAGTTTCGAATTCAAACTTAGCATCAAGTTGTATAATCAAGGACTCTTGAAGATCTCTAGCTCCTATACCTACAGGTTCTAATTTCTGAATCTTAGCTAATTGATTATAAATGATTTCTGGTTCTACCTCAATGTTTTGAGTGAATAATAAGTCGTCAACAAGTGCTTCAGGCTCTCTTCTCAGATATCCATCTTCATCAATACTCCCAATTATCTGTCTGGCCACGAGTTCCTCTGTAGGATTATCAAATTCCATCATACCCAATTGCTGACCTAAGTGCTCATGAAAGCTCGTGGATACAGCTATTGGTGCGGCTTTCTCTTCATCGTCTATAAAATAATCTCCCTTTAGCTTGTATAACGTGGGATCGTCATCTATATAGTCAGAGAGATAGTCGTCAAGTTCAAAATTCTCTTCTTCTTTTGTCTCGCCTTCTCTTATTTCTTCTTCATTAATATCAAAGACCTCATCATAGTCTTCACTTTCCTCAAGTGCGGGATTGACCTCTAACTCCTCTTTGATTCTTTGATCTAAAGTGGCAGTGGGTATCTGAAGCAGTTTCATCAGCTGAATTTGCTGAGGGGATAGCTTCTGAATCATTTTCTGAGATAAACTCTGTCTTAACATCGGTTCTTTTCGTTGTGTAAAGTTATATCAATACCTTACGATTAATTGAAACAAAATTCTTTTGATTTGGGTTCTCATAAAGAACTTTTTTAACAGCTTTTCATGCTCAAACAAACATATTAAAAATATTTGTAATATACTATACATTGATAAATAACAATTTACGTGCCAAACTTAAAATTTAATTTATTTAGCAATTTACGTGCCAAAATGAGAGCACGGGATGTTGATGCATTAATTGTGTTAGACAGCGACCCTCATCTGGGAGAATACATAGCGGACTACTGGAAATGTAGAGAATGGATAAGCGGATTTACTGGGTCTAATGGAGTAATGGTCATTACACAGGAGCATATCGGGTTATGGACAGACTCGCGATATTTTATACAGGGAGATAAAGAACTCGACGGAACCAGAATCACTCTACATAAAATGATTGGCTCTTCAGATACCTATCAAGATTGGTTGATGAATCAATTGGATAATAGTAGTACCATTGGTTTTGATGGAAGACTTATGTCAATATTCACCTTAGAGCAACTCAAGAAAAAAGCAGCAAAAAAGAAATTTAAGTTTGACAGTACAGTGCAATTCATTGAGGAGGAATGGATCGAAGGTCGTCCAGATTTACCCACTAAGAAAATTTTCCTCTTTGATGATAGATATGCCGGCAATCCTCGAAAGAATAAGATAGAATCGGTTAGAGAACAATTGAGAAATGCAAATGCAGACTGGCTAATGGTCACAGCATTAGATGAAATAGCATGGATTTTTAATTTAAGAGGACGAGATGTAAGTTATAATCCAGTGTTTTATGCATTTGCCTTAATTGGGTTGAAAGATTGTTATCTGTTTATAAATGAGCGTAAGGTTCCCGAGGCGGTAAAAAGGGTCTTAGAAAATGAAAATGTGTTTATAGAGGAATATGACAGAGCCTATAGTATTAATGAAGTGAGCTATGGGACTATTATGGTCGATGTAAAGAAAGTTAATGTAACGCTATATAATCAACTTAGAAATAGTGCGATTTATAGGTGTACATCTCCTATAGAACAAATGAAAGCAATAAAGTCCACTATTGAAATTCAGCATATTAATAACGCCATGATAAAAGATGGCCAAGCCCTTACAAAAGCCTTTCAATGGTTAATGACTTCTAAGGAAAACGAATGCTCTGAGTATGATTTTTCTAATAAAATAGTCGAATGTAGAAAGGAAAAATTGGGTTATTATGGCGAAAGTTTTCCAGCGATAGTAGGATATAAAGAGAATGGAGCTATCGTACATTATAGGCCTAATAAAGAGAGTGCTCTTAAGATTGAACCTACTGGATTATTGCTATGTGATAGTGGAGGACAATACTTAGATGGGACCACAGATATCACAAGGACGTTCACGTTAGGAGATCCCACTGCAGATGAAAAATTAGCCTATACATTAGTGCTTAAAGGGCATATAGCATTGGCCACAGCTAAATTTCCCAGGGGTACTAATGGAGCACAATTGGATATATTAGCTCGTCAATACCTCTGGCAGCACGATAAAAACTACGGTCATGGAACAGGTCATGGAGTTGGGTATTTTCTCAATGTCCATGAAGGGCCACAAGGCATAAGTCCCAGAGCTCACGTTATCTTGGAGCCAGGTATGATTGTCTCCAATGAACCCGGATACTACGCACCGGGCGCATATGGTATTAGGATTGAAAACTTAATACTGGTCAAAGAATGTACAAATAGCAACTTTCTTTGTTTTGAGACGATTACCTATTTTCCTATACAAATAGAATTAGTTAATCTCGACCTGATGACGGATAAGGAAATAAATTGGCTGAACGTATATCATAGAAAAGTTAAAGACGTATTGATCCCAGAATTGGATGATGAATTGACCGAATGGTTGTGTACGCAATGTCGTGAAATAGAGGGTTAAGGACCGTCAGTTATTATTTTTAATATTTCAATATTGCGTTGTCTCTTATTTATTGGATTATTTTCATAGATATTGCTTTTCTTTGCAGCTCATAAAGATGTATTAATAATGTCTCACGGACCAGAAGAAATTAATTACGATAAAAAGGGTGGATGTATGATATGGTTTTTTGTCTACTTCTTTTTGTTCATTATTATGTTAATATGGATCTATAGCAAGAACGGTGAATTCTTGCCAGGATAAAAAAATGGTTTCAGGATAGTATCCCAAAACCATTCATAATCCTTGAATTATAATCTATATAAATCTTTCTTAATTACTACTAACCATATTAATATCCATTGTTGGATATGGTATGCCAATGTTAGCCTTGTCAAATTCTTTTTTGACGTGCTCTTGCATATAAAATAATGTATCCCAGTAGTGTTCACTTTTGCAAAAAGGCCTCGTTGCCAAATTCACAGAGCTATCTCCTAATTCAGCGACAACTACTCCTTGTGCAGGATCATCAAGTATAAAAGGACAATTTTTTCCGACTTCAAGAATGACTTTTCTTGCCTCGTCGATATTATCATTATAACCAATACCGAAAGTAAGTTCCACCCCTACGATACCCTGACCAGAGATGTTAGTTATTGTATTGCCAGTAACGTTGCTATTGGCGACTATGATTCGTTTATTGTCAAGAGTTGCGAGAGTGGTATTAAAGGCATTGATCGCCTCAACAGTCCCCAAGTGACCTCCTCCTATATCCACAAGATCACCGACTTTAAATGGTTTGAATATCATCAACATGATACCGCTGGCTAAATGACCTATACTCCCATTGAGTGCCATACCAATACCTACCATTAAGGCGCCAAAAATGGCTACAAATGAGGTCGTATCTATACCGAACATGCTTGCTACCGAAAATAAAAGCATGATTTTTAATAAGACACTGGCGATTGAACTTAAGAATTTGGAAAGTGATACATCCATATCACTTCTGTTCAACGCTTTTTCTAAAAATTTAACAATCTTTCCTATGATCCAAAAACCTATTATTAAGGTAAGTAATGCCATAAGTACCTTTGGGGCATATTCGATGGCCATATCTGTAATTTTGGGAATTAGTGTTTCTAAATTCATGAAGTCTCAAATATTTAAGTTAAAGAATATGTTAATATTGACCTCTAAAGTTATCAGTAGTCACTTAAGAATATGACTAAATCTCAAGCTTTTGATAAACTTAAAAAGTATTGTGCATACCAAGATCGCTGCCATAGTGAGGTCAGAACTAAATTATTAAGTTATCAGGTCTATGGAGATACACTCGATGAAGTTATTGCCATGTTGATTCAGGAGGATTATTTAAATGAGGAACGGTATGCTTGTAGTTATGTAAGGGGTAAGTATAGAATCAAAAAGTGGGGGAGAAATAAAATAATACAAGGACTTAAATTAAAACGAGTTTCTGCTTATTGCATAAACAAAGGGCTCAAAGAGATTGATGAGGAATTATATATAGAAAATCTGAGACAAGTCTTGACAAAATATATTGAATTAAGAAAATCGAGATATTCTCATCACCAGCTTAGGCAAAAAGCACTCAATATGGCAATGAGTAAAGGATATAATTTCAATCTTATCGAAAATATTTTGCAAAGTCTATTACCCAAATAGAGCTGTTGTAATACCTTAAATCCTTGACCTAATTAGATCACTCAAGAAGTGTGCAACATAAAATCCAAATATTTTTTCATTTATATATTAAATATTTCAATAATATGTTTACCTTAGCCTCGAGTATTCAGGTTTGATGCCCTGAAATAAATTAAAATGATGAAAACGTATACTTCACTTTTAGTGGCGATGTTATCGCTATTGGCAACTCAGATGTTTGCCATTCAAGAATTTGATGTTAGATTTAAGTTGGACGGTTTAGATTGTGAAAATCGTGAAGCTTGTTATCTCGTGCAGGTCAGGAGTGCTGATGGCCAAACATGGAATTTAGCTGGACAGAATTATCGAATATATTATGATGCTTCTACGGCATCGTACATAAATGGCTCAGTGATGTCATTGTTGCCTGATGCGCAGTATTCTTCACCATTATTGACTTCAGATCAACAAAATGTTGATGCTTCTTCATTTCCTGGAGATTTACCTTTTGCAGAGACATTAAGTTTCTTGAATTACTCTATCGACTTAATGAATTTGTCAAATGGTGGTATCAATCTTCCTTCTTCAGGGGACTGGGTAACCACATCGAGCTTATGTTTTGAAGTCCCACAGTCTGCTATAGATAACCCCAGTGAGTGTATCAATTTAGTATGGGCCAGAATGGGTAAAACTGATGGGTATGCAACAGCATTTGTAGAAATATCTCAATGGTTAGCAACTAATTCAACAGCAGAAGCTGTAGGTAGTGTCTTTGATGATATGGATCAGAACGATTCAGGCGAAGCATGTCTCACAAGTATATGTGGAGGAGAAGAAAATGAAAACACAACTATCACATGTAGTGATGGAGTAGATAATGATAATGACGGGTTGGTAGATTGTCTTGATACAGATTGTGCCATGGTAGCCCCATGTGTACCGGAGAATAACTCTTATCAAATTAATTTGGCTCTTTCGTCGGTTGATTGTACTACTGGAATGGCTTGTTATAATGTGCAACTGACTGGTACCGGCGAAGCAAGTTTTGAGTTAGCGGATCAGAATTACCGTCTTTATTATAACAGTGGTGTCGGAACATTTGCTTCTGTAGTATCTCGTTTGGAGTCTGGTTTTCAACCAGCTGCAACAATGGGAGGAACACCAATCGAAAATCAAAACGCTACAGGAGTAGGTTCATTAGGATTTGAGGCAGATTTAGGATATGTAGATTTTTCGATCAATTTGGTCAGTCAAAATGCCGGAAGTGATGTAATTATAAGCACATCTGCTCCGACCACTACTGCAGAGATCTGTTTTACTATAACAGATGAGGGGATCACAGATGGAGAGGTTTGTTTTGAAACAGCATGGGCCAGAACAGCTTTAACTGGCAACTACAATGCACAAGAATTAGAAATAGAAGAATGGATGACTCCAACAGATGTTAGAGAGCTTGATATAACTGCTTTTAATGATCTATCTGCCGCAAGTGGTAATGCAGCATGTTTTACCTCGTCATGTGAACAGCAATCGAACGAAATCGGGGAGGAATTTTGTCAAGATGGGCTGGATAATGATGAAGATGGTTTAGTAGACTGTCAAGATCCTGGATGTAGTCAGACTATTAGATGTTCTGAAAGTTGTGTAGCACAAGCACCTACATTGAGTAGAAACTAATAAGAATTATCGCCTGATACAAAATATATAACGGTGGACAATAACACTTTAATAATGACTTCTGCATCTCAACACTTGGATCATACAAGAAATGATTACAGAACAAACTGTTTGTTCACTCTTTACAAAAGTAAACTAATGGAAAAGTCAACTTATATCAAAACACAATTAAACCAATGCGCTCTTTTGGCTTTCTTGATTTTGACATCAGTATCCTTTAATGCTCTAAATGCACAGAGTTGTGACTATCAAACGGGTATTATAACCTTTAATGCATCAGGTCAAAATATTACAGATCTATATACGACTCAGTATGTATTAACCGATGCCGTTGGAGATATTATAGCAATATCAGAGGAAACTTCTTTTTCGATAGATAATGAAGGCTACTATGTGATTTACGGGGTCAATTATAAAAGTGATTCTGAAGTCGAAGGTTTAACGGTTGGTAGTAATATCAATGTAGTTACAGGCACATGTATAGATGTAGGCGCCCCATTTCCAATTACAGTTTGTGAATCTTTGGATCCATGTAATTACTGTTTTGGAGAATCTATAGTTTTAGAGGTAAATTCTGGCAGCAATGATCCTTCTTTAACAACTGTATTTGTACTGACTGATCAGCAAGGTAACATTACGGTGATACAAGAAGATTCGGATTTTGGACAGTTAGAAGCGGGACTATATGTAGCATTTGCGATAAGTTATGATACCAATGAGGGAATCAACGGATTAGAGGTAGGCAATAATATTTTGGATATTACAGGTACATGTTTTGATATCAGTGAGGGATTCATATTCGGGGTATGCCAATCTTTGGATCCAACGATCTTTTTTGATTTAAAAGGATGTGACATTACACAAACTGCCATATTGCAGGTGGGAGAAGAATATGATAGCTATGAATGGAGTACGGGTTCAACTGAATCTTTTATAGAAGTAGATGCCAATACTCCAGCTGTTTATACAGTGACTGTATCATTGGCCTCAGGTTGTATAGGCGTACAAGAACAAAGAATTACTGGTGAAGAGGTAGCTACTATTGGAGATTTCGTTTGGGAAGATACTAATGGAAATGGTCTACAAGATGATAATGAAAGTGGACTAAATGGGGTGACAGTTAATTTATACGCAGACTTTAATAATGATGGAGTTCCAGATTTTCCAGATTTCCCATCTTGTATAACGACTACAGTGAATAATCCTGATACTGGAGAACCAGGTTATTATATTTTTCATGTTTATCAAAGTAATTATGTGATAGAATTTGTGGGTCCTGATGGCTTCACTATTGCTACACAAGGAGTTGGAAACGATGCTAATTTAGATAGTGATCCTGATCCTATGACAGGCTTGACCTCTACTATAAATGTTACTCCAGGCCAGGTTATAACTAATATTGATGCAGGTTTTTATACCTCAAGTGGGTTTGGTGGTGTAGTATGGAATGATGCAAATGGTAATGGGGTACAAGATGAAGGAGAAGAAGGTATTAATGATGTGGTGATTAATCTATATGATGAATCTGGAGTATTAATAAATAGTATAACTACTACTACTGATGCCACGACTGGAGAAGTGGGAAGTTATTGTTTTGATGAGATACCTCCGGCTAATTTTTATGCTGAAATTATCTTGCCTGATGGCAATGTACTTAGTCCAGCCAATCGAAGAGCTGATGACGATATAGACAGTGATGCGGACAATTCTAATGGTCCTAATACCACATCATTATTTGATCTTGCTCCAGGTGTTAAAACTGATAATATTGATTTTGGTACATATCCTGGAGGTACTATTTGTGGTATTGTTTGGAGGGAGTTAGGCGCACAAGAAAATAGCACCTATGATGCAGGGGTAGATGAATTAATTGCAAATACGCAGATGGAGTTAGTAAGTATAGATAATGATAACCAAGTGATCAGCGTAGTGGCAACCAACGAAAATGGGGAATATTGCTTTGAAGGGATCCCGATGGGCTCATATCAAGTAAGACCTAAAGCTTCTGATGCAGGAGGGAGTTATGTAGATAGAGATCAAGGAGAGGATGAATTGCTGGATAGTGATGTAGATCCGAATACTATTGCTACAGATGTGTTTTTCTTAGATGTAAGCGAAGAAATCTTGGGTGTTAATGCAGGATTGAGATCTGGTGCTTTACCAGTCGAATTAGTATATTTTGATGGGGTATGGGATGAAAATCGCAATGTTAATGTGCTCTCGTGGGCAACGGCATTAGAAATCAATAATGACAAATTCGTCATTGAGCGTGCAGTAGGAGACAATGCCAAATTTGAGGCATTCGCAGAAATATCTGGTAATGGAAATTCAAGCGAAATGATAGAGTATGATTTCATCGATTCGGACATTGATCTAAGTGCTACATATTATTATAGATTAAAGCAGGTAGATTTTGATGGAGGATTTGACTACTCTGAAATAGTAGTTGTAGATATCGAAAGGAATAAAAATATTGGAGTGAATATTTATCCTAATCCAGCATCTTCATTTGTGACTCTGGATCTTGATATTGAAGACGGATCATTGTACGAAGCGGAATTATATGACATACAGGGCCGCAAAGTTTCTAACTGGACTTCAAAGACTATAGAAAAAGGTAATTCTCAGATATCATTGGATATATCGGAGATTCCTATGGGACAATACATGCTCACTATTACAATTGGAACTAAACATACTAATCAACTCTTATTGATAACAAAATAGAGTTTGATCAAGCATAGATCATATATAGAAGAAGGGCTCACATTTTGTGAGCCCTTCTTCTATATTACGTTTTACCTAAAATTAACAGTAAGCATCAAATGCCTGAACAAGGTTATCTGCTATCATCTGAGCTGATCTTCCTTCAATATGATGACGCTCTAGCATGTGTACCAATCGTCCTTCTTTGAATAAAGCAATTGCAGGAGAAGATGGAGGATAAGGAAGCAAGTATTCTCTTGCTGTTTCGACAGCATCACGATCTACGCCAGCAAATACCGTGGCACAAACATCTGGCTTTTTAGCATTTTGTATAGCAATTTTTGCTCCTGGTCGAGCATTAGCAGCGGCACATCCACACACAGAATTGACCACCAATAATAGTGTACCTTCTTTTTTATCTATAAGTGTTTTAACTTCTTCTGAAGACTTTAGCCCAACAAATCCAAAATCTGTAAGATCTTTGGCCATGGGTATTGTAAGTTCTACTGGATACATATTTTATGATTACTTAAGTTTATTAACTGAATTTTAGTATTATCTGTTGACAAATAGAACACAAATTTATATTAAAAGAGTTTTATTTGTTTTCGATTTATATCTGCTCATTATGAAAGCACTCTTAACCACGTTGTTTTTTCTCTTTTCAGTTTTGCTGATAGGCCAATCAAGTGATGATATGGTCGAAGAAAAAGTAATTCAAACTTTTAGACATACTAGAGTAATAAATAATCATTCTGTTGAGACTTTGCCAGCGAGAAAAATGGATTTTAGAATAGTCCATAGATTTGGTGATCTGGCAGGAGAATCAGGAGGATGGACTACGTTTTACGGTCTTGAGAGTGCAAGTGACGTTTCTATAGGATTTGAATATGGGCTGACTGACAATATGATGATTGGCATTAATAGAACTAAAGGTGTTGGTCCTTTAAAACAAAACTTGAATGGCTTAGTCAAATTTAAACTGATGAATCAAGAGGTCAATGGCAATGCTCCTTTCAGTTTGGCAGTTTTGGGGGTTGGAGCATACTCTACTATGCAAAAGAGTACGATAGAAGGACAGATAACAACTTTTGCTAAAAGCTCTCATCGACTCGCCTATCATTTAGGTCTTAATATAGCAAGGAAGTTTTCAGATAGGATTTCTTTACAGCTTGGTACCTCTTGGACTTTTAGAAATGTGGTTGATGCAGGTGATCGCAATGATTTGGTAGGCATTAATGCTGGAATGCGCATACAAATTTCTAAGGCGTTTGGACTTATCTTTGATGCTAACATTCCATTACTCAATAATGAAAGAGATACAGGCATCGATTTCACTGCGCCAGTTGGCATCGGATTTGAGTTTGACACCAGTGGTGGTCATGTGTTCCAAATTAATCTAACTAATTCAAGAGGAATATCAGAAACTGACTATATACCTTACACTTCGAGTAGTTGGGGTGATGGCGAGTATAGATTAGGCTTCACGATATCAAGACTTTTTAGTTTATAGATAATTATGAAATATTTAGTCATAGCGCTTATAGCATTGGTCAGTCTTGGCATAGGAAGTGTAGGACATGATGCATATACCATTGACTCTGATGATTCGGTTATTGAGTTGTTAGAACAGTTTGGAGAAGATTTTAATGAGAAAAGACCAAAAATTGATATCGACGCCTCTGCAGACTTGGGAGAAGATATAATCAGAAACGGATTCTCTAATAGAAAAGGGCTAAAAAAATCTAAGCGTCAAAGTAAACATTTTGTTTGTACCTCTTGTCATAATTTAGAAAGAGAAGATCCCGATCTCTCCATCAATGATCCTCAAGCACGATTAGAGTATACAGTTGAAAAAGGAATTCCTTTTTTGCAGGCAACCACACTATATGGTGCGGTCAATAGAGAAACTTATTACAACGGAGATTACGATAAAAAGTATGGTGAGTTAGTTGCACCAGCAAGAGAAGATATTAGAGAAGCAATACAGCTTTGTGCCCAAGAATGCGCTCAGGGAAGAGCCCTAAAGGAGTGGGAGATTGAGTCTATTTTGGCATATCTATGGACGATTGATCTCAAGGTCAAAGATTTGAACCTTTCAGATTTAGAATTGCAGTCTATACAGAGTGCTATGGGTAATGAGGTCCTGAAAAAAGAAGGGGTCAAATTGATAAAGCGAAAATATCTTACTGCTTCGGATGCCACTTTTATTCCTCCGCCAGTGGATCGAAAAATTGGGACTGGGCTAAGTGGTGACCAAGAAAATGGGAAATTGATCTACGATAATAGTTGTCTACACTGTCATTATCAAAAGAGATATTCTTTTCTACATCTTGATGATAATAAAATGAGCTTTAGATATTTAGATAAAGCGGCTGAAACCTATAGTCGACACTCTTTATATCAAGTAGCTCGTTATGGTACTTATTCTAAGTACGGCAAGAAGTCCTATATGCCTAATTATACAATGGAGAAAATGAGTAATCAGCAACTGGCTGATCTGAGGGCATATATCAAGTATAGGGCGCTGTTATAACGAAATCATCTCGTACAAATAAACTTTTTCTTCAAATACGGTTGCCTTTGGCGAGGTACTTTTAGAATTTATTTCCTCCTTTCAGGTATTGTCGTAATTGAATTTTCTTGATCAATTGCTCACTTTTTCGATAATACAGTGACAAGAGAAATTAATGGGATTAAATTGATTATTCTCTATACCAACTCGAATATAATAAGTAAGCATCTGCGGTACGAGTGATATGAAACTGTGTATTCTCGGGGTCTAATTCTTTAATAATCTTGGCTGGAGTTCCTCCATAGATATATCCAGATTTCAATACCTGATTTTCTAACACTACAGCGCCTGCAGCCACTATGCAGTTCGATTCTACTGTGGTATTATCCATGATTACGGCTCTCATCCCTACGAGTACATTGTCATTTATTGTACAGCCATGAAGGATTGCGCCATGACCTATTGAGACATTGTTGCCTATAATTGTATGAGACTTATTATAAGTACCGTGTATTATGACACCATCTTGGACATTAGTTTTTTGACCAATACTGATACTGCAAACGTCTCCTCTGATTACGCTTTTAAACCAAATGCTACACTGCTGTGCTATTGAAACATCCCCAACTATCACTGCATCCTCAGCAACCCAGCAGCTATCATGAATGTGGGGTGTTTTACCCCGAACGGGTACAATATTGGCCATCCTAAATTATACTGGATTAACAGGTGTGAGGATATATCCTGCTTTCTTCAATAGATTTATCACACCCATAGGGCCTCCCAAGTGACCTGCTCCTACGGCAAAGAAAGTTTTGTTAGAGGCCATCCTTTGGGACATAATAGGAATCCAGTTTTTATTTCTTTGGATTAATAGTACATCTTCATATTCTTCTATGCTATCCTCATCTTGCATCATCTCGTATAACGCCTGTACATCTTGTTCTTTATAAAGTCGTACTAATTCCATAAACTGATCATCTCCAAGATCAGCGGACTTAATAGTTTCTATCAGCATTTCAGCTTGAGCTGTATAGGGGATACTATCAAATATTGAAATCTGATAATCAATGGTTTCTAATCCTCCGATATTCTTATTGCTTTCTTCTGCAATTTTGGCAAATTCCATTTCATAAGACTTAACCTTTCCGGATTGGATATCTCCAGGGTTGATATCTCCTGAAGCGAATACCGTTAAAAACATCGGTTTTATTCTTTCAAAAAAGAACAATGGAAGATTCATTTTTTCGAAATGTGCCTGAACAAGACCATAATCTTCTTCTGTAAGTAGATCTTTAAGTGTCAAATCATCATCCATATAGGCTTTCTGTAGCAATGGCATCATTTTAGAAATGTCATTCATCTCTGTCATATCGATTTCGAAAAACACCTCCGCACTTTGATCTATAGCTGATAGTGTACCTTCAGGTAGAAAGTAGTCTTCAGAGTCTATAATATGTATGGTCCCAAATAAGTAAGAACTTTGTGTCAGTCCATTGCCGGTAATCTCCCACAATAAAGCATTTTCAAGCTCTTGATCTACTTTATTTATGCTTTTTGCCCCTACGCTTTCATTGGACTTGCATGAATACATGACCAGTGAAATAAGGCTTAAAAAAGTTAAAATATTTTTCATCTGATTGTTTAATTATTATTCTGTAGCATTAATTCATATAAGAGAATTCCTGCTGCTACTGATACATTCAAAGAGTCAGTATCTCCCGACTGAGGGATCTTTACTAACTCCTGACATTTATGCTCAATTGTTATGTGAAGGCCATTCTCCTCAGACCCTAATATAACACCTATAGGGCCTTGAAGATTTCCTGAAAGTTCATTTTTTGCTCTTAGCGAGGTTCCTACTGATTTGATACCGTAAGAATTAAAAATATCGATGACATTTAACGTAGTTTTTTCCTTGCACACAGGCAACCTAAATAGAGCTCCTGCGCTGGTCTTGATGGCATCTTCATTTATGATACTGCTGTTTTTGCCACTGATGACTATAGCATGCGCTCCCATAACTTCACAGCTTCGTGCTATAGCACCAATATTTCTAATATCAGTGATATTGTCCAAAACCATTATGACGGGTGAAAGACCTTGTTCAAAAAGAAGTGGAATTACATTTTCTAATTCTTGATATTCGATCAGAGACATAAAACCAGCCACTCCTTGATGATTTTTAGAATGACAGATTTTATCCAGTTTTACCAAAGGGACTTTTTTAAGTGTTATGCCATATTCTCTGCACAGTGCCCTAATTTCTTTCTCAAGATCTCCTGTTAATGTATCCTTGATAAATATTCTTTCGAATTTTTTATTCTGATGTATAGCTTCAACTATGGGATTTCTACCATATATCAGTTGAGCACTTTTCTTTTTAGGTCGCAATTAAGAGGAATCTTTAATTTGATAATTAATTTGGTTGATGGACGAACAATATTCTTAAAACGTATATTGTATGGTAAAGGTACGACCTTCTATTCGTTTAAGAATTATTAATTCATGTTACACCGTTGGAGTATTTCCTATTCGCTTTTGATAATTGCGATTTTTGGCGCAACTGTTTTTTATGGACAGTCAGTAGGATTATTACATCCCTATTTAAGTGATTTTAAAGAGGTGTTAATAAAAGATGGATTTGAGGAAAATGACCTGAAAGATGTGCGTGTGTCGCATAGTACTTATAGCGCTCATAATGGATTGACCCATGTCTATCTTCAACAATATCTTTCAAATATACCAATCCACAATGCGGTGGCGAATTATTCTTTTAAGGAGGCATCCCTTTACATAGGAGGTCATAGTTTAATACCTATTGCTAATACCCAGTTACGTAAAAACGCTAAGTGGGAGCGGCCTGCGAAATGGATAAAAAAAATCTCTACAAAAAAAGGATATAATATTCTTCTGGATTCTGTAGCTATCTCAAAAGAATGGATATCCAAAGACAATAGACTGATAAAAGCCTATAAATTAATATGGAAGGATCAAGAGAATGGAGATCATTGGATTTTTCATATTGATGCAACGAATGGAGATATATTAGAACAGCAAAATTTAGTTCGAAAGTGTGTTTTTAGCAAGCCACATAGTCAAGGACCTTTCAAGTTAAATAGACATTTATCTACCAAATCTCATAGCCAGGCTATTATGCCTTCTTCCTACAAGGTATATCCTTGGCCCATGGAAAGTCCTAATCACGGTGTACAAGAGATTGTCGCAGATCCTGCAGATCCTATCGCCTCGCCTTTTGGTTGGCATGATGTGGATGGTGTGTCAGGTGCGGATTTTACGATCACCAGAGGGAACAATGTGCATGCTTATCAAGATACTGCCGATATTGACCAGTCCTTGGGTGACGAACCTGATGGTGGACAGTTATTGAAGTTTAATTTTGATCACAAACCTGCCTTAGGACCATTAGCTAATATTGATGCAGATCTGACCAATCTCTTTTATTGGAACAACTTGATGCATGACTGGTCATATCAATTCGGATTTGATGAAGCATCGGGAAATTTTCAAATGAATAATTATGGGAAGGGTGGTGTCTCGGGGGATCCCATTAATGCTCATGCTTTGGATGGTCAGGATGTTGACAATGCTACTTTCAGTTCTCCTGATGATGGTGCTTCGGGGACTATGCAGATGTTTAAGTGGATAGTTGGGTCTAATGTGGAGGTTAGTTCTCCCGCTACATTGGCTGGCATGTATAATAACGGAATCGCACAATTTGGGCCAAATATCGTAGGAGAGATAACAAGTTCATTAATAATCGTGGATGATGAAGAAGGGGTGACCTCAGATGCATGTGAAATAATACAGAATGCGAACAACATTAGAGGGTCCATAGCCCTCATCGATAGAGGAATCTGTCACTTCAGTGAGAAAGTAGTCAATGCACAGGATAGAGGTGCAGTAGCCTGTGTAATATGTAATAATGAGCCAAATACGGGGGTGATCAATATGGCAGCGGGAAATTTTGCCAATCAAGTGAATATTCCAGCTGTCTTTATGACTAAAGAAGATTGTGATTTGATCAAAGAGCAAATCCTTCAGGGAGAGGAGGTTATCATGAAGTTAACTGATGAAGTTGAGGAAGTTTCTTCAAGTTTTGATAATGGAATTGTGGTTCATGAGTATGCCCATGGCTTAACAGATCGACTCACTGGAGGTGCTTCCAATAGTTCTTGCCTTAACAATGATGAACAAGCAGGAGAAGGATGGTCAGATTTTTTTGCATTAGTCATGACTCACTCAAAGGAAGATCGAGGGTCAGATAAAAGAGGTATTGCTTCATATGTATTGGGCCAACCTATTGATGGTATTGGGATTAGAAGATACCACTATAGTACCGATATGAATATTAATCCCCAAACTCATAGTCATATGAGAGCTACCTCAAGTCCACATGCTCTAGGAGAAGTCTGGGCGTCAGTATTGTGGGATATGTATTGGAACTTAATAGATCAATATGGCTATGATCGCTCTTGGAGCGATAAAAATAGTGGCAACTATATAGCCATACAACTGGTAGTAGATGGATTAAAATTACAACCTTGTAACCCTAGCCTTATTGAGGCTCGTGATGCTATCATAAGAGCAGATGGCATCAATAACAATGGTATCAATAGTTGTCTATTGTGGAAGACTTTTGCACGAAGAGGATTTGGAATTGATGCAATAGGGGGATTGCGAAATATAAGAACAGATAATTTAGATGGATTTAAAGCCCCATTATCTTGTCTGGATCAGCTGTCTATTGAAAAAAGTATTAACCCAATCGTAGGATTAGATGATGAACTGCTGGTTATACTAAAAGTGGTGAATGGCTCCGAAAATGACTTAATTGATTTTTCTATTAACGAAGCAATTCCTGATGGGCACACATTAATAGAAGTTGATGATAGCGTCGAATTAGTCGATGGCTCGCTTGAATACAATATTGCATCCCTCCAATCTAAAGAACAAATAGAGTTACGATATATTATTAAAGCGGATGGGATCACGCCTGCGAGGTTTAAGTTTTTTGAGGGATTTGAATTTGGAGACGATAATATTAAGACCTCAGCAACGGTCAATAACAATTGGTTCCCTCAAAAAATTACTAAAGTAGGAGGTGAATCTTCTTATAATGTGATAGGAGAATCAGGAGACTTTAATAGCTATCTGGATATTGACAATATTGGATCTCTATATGATCTGAGGCGGCCAGGATTGCTTTTTTATCATCGTTATGATCTTCAGGCTGGAGTCGATGGGGGTATTGTAGAAATTTCTATCGATGAGGGAATGACCTGGGTTCCTTTAAGAGAAGAGCAGTTCCTAGTGAATGGCTATCCTGATCAAATTACCGAAGACATATTTTATCGTTCATTGATAAGCGCCTATACAGGTGAGACGTCATGGCATCCCGTATTGATTGATTTGTCAGATTATAAAGAGAATGAAGTACAAATCAGGTTTAATTTGATAGGACAGAACTTGAATAGTGGATCAAGAACTTCAGGTTGGTTCATTGACAACGTTGAGATACTTGAAATAGAAGAATTAATTGCTGAAACATGTATCAATTATTCGGATGGACGACAATGTATAGATACCAAAACATATATTAGTTCTGGATCTATTAGCCTACCAACTATATCAGAAATAAATGAGTTAGGCGGACTGAGTATATTTCCAAATCCCGCTGGGGATGTAGTTTTTATATCATTATTAAAAGACGAAAATCCAGTCGCATTATTAATAACCAATATGGAAGGTAGGGTAGTCCAACAACTAAAATTATCCGAAGGAGTTGCACAAAGTAGTTTGTCTCTTGATGTAGGACATCTTTCTGCAGGTATGTATATCCTTTCTATACAGAATGATCAAGGTATCGTAAAAAGTAAGAAGTTCATTAAGAATTAGGGCGGACTAAACTTATAAGTTTTATTCTTCCTCTTTTACTTTTTTCTTTTTAGGAGGGTTGTCCTCATCATCGTTAGTATTGGACAAATCGACTATCGGAGCTTCCGTTATTTTTTTGTTTACGACCTTTTTTCCTTTTTTCCTTTCTTTCAATTGCTTAGCTGCTTTTTGCAATTTTTCTTCTTCTCCTTTTCTTTCTTCGGCGGCTTTTTTAATTTCCTCAGCAATTTCTTCTTTTACAGTAGCTTTGACTTTGGCGACCTCTTGTTTTTCCTTTCTTTTTTCCTCTTTCTTTTTTTCCTGTTCAATTTTCTTTTCGAGCTCCAACTTGGTAGATTCCATTTCCTTGAGTTTATTCTCTTTAGATTGGATTCTTTCTATGATCATAGCCATTTTGGCTTGACGAATTTGTAACTCTAATTGACCATCTGTTGTATCAATTCTTTTTTGCTGAAACTCTTGGTCTTTTTTATCTCGATTGATCGATTGTTGCATTTTCCCGATAGCGGACATTAAACCCTCATATCTTCTTGTGACTCGCCCTACAGCACTATTGTCTGATTTTCCTTCTGACTTGCCATACCTCTTTTCTTTGACAGCTTTAAATGCTTTATCTATTCGCTTCCAGAGTTGATTGCGATCCTTTCTAGTCAGGTCTACCCCCTTAAAAGAGTTTTGAAGATCTTTTAATTCATTAAAGATAGGTTGTAGCCCCAAGCCTTTTTCTATTCTTTCTTCTACATCATCGAGTTTAGCATAAAACTTAGTCAAATGTTCTTTGCTCAGTTTTTCAAATTCATCATCCATGCTCTTCTTGAGAGCCTTCATACTATCAAAGAGCGAATTTGTTTTTGTTTTTAATTCATTAGCATGTTTTCTGAATAGATTTTTTTCGGCACTTTGTTTCTGAACTTTTCCCCAAAATCCTTTCATTTCCTCCCATATCCCTGAGTCGAATGAGGTTAATTTTTCTATTCTTTCTTTGATTTCCTCTACTTCGTCATTATAAGCCTCATACAGCTTAGAGGACAGTACTACAAAGTGCCATTCTGTTTTTGCTCTATTAAGTATATCTGTTCTTAGTGTCTTAATAGTCTCTGGGAGCAGATCTTCTGTGATGGATAAGTCTCTTAGTATTTCTGTGTTTTCTTCAGGAAAAGGTAGCTCGTTGCCTTCACGCCATATATTCATCATCTTGGTATAGAACTCTTCAGTAGCTACTAATTCAGGGAATGTATTGATCTTTACTTTACTTTCCTTTTCTAATAATTCTAACCCAACTAATATTTTTTCTTCTTTTTCATTAGTTCCCCAAACAACAATTCTATTCTTCATTACACAGTAGTTTTGAGCATCGCTCTATTCACAATAAATACTATTCATTAATGCCTGTAAAGGCTATTTCGTTTGTACAATTTCGTTTTTTATTAGGTATTCTGCAATTTGTACGGCATTAGTTGCAGCTCCTTTGCGCAGGTTATCTGATACAATCCACATATTTAGCCCATTTTCTATCGAAAAATCACGTCTTATCCGTCCAACGAATACGTCATCTTTATGATGTGCATAAAGCGGCATAGGATATTCATTTTTTGAGTGATTATTCTGTACAGTTACGCCATCAGTTTTTTCTAATAACTTGATTACCTCATCTAATTCGAAAGGTTGGCGAGTTTCTATATTGACAGACTCTGAATGACCACCTTGCACAGGCACTCTGACTACAGTTGCTGTAACTTGTATACTATCATCCTTCAGGATTTTTCTCGTTTCATTTAGTAGTTTCAACTCTTCGGTAGTATATCCATCCTCATTGAAATCGCCTCCATGAGGAAGACAATTTTGATCTATTGGATGTGGATATACCATCTCAGCTTTTTTACCAGCTCTTTCGTCATTCATCTGTCGGACAGCGGCTACTCCAGTCCCGCTGACAGATTGATACGTAGAAATGACCAATCGTTTTATTCCATATTTTTTATGGATAGGATTAAGTGCAACAACCATTTGGATGGTACTACAATTGGGGTTAGCTATTATCTTATCAGTTGATGTTAATTGATTTGCGTTTATCTCTGGGACGGTGAGAGGTTTATCTTTATCCATTCTCCATGCCGATGAATTATCTATCACAAATGTGCCCACTTCAGCAAATTTTGGGGCCCATTCTTTGGAAGTACTGCCTCCTGCAGAAAATATGGCGATATCAGGTTGTGCTTTTACACCATCTTCCATTGACACAACAGAATAAGTTTTGCCATCAAAATCAATTTGTTTACCTACCGATCGGGCAGATGCCACGGGTATCAATTCCGTAATATTCAGATTTCTTTCTTTGAGCACTTGGAGCATCACTCCTCCGACCATGCCTGTTACTCCTACAACTGCTATTCGCATACCTTTTTTTTGACGTTTTTATGATAAAAAAAGTTGGTCTATAACTAATGCATAAATCAATCCAATTTATCTTCGATTAATGAACCCGCAAATTTGGACGTTCTTTCTCTTAATCACAAGTGTTGCTTATACTCATTGTCAATTATCTTTTGACTTCACGATTGACCAAGCTTCTTTGTCAGAGCCATGGATGGGCGACATAGGTAATTTTGTGATTCGGGACGGTAGACTTTATTTAAACGATTCTGATGCTGGACAAAGCAGAATTCATCTCCAGAGTAGTCTGCCTGATTCGATGGAAATTGAACTACTTGTGGGAATGAATTTCCCACCTTCTAATCAAAATTATCTCAAAATAGACTTATGGAGATCATCACTCGCACAAGAGGCAGATGCGTTATATCTCATGATAGGCGAATCAGGAAGTACTGATGCTATTGAGTTATATCAAAGGACTAATGGGAGATCGATATTGTTAGGTAGCACGAAGGAAGGGGTTTTGGCTCAAGGAGCTTTTGTTCGTATCAATATTATAAAACATCAGTCCACCATAACACTTAGTACAGACTATGAAGGAGGAGTTAGGTTTAATCCCGAAATTGTTGCTTCAATTGACCCACAAATAAGTGGATCAGGCTATTTTTTGATCCATTGTAATTATAGCTCTACACGATCGGATAAGTTCTTCTTTGATGATCTTTACATAGGAGATATACGAATAGACGAAAGTCCTCCCAGTATAGTTCATGTCGATTTTAGTGAGTCAGACATAAGGTTCCAGTTTGATGAACCCTTAGCGGAGCATTCGATCGACGAAGCAGAAATTATGGTTTTACCTTTCGGACAACGACCTATAATTACCAAGTATAATCCACTTATTGATGAATTATTAGTTTCTTTTTCTCCCGTGTTACCTAAACAGGAAGAACTTACTTTATCCGTGGTGGGGATAACTGATCTATCGGACAACCTTTTGGATACTATGATTGATTTTACTTTAGCAAAGCCAGTATCTCCTGGGGATATAATTATCAATGAAGTATTGTTTAATCCTATTGGTGATGGATCTGACTATGTTGAACTATACAATACTACAGAACTGAGCATTTCTCTAAAAGATGCCATATTGATAAATCATTATAATGGTGATGAAGTAAAAGTGATCGATGAATTGGTAATAGCCCCAGTATCATATACTGTGCTTGTGGAAGACAAAGAGAATATCATATCGGTTTATCCTCAACATGATAGTACCACATTTGAGATCATTGATCTACCTAGGTTCAATAATGATCAAGGTAATGTGACCTTGTTAAATGCAGGTAGAGAGATCATAGACGAGATGAATTATGATGAAGATGATCATATCAGTGTACTGGACGATGTGGATGGAGTCAGCTTAGAGAGAGTCGGATACAAAATAGCTTCCAATAATAGATCATCATGGACGAGTGCGACTGAAGATTCGGGGTTTGGGACACCAGGTCTACCCAATTCTAATGTAATTACGGAAGAAAAAGTCTCTGTCGAATTTCCAATAAAAGTATTTTCACCAGATGATGATGGTGTTGATGATCTATTATTGATGAATTATTCGTTAGACCTGACGGATTATCTGGCTACGGTTAGGGTGTATAGTGATGTGGGAAGAGAGGTATATAACTTGTCCAACAACCGTATAGCTGGCACATCTGGACAATGGAGCTGGAATGGTACAAGTAATAGTGGGAAAAAACTTAATAATGGAATTTATGTGATAGTCATTGATCTCATAAGCCTATCTGGATCACGTAAAAGAGTTAAAGAAACAGTTGTCTTAGTTAAATAAATATGGATAAGAAGCGCATTGATTTTGTAATAAAAAAATTTGATGAATTAGAATTAATAGAATTGTATGATATCATGACTCTTCGTCAAGAAGTATTCATAGTAGAGCAAGATTGTCCCTATCTCGATGCAGATGGCAAGGATCAGGATTCTTGGCATATATTAGGCATGTCAGATGGTATTCTAATTGCTTATTCGAGAATAGTGCCAAGAGGGCTGTCGTATCCTGACTATGGATCGATAGGCAGAGTTATTGTTAAGGAGGACTATAGAGGTAACAATTTTGGATATGAATTGATGAAGGTATCTAATGATTGTGCTATAAAGAATATCGGAAAACCCCTTAAGTTATCAGCTCAGACTTATGCTATACCCTTTTATGAAAGATTAGGTTATCAACCTGTAGGAGAAGAATATCTTGAAGACGGTTTACCTCATATAGCAATGATCTTAAAATAATATTATCATATTAAATAAAATTATAATACATTAGTATTTCATTATGAGAGCTCTATATTTTATAGGGTTGCTATAAGCGCATAAAAAAATAGAATTGCAAGATACTTATCGCCATCGAGGGTTGAGACAGAAGTTAGTTCAGATATTAAAATCTAAAGGCATCAGGGACGTCAATGTGCTACAAGCTATTGGTACCATACCTCGACATTTTTTCTTGGATAGAGCTTTTGACACATGGGCATATAAAGATTTAGCCTTTCCGATAGACGCAGGTCAAACGATATCACAGCCTTATACAGTGGCATTTCAGACACAGTTACTGAAAATAAATAGAGGTGATAAAGTATTAGAAATAGGAACTGGATCAGGATATCAAGCATCAGTACTCTACAAGATGGGAGCCAAAGTCTATACTATAGAAAGACAAAAGAGATTATTTGATAAAACCTCAGAAGTGTTACCTCGAATGGGACTTGGTGGAGTCAGAACACTTTTTGGTGATGGATTTGTGGGCGCTCCGAGATTTGCACCTTATGATAAAATCCTTATAACGGCGGCAGCACCTTTTTTTCCTCAAGCACTTTTTGACCAGTTAAAGGTCGGTGGATATATGGTTATACCTGTAGGAGAAGGGGACATCCAAAAAATGAAGAGAATTACGAAAGTCTCTCCTACCCAAAAAAGAGAGGAACTCTTTGGCACATTTAGCTTTGTTCCCATGTTGGCAGGCACAAATGCTGCCTAGTGATTGATAAGATTTGACTCAGACAAGACAGAGGCTATCTCTATGAGCTTTGATTTATTATTTTCTGATACTTTGTCTGATTTCATTAAGAAATTAAAATGTTCTCTGGCACTTTCACAATAACTCTTATCCTTATGACATAAGTGCATGAGAGCTATAGTTAGTCCTAATTCTGCTTTTTTAGTAGGATACATTTTGATGGCCACTTTGAAGTCGTAAAAGGCATTATTATAGTCTTTTTGTTTTAGAAGTCTTGTTCCTCTTTTGACATGTTTATGATACAACTTGGACTTAATCTCGGTAAACTTATCGGGATAAATAGAAGCTACTCTTTCTGAGTTTTGAGTTTGATTTTTGATATCTCCAAGGACTAAATGTCTGCAAAATAAGGTTGTCATGAGAAGCACGATCAATAGAGCAGGGATGGTTTTTATCAAGAAATTTCTCAGTTCTTTGGTTCGAATACTTGAACTATCTAATGTGATCTCATGGTGAGATTTTTTATAGAGCTTTGGTGGACAATATTTTTTTGAAAAGACAGATTGCTTACCGCTGCGCTGAAAGGCACGATTACGTCGATTTGAAACTACAGCATAAGAAGAAAATCCCATATCCCCGGATTATTCTATAGAAGATAAGACCGTCCTTCCATAGCTCATACTTATATCGACCAACTTGAAATAAGCGAAGACTAATATTTTTTATGATTATAAGATTGATAGCGCAATTGGCATCTTCTAATCTATCCTATTTCCTTTAGCTCTTTCTGTTTTGACCTGTACTTTTCTGGCTTTTTTGATATCCACCATTAGTGCAGCATAAGCACTTGCATTACTGGTTTCATAGATTTCATTACCATAAGAGATGGTACCATACCTTCTTTTCCAGTCTTTAGCAAGAAGTACATACTTGCCATTGGCTTTTGGATTGACTCCAAACATTAGGAATTTTGATTCGTCAGAAGAATCGAAAGATATGGCAAATTTGTCTCTCGCTGGAGATTCTATTAATATTCCTGGAGTTCCTTTTTCTATTATTACTTCTTCGATTTTACTACCATCTACCACCCTAATTTTTCCATTGGTAATTTTTGTATTCTCTCCTCTTAATTTTCTCTGCAAGACGATGTCCTCAGATAGATAAAACTGTATTCTCTCGAGCTCTGATTCAGTCCATCTATTCTCTCGATATAGGTCATTAGTGAAATATTTAAGATTATTGCTACAAGAAGGTAGCATAAGACTTATTCCGACTATGGCTATTGACATCTTTATCAAACGAATCATAGCAATATGTTTTTGGTTTATACAATGATAAGGCACTCGAAGATGCGTTGTACTCTTCTTAATTGATCTTTAACTTGTGTCATTGAAAAGAGCATGAGGATTAACAATATGCTAACTTTTAAAAGAGGTCGATAGCATTAAAATTACCCTCGTTAGTGATTGATTTTTTCTTTCAATTTTCTTCTTTCCTGAAAAAAATCTTGAACGATCGCACCACACTGCAATGATAAAACACCAAACTCTAACTTGGTTTTTGGGTGTAAAATGTCTTTTCCATATTTCATAAAACCCTTCTTTGGATCTTCTGCTCCATAAACGACTTTACCGATTTGTGACCATTGAATCGCTCCACCACACATCACACATGGCTCTAAGGTGACATACAAGATGCAGTCTTTGAGATATTTATTACCTAAATAGGCTGCAGCGGAAGTTATAGCAATCATCTCTGCATGTGCAGTAGTGTCATTTAATTTTTCGGTCTGATTATAGGCTCTTGCTATAATTCTGTTTTGTGATACGACTACTGCTCCAATAGGAACTTCTCCTTCATCATAAGCCTTTTGAGCCTCCTTATAGGCTTGTTTCATGAAATACTCGTCCGAATGTAATTCCACTTAAATGATTTTGAGATAAAGATCAAAATTACCTTTTGAATAAAAAGAATCTAATTTGGATTAATTATTGAACTATTTAGAAATAATTCACTTCATCAATGAAGTTGCATTGATATTTCGTTGATAAACTGATTTTCATTTTTTTAGAATAGTCTTACTTTTGATCATGGAAAAACCTGCAAGATTTAACTTCCCTGCCATAGTTGAGGCACTTACCTTCGATGATGTTCTTTTGATTCCCCAGTATTCTGAGGTTTTACCACGTGAAGTGGCCATAAAATCTAAATTGACAAGAGAATTGTGGATTAACACTCCCATCATATCAGCAGCTATGGATACAGTGACTGAATATGGATTAGCTATAGCCATGGCACGAGAAGGAGGGATCGGAATAATACATAAAAATATGTCTATTTCTGATCAGGCCGATCAAGTGCGTAAAGTTAAGAGGTCAGAGAGTGGAATGATTATAGATCCTGTTACCTTAACTCCAGATGCAACGTTGCAAGATGCACATGATTTGATGAGGACTTATAAGATTGGGGGTATACCGGTGATAGACTATAAGAGAAAATTAGTTGGTATACTGACTAATCGAGACCTGAGATTTGAGACAAATCTCAGACGTACTGTCAAAGATATCATGACAACCGATAATCTAATAACAGCACCAATAGGTACCAACCTTGAACAAGCCGAAGCGATATTGCAAAAGCATAAGATAGAGAAGTTACCTGTAGTTGATGATAGCAATACATTGATGGGACTTATCACATACAAGGATATCATCAAAGTGGAGAGTTATCCTAACGCAAGTAAGGACAATCATGGACGACTATTAGTCGGAGCGGCGGTAGGTGTAAGTTCAGATACTTTTGAGAGAGTTACGGCTCTCCAGGAGGTTGGAGTAGATGTAATAATCATAGATACCGCTCATGGTCATAGTCAAGGAGTGCTCAATGTGATTAAAGAAGTAAAGAATAAGTTTAAAGACTTGCAAATTATAGGTGGTAATGTCGCAACAGAGGCAGGAGCACAAGCATTGATTGATCATGGGGTAGATGGGGTAAAGGTCGGAGTTGGTCCAGGAAGTATATGTACCACTAGAATAGTGGCTGGTGTGGGAGTCCCTCAGTTGAGTGCGATAATGAATGCGGCCAAAGCAGGACTCAAAGCAGGAGTCCCAATTATCGGAGATGGGGGAATTAGATATACAGGAGATATAGCTAAAGCAATAGCAGCGGGAGCCAGTACAATCATGGGCGGATCATTATTCGCCGGTACAGAGGAAGCTCCTGGTGAAACTGTTATCTATGACGGACGAAAGTTTAAAGTCTATAGAGGTATGGGTTCATTAGGTGCAATGCAAAAAGGTTCTAAGGATCGATATTTTCAAGATGCAGAAGACGATGTAAAGAAGTTGGTGCCAGAAGGTATAGAGGGTAGAGTGCCTTACAAGGGTACTATATCTGAGGTGATGGTACAATATGTGGGAGGACTTCGGGCAAGCATGGGTTATTGTGGAGCTAAGGATATCAACTCATTACAAGGATCTCCGTTGGTTAAGATTACAAGTTCTGGTGTGATTGAGTCCCATCCACATAACATTAGCATCACTAAAGAATCCCCTAATTATACGCGTAGAGGATAATGTCTAATTATTTTAAGAGGGAGTACTCTTCTTGACATGCCCAGAGACCGCCATATTCAAGTGCAACAGTTCTATCCTCGGATATTTTTACATATTGAGGATCTGATGTCATCTTGATAAAGTGGTCGATAGTGGGATATTCCACTAACAGAATCAATTGAGGAGAACCTTCACTGTCTCCTATTAGGGTACTGTTTAAGCGCCCTCGCCATAATAATTTTGCCCCTACACTTTTCATAAATGGCAGCACATTTTTTCCATAGCGAGCATAAGCCTCTTCTCCAGATTCTCCGGAGCCGTCTACTGACTTATTAAATCTCAATATATTGACCATAGTGACTGGCGTGTTCTTTGGAAAAGAAGCTACCATTTGTCTAAATTGATCCTTAGTAGGATGTTTTTGATTATTTAAAAGCATAGTATTCTTAGGATGTTCTTATGAAGTCAATCATTATTTTGGCTATTTCTGGACCTTTATCTTCTTGCAGAAAGTGACCCGCTCCTTTGATGATTTGGTGAGGCTGATTTTGTGCACCTTGCACTAATTTCTGAAACGGTTTTTCACCACCTTTCGTAATCGGATCAGAATCACTAAACAAGGTCAAAAGTGGTTTTTCCCAAGATGACAATACTGCCCATGCGTCTCTATTGTTTTGCGATTCAATATCATTCGGTTGAGTCGGTACTAATGAAGGAAAAATTTTAGCTCCAGCCATATAGCTTTTGTCTGGATATGGTGCTTTATATGCTTCTACTTCTGCAGGACTTAGCTTTCTCACTGTACTGTTCTGTAAAATTTTCCCTACTGGAAGAATATCAACAGTTTGACTGAACTTTTGCCATTGCAAAAATGCTTCGGGATAGGTATGATCACCCGTCGAAAGACCAGTGTTGGCAACGACAATTCGCGCAAAATGATTAGGATATTTAGCAACCAATCTTAATCCTATCATACCACCCCAATCTTGACAAAATAGGTTAATCTCTGTTATCCCTAATTCTATAAGCCAGGTACTCATCCAATAGATATGGCGAGCATAAGTATAATCTGATTGTTCTGCAGGTTTAGAAGATTTACCAAACCCTATGAGGTCAGGAGCTAGGACCCGATAGCCTTGCTTGGCAAATACAGGGATCATCTTGCGATATAAATAGGACCAGCTAGGTTCGCCATGCAACAGCAATACTACAGGGCCAGTAGATACACCTTCGTCTAAGAAGTGCATAGTCAATCCCTCTCCTATATCCATGTAGTTACCCTTAAAGGGATAATCTACCAAGTTGTCAAAGGCTGCTGCAGGAGTATTTAGTATGGTCATCGTTATAAAGTTTATATCAAGCTAAAATTTTTAGTAGAAGCAGTCTTTATTATTTTGGGCTATACCAAATTGGAGAACTCCATGCTCGTTCTTTAATGGTTTTAGGTACTTCGTCAGGATATTTTACTCCATGCTTTATTTCATCCCATAGACTATAACGAGGAGTCTTTACTTCTAATACTCGGGCATAATAAAAGCTCCTAATATTGGGGTCAAAATCTGGATCGGTCCATACAGTGCTTAATTCTATATCTCCAGCGTCTGGATCAACTTCGCCCGTAGATAAGTCGACTATATCACCAAGATCAGGTGCAGAACTATGAAGAGTAGGACTTCTTCCGTTGGACAGAGCAATATCATATACCTTCTCGTTTAGCTCTTCATTTTTATACCATCCTTTGATTATCTGTATCCTTTCAAGTTTGGCGGACATAGCGTCTTTTGAAGCCCAAACTATAAATTTTGGAGCTCTGATATTAGAAAGCTCATAGTCTAAGTCACTGCCCATGCTGACGCCATGTTCATACCCTTCTTTTACTAAGTCCTCATAACTATCATAATGATCCTTAAAATCAAATCCTCCAAAAAACCGTAGCTTGATCCTCCCGCCACTAGTGGCGTAAGTTTCTTTTTTAGTCATGCTATCATATATGTCAGATCGCGTATTGGATCTAGCCCATACAGCCATCAATCCTCCTGGATTGACTGCTTTGTAGGTTTTGACCGAGGGTTCTAAGATCCAATCTCTACGAACACGCGTTTCTGGCCTTAAATCAACCTGACAGTGATTGCCTATATAATCGTCGGTCTCCTCTGTATTACCAGGAGTTGCATTATGTGTATCTGTGCTGCCTATTAATCCATATTTGTATGGATTAATTCCTAATTTTTCTTCATACTCCAGTCCTCTTTTTAATGCATGTCGCACATAATTTCTTAATTCTGGAGTCCCTTGATTGTAGTTTTCAAAGTTGGCAAATTCATCGTTTTCCCAGAATTGTGCAAATACTTCCGAATTGCCTTTGGCTTGATGTATCTCAACTAATGGTTCATTTTTGTTTCTCATTTGGACATATTCCCTATCAATAGGACTGCCGTCGACACGAGTGGTAGGAAATGCTGTTCCTTCGCTGAGGTTACTATTATGTGGCACAGCCATTACGGTGGCACCTTGCGATCTAAATTGGTCAAGTGATTGCCACAATTGTTCTTCATTAGTAGCTTCTATGGCACTAATGGGGTAATCTGGCAAAACCATATCCTTGAAAAACACATTTCTATGTGCATGAGCGAGATTGACACCAAGAGTCCATTCATATGCGGCAAATGTGGTAAACTTGCCAGGTATATAATGTTCTTCAGCAGCACTAATAGCTATATCCCAAGCTTTTATGGTAGTTTTATATCCTCTAAAAAACCGAGGATGTTTTTTGACTTCATTACCAGTATTCCTAACCATTTTTTGAAAAAACTCGTTTTGTCTAGCCGTATCTGCACCTATTCCCCTGATAACTCGAGGATGTAAGGTGTTATGACCGACTGCTGAAGGTTCGTTGATAGTATAGAGCTCACCTAGGTATTCGGAGTGATCGGTCACAGCCGCAAAATCTAATGGTCGCTCGATTTTAACAGGAGTCCCCAGTACATCTATCGCATCTCCTTGAGCAAATCTGTAGGCATCAGTAGGTCTTGCCGTAGTTCCACCTATATAAGCATCAAATGAAAATGCAGTATGAACATGCATGTCTCCAAAGTACACCTCATTCATCTCATTTTTAGGGACTTGGGCTTCCAGAGTCTCCCAATCTTTAGCGGCCCTATCTCGTACGGCGTTTTCTACCTCATCAAGAATGGGTCCAGGGGGATTGAATATTCTCCAAGCAATCAACCCTAATATGGCTAATATCACTATGGCTATAAAGACTTTCTTTGCGCCAGTTGATACTGTCATTAAAAATATTTGATACTTAGATCAATCAATTTTTGTTTGACATTATTGTAAGGAGGCATCATGTTTTCTATAGCACTCATTGGAGACCATTGTTTCAAAACTCCTCGTGCATTGGAAAACGCTTTAAAGCCAAACTCTCCATGTGCCTTGCCAATACCACTATTATTTACTCCTCCAAAAGGTAGGTTATTATTGAAAAAGTGAATGGCGCTGTGATTTATACAGGTTCCTCCGGCTCTTGTATTATTCAATATGTGATTTATATTTTTCTTTTTCTTGCTGTATATATATAGGGCGAGTGGTTTCTCTTTCTCATTTATCTTGTTTATGACTTCATCTAATGATGTGTAACTTACAATAGGTAGTAGAGGGCCAAAAATCTCGTGCATCATGAGATCCATCTCTGTATTGATATTGGACACTATTGTTGGCTCTATAAAATCTTCAGCACCATTCATACTGCCACCTCTTTCAATTTTAATATCATTTTCTAATGCATCATCCATGTAGCTTTTTACTCTATTGAAGTGTTTATTATTTACAATCCGACAGTAGGAGTCAGATTGGCCAATGTTATCACCATACATTTTTTTGATGTTCAAATCAATTTGTTTGATGAGTTCTTGCATTTTACTCTCGTGTACATATATGTAGTCTGGAGCAATGCAAATCTGCCCATTATTGATGCATTTGGCCCAAGCTATTCTTTTGGCTGCTGCTTTTAGATTGGCCGTTTCATCTACGATAGTTGGAGATTTACCACCTAATTCAAGAGTTACAGAGGTAAGGTTTTTGGCTGCAGCTGCCATCACAATTTTACCAACAGAAGGAGCACCAGTAAAAAATATATGATTAAAGGGTAGATCCAATAAGTCTTTAGAAGTTTCAATTCCTCCTTCAACCAGAGCTACTTCGTTGTCATCAAAAATATCCCGAAGTATTTTACCCATAATGGCTGATGCGGCTGGTGTATGCTCAGATGGCTTGACCATCACACAATTACCTGCTGCGATAGCAGAAACCAAGGGGCCAAAAGTCAGATTAATTGGAAAATTCCAAGGAGAGATAATAAGGCACACCCCTTTTGGCTCATAATGTATCCATGAGCTTGAACCAATAAGGGCCATAGGAGTACCTACTTTTTCAGGTTTCATCCACTTTTGGATATGACTTATCGTATGTTTTATATCTCCTGTTACAGGATAGATTTCTGTAAGATCCACCTCGCTGGGATGTTTTTTAAAGTCTTCATATAATGCCTTCCTTATAGCTTCTTTATTATCTAAGACTGCTTTATGTAGCTTCTTTAGTTTTTTTATTCTTTCGGTGGCACTTGTGCGTGCTATGACATGTTGATTAATTTGTTGAGCTCTAAAAATTTGTGAGATCTGCTCTGTTCGGTGAGAAATTTTAACTGCGGTTTCCATACGATTATAATTTTTGACATTCTGAAATTAGTAAAATATGATTCTGCAAAGGAGATAAATACTTATATAAATTTTCCAATTTTGTTAAAAACAGCCAATTCTGACAATCCTTTATTGGTGAGATGAGGATAAATCTGATACCATAAAGCATCTTTGAGGTCCTGCATTTTATGTTTTTGACCTCGTATCATAGATTGCGACATCCAGTATACACTTGTCATCCATAGTTGTCGTGCCAGATGATTATATACCTTTTGGGTACGGTATTTAATTAATGATCCATGACCTACATTATAAATCAGAACACTTAATAATCTCGATATCTGTTTCTCAATGTGTATATAATGTGCTGTGGCAATGGTGGGAAATGCTCTTTCGATCTCTAATAAATCCAAATAAAAGAATTGGAATTGCTTTTGGAAATTGTAAAAAGCCCCTGCTTGAATATCTATCATATGTAAATCCGCAAAGATTTCTTCCTGAGGCGTCACTTTATTAATCTCCGATTGAAAGTAAGAATAGACCGCATTCATCAGATCATCTTTCTTTTTGTAGTGATAGGTTAAATTACCTGGACTGAGTTTTAGCTCATCAGCGATTTTCCCTAAGCTGATATTAGAAAATCCGTATTGGTTGAAGAGTTCTATGGATTTTCTGATGATTTTGAGCTTAGTTTTTCCTTTCATCTTTTAAAATTAGTATGATTATACTATATTAGTAATAATTAGTCGAATAAAACAAAACATATATTATGGATTGGTTAAGTATACCGAACATTGACGTTTATGCCGTAATTGGAATATTACTCTTTTTTGCAGCAGGTGAGGTAATATTAGGACATTATCATAATGATCACAGAGATAAAACTGACTGGACACTCGAATTAATGGGATTTTTTGTGGTGGCATTTACTAAAACTATTCAGGTTCTTGCTATTGTATTTATTGGAGATGCATTGTTACCACAATTTTCAAATGCTTTAGGCTCTTGGTCCTTGTGGATAGGCATTCCATTTTATCTTTTGATAGACGATATATCCCAATATTGGTATCATCGCTCAGCTCATGAAAACGAATGGCTATGGAAACACCACAGAGTCCACCATGCTGCAGAAGATATGGGTATATTGGTCAGTTATCGCAATTCTTGGGTATACTATCTTTTGATGCCAAATCTATGGTGGGGCGCTATATGTACCTACTTAGGTTTAGCTCCAGCAGTCATTTTTGGCTTAATCTTTAAGCAAATTGTTGTAACCAGTACACACAGCACATGGACATGGGACACTATACTATATAAACACAGCTGGCTGAGTCCAATTGCTACAGTAATAGAGAGAATTTTTATAACTCCAGCATTTCATTATTCGCACCATGGCGCATCTATGGCAGACAATGTCAGTGACCCTAATGGTAATTTTGGCAATACTTTTTCATTGTGGGACCAAATGTTTGGAACAGCCAAATTTACACGCGCTTATCCAGAGAAATTCGGGCTATTAGAAGATCCCAAAGATCCATGGTACTCGCATTTATTGTATCCATTTGTAAAGTCTCCAAAAGAAGATAGTGAGCTACACAAGGATTTCAAAAAAGAAAAAAATTTAGGTACAGAACCATTCAAGCAAGAATTAAAAGCTGGTACTTATCTATACTGTCAATGTGGATATAGCAGAGATCAGCCATTCTGCAATGGATATCACAATGGAACCAAAATTAAGCCACTAAAATTTGAGATAAAATCTGATCGAAAAGTATCGATTTGTACATGCAAGTTGACCAAAACTCCTCCTTATTGTGATGATTCGCATCTTTCGATTTAGTTAGGAAAAAAAGTGGCACCAATAAAGCATTCATGCAAACGGAGAATTTAATAATAGGAGCAGGTCCTGCAGGACTTGCTATGGCCGGACGTTTATCTCAAGCTGGGCTCCACTACACTTTGATAGAAGGATCAGATCATGCGGGTAATGCTTGGAGAAATCATTATGACAGACTGCATCTGCACACGGTCAAACAATTTTCTCATTTGCCACATATGTCATTTCCTGAAGAGTATCCCACTTATGTGTCGAAAGATCAATTGGTGCAATATTTTGAAGGTTATATGGAGCACTTCAATATTATACCTATATACAAACAGCAGGTAGTATCTATATCCAAAGAAAATGGTTACTATCAGGTCTTGACAGATAGTAATTCTTATCAAGCTAAGAATATTATTGTTGCGACTGGAGTGAATAGAGTAGCTCATATACCAGATTGGCCGGGTAAAAATGAGTTTGAAGGTGAAATATTACACAGTAGACAGTACAAAAACTATGAACCTTTCATTGGGAAGAAAACGCTGGTAGTGGGTTTTGGAAATACTGGAGCTGAATTATGTTTAGATTTGAGTGAACATGATGTGGAGGTATATGCATCAGTCAGAAGTCCAATAAGCGTGGTGCCAAGAGACTTAAATGGTCGGCCTGTTCAAGTGACTTCTAAGCAACTGGCGAAACTGCCTTTTGGTTTAGGAGATTGGTTGGGTTCGCAAATCAGGAAAATCTATTTCGGCAATTTAGAAAAATATGGCTTGAAGATTAGTGCAATGCACCCTGCACAGCAATTGAGAGAAACTGGAAAAACACCTATAGTTGATATAGGTACGATGGCTGCAGTAAAATCAGGAAAAATCAAGGTCAAGCCAGGGATCGAAAGATTTAATCGATCAAGTGTTGTTTTTAATGGTGGAGAAGAGATTACTATTCAGTCAGTTATTTTGGCAACGGGTTATAGGGCAGCGATTCAAGAATTCTTTCCTCAAATATCTCAATATGTTGATGAAAATGGATTGCCACATTCACCTATTGGGAAGGGGGAATTAGAAGGCGCTTATTTTTTAGGCTTTGATAATTATAAGTTAGGAGGAATATTAGGGACAATTAATAGTGATTCGCAATTGATATTAGACCATCTATGTGGTAGCGCTTAAAAGCTGGAAGGAATCCAAATTAAGTCATAAGGTGTGAGAATATTAGGATCTTGTTTTGTGCCAGCTCCAAAATGTAAAACTAATCCAAGCGAAAATAATAGTTGGTATAGTACTATGTATGGGTTCGGGGGTTCCTTTAAACGCATGAACGATATACGTCAAGAATGCTGTGCAGAACATTGGGATCACTCCACCCAGTAGAATAGCCCATCTTCTAGATTGGCGAGAAATAGCAATGTTCTCCGCCATCTTGAGGAAAAGCCCTCCAAAAAATAAGGTATATGAAAGTTGTTTGAGACCAGCGACAAGGGCAAGGTCCCAACCATGGTCGTGATTAATCCAAAAGACAATAGAACCCATAAAAATGGCTCCTAAGAAGCCCATTTTAATATCTATGAACTCATTTACTCTGGCTAATCTCTCTTTGGTTTTAATCATCATCAATCGCTAAAATAGAAATTGTTGCTGTAATTACTCGTCAATTGAGAATAGTTAGATAAAATTGTTGTAATAAAAGCTTCCAAAGAAAATGGTTAATTATCTTCGATATCTACTCTAATAAAGTACTAATGATAATAGCATATTTAAAAGAAAATAACTCTGATATTTCTCCAATAGTACCTTCTAATGTGACTAAACTTCTTAAGTTTTTAGATGAAGTATGGATTGAATCAGGAATAGGGGATGGTAGTTATTTTAGAGATAGTGATTATGAATCAGTTACTATTAAATCTCGTAAGGATATCCTGTCAGGGGCAGATATCATAGTTCAGATATCTCCGGATATCACAGATCAAGAATATAATTCTGTAAAGGATAGTGCTATAATAATTGGTCAATATGCTCCTTTTAATGATGCTAAGATTGGAGAGGGGTTACAAGCAAAAAATCTAAATGTCTTTAGCCTTGATATGATTCCGAGAACTTCATTGGCTCAGTCCATGGATGTGTTGTCTTCTATGGCATCCATAGCAGGTTATCAATCTATATTGTCAGCATTACAATATATGCCGAGATACATGCCAATGATGATTACAGCTGCAGGAAGCATCAAACCATCTAAAGTGTTGGTTATCGGTGCTGGGGTAGCTGGACTTCAAGCTATTGCTACAGCCAGAAGGCTAGGAGCCATGGTTGAAGCATTTGATACCAGAGCCGCGGTTAAAGAAGAAGTACAAAGTTTAGGAGCTAAGTTTGTAGAAGTAGAAGGTGCTACAGATGATAAAGATGCCGGCGGTTATGCAGTAGAGCAGACAGAGGAATATAAAATGAGGCAGGCACAGTTAATCCAAGAGAAGGCGATAGCATCGGATATTGTGGTAACCACCGCCCAATTGAGAGGGAGACCAGCACCTAAATTGATAACTAAGGAGACTGTCGAAGCTATGAAATCAGGATCCGTTATTGTTGATTTGGCCGCCTCTACAGGAGGTAATTGTGCTATATGTGAAGACAACAAGGTTGTTGATCACAATGGAGTAAAAATAATTGGTGATTCTAACTTGGCTAATAGGATGCCTCAAGATGCAAGCACTTTATATGGCAATAACATTCATAATTTTTTGAAACATATAGTCCGAGATGGGACGATAGACATGAATTCTGAAGATGAAATATTAAGTAAATCCATCATTTCTAAAAAATCGTAGTATGACCCAGTTTATGCAATTCATAAGTGATAATCTATTATTGATTTACCTCCTGATCTTTACAGTGATCTTAGGATTTGAGGTGATTTCTAAAGTGCCAACAGTCCTTCATACACCTCTGATGTCTGGGGCCAATGCCATAAGTGGGGTTATTATAATTGGTGCAATCATACTTATCAGGAGATCCGCATCTGATGACTACTTTTCATTAATACTTGGCGCTATAGCTATTGCATTAGGTATGATAAATGTTGTGGGAGGGTTTGCTGTGACAGATAGGATGCTCGAAATGTTTAAGAAAAAGAAGAAATAGGAGAATCTTACAAAACACTTTAATAAGAGAATATGATATTCACAACTATAGTTGATATCGCCTATTTAATTGGTGCGATTTTATTTGTTTGGGGTTTAAGATTGTTGAGCTCTCCTGACAGTGCAAGAAAAGGTAATACACTGGCGGCTATAGGTATGGCTATAGGAATAGCAGGCAGTTTATGTGATAATCGAATAGATGGAGAAGGAAATTATGTTTGGATAGCAGGAGGCATTGTGCTTGGTGCAACAATAGGCTGGTTAGTTGCCAAGAAAATTAAGATGACAGATATGCCACAAATGGTGTCCGTTTTTAATGGATTAGGGGGAGCATGTGCCGCTATATTGTCTATTGTAGAATTGAGTACCGTATCTCTTGATACGGGAGGCAAGGTAATTTCTCTATTTGCTTTATTGATTGGATGTGTTGCCTTTACGGGAAGTATGTTGGCCTATCTCAAATTAGATGGAAAGATCTGGGACAGCCAAGTAACTTGGCCTAAGCACAATATTATCAATCAATTCTTACTGATAATTGTCTTAGGCATGTTCACCTATCTAGCTATGACTAATGCAAGTAATACATTGCTGATAGCATTTTTAGTATTATGTCTTTTTTATGGATGGTCCTTTGTTGCTCCAATTGGAGGTGCGGATATGCCAGTAGTAATTTCTTTATTGAACTCTTTTACTGGATTATCAGCAGCAGCTGCAGGTCTTATTTATGATAATAATTTGATGTTAGTTGGGGGTATTCTTGTCGGCGCATCAGGTACTATCTTAACGGTATTGATGTGCCAAGCTATGAATCGTTCACTTTTCAATGTATTAATAGGAGGATTTTCTGCTGCAGGTGGGGCTGCTCAGGGAGCTGATGATCAAGTTGCAAAAACTACAAGTGCCGTTGACGCCTCTATACTTCTATATTATTCTCAATCGGTGATGTTTGTTCCTGGATATGGATTAGCTGTTGCACAAGCACAAAAAGCTTTAAAAGAGTTAGATGACACACTTGAGGCAAATGGTGTTGACGTAAAGTATGCAATACATCCAGTAGCAGGGCGGATGCCAGGTCATATGAATGTATTGCTCGCAGAAGCTGATGTCCCATATCCTAAGCTCTTAGATTTGGATGATGCCAATGCTGCACTGCCGAGTACAGATGTAGTTGTTATAGTAGGGGCTAATGATGTCGTTAATCCCGCAGCAGTGGACGATCCAACGAGTTCTATATACGGTATGCCAGTACTCAATGTCTGGGATGCAAAACATGTTATAGTCCTAAAAAGAAGTATGAGTCCAGGTTATGCGGGTATACAAAATCAACTCTTTTTCCACGAGAAAACTAAAATGTTTTTTGGCGATGCTAAGGATAGTATACAATCATTACTCTCCGAAGTAAAAAATCTGTAGACCAATAGGGGTCAAGATGTAGATATTTTGTCAAATAAATAACCTTTAAATATAGGGTACTTTAAGGCTAAGTCAATCATTAAGTAACCCTTGTATCTAGAATTCAGGTGTGCTATCAAATTGAGCACTATGAAAACGTCTACTCTATTATTATTTTTCACATTCATCATAATTGGTGCAGGCGAAGCTCAGTCTATCAAAGAAGATAGTTTATATGGCGACCTAAGACATGCATCTTCTCCCGAAGACAGTATCAATACCTTAATAGAAATTAGCAAAGTTCAGCTGAATTATAATCTCAATTCTGCTTTAACCTCCATGCAGACGGCACTTGCATTGGCAAAGAAAGAGGAAAATGAAAGGCTAGTAGCAAAAGTCAAATTTAGATATAGTCTTTATCTCTTCATGTTGGAGAAAAATCTTGAATCACGAGACATGATTTGGGAAATATTAGACTACTATAAAGAGCAGGACAATGGATATCATTACGCTATTCTTTTGAATAGGTTGGGTAAGATTGAAATGGATCTTGCCAAATATGAAGAATCTAAGGAGTATTTATTGAAAGCTAAGGAAAATCTGTTGAGCTTGAAGGATAAAGGTATGAGTGCCTTGGGGCTAAACTATTTGTGGTTCTCTGACCTTTACTTGGCTCAAGCGCAATATGAAAAATGTATCATATATGCTCAGAAAGCCTTTGATTTATATGAGGAAAAAGGTAATTATGATTTTGGTTCAGCGGCACTTGTTAATATTGCAGAAGTACAATTAATCCTTGATGATTATAAGGAGTCTCGTAAGATAATAGAGGCTATACTTGACCGTAGACATGAAATCAAAAACAATCAATTTTTGATTAAACCTCTTAATATGTTGGGTATCATCGAGTATGAACAAGATGATTTTTTAAGATCAGAGGAAATATTTGATGAGGTTATCTCGATAATAGAAGTTTTAGGAAATTTTCCTGATTTATCCATTACGTATCTCTACAAGAGTAAGATTTATGCTCAGAAAAATGCGGAGGATAGAGCCATTGATTTTGCGCTAAAGGCAAAAGAAGAAGCACAAAAAAGTTCTATTAAAAAGCTAGAAATCAAGGCCAATTTACAATTGGGTGAATTGTTTGCCAAAGTTGGGAGGAAATCGGAATCAGAAGAGCTTATTAAATCTTCATTTAAGTGGGCTAACCAAAAGGAGGATAAAGAAATATTAGTTCATGCCAGTAATCTGATGGCGACATGTGCTTCTCAAATTGGAGATTTTGAAAGAGCATTTTATTACAAGGATATTGAGAACAAGCAATCTGCAGCATTATTAAATCATCAAAAGACAAAGGACGTAGCTGTACAACAGGTTAGATACGCTCTAGAAAAGTCGAAGAAAGAACAAGAAGTAGCAGACAAAATTAAAGAGTTAGATTATAAGTATAAACTACAAAGAGCGAGCTCTCGACAGAATGGATTGCTCGCTGGTTTAGGATTGCTAACCATTATGGCCGGCTTGCTAATATATTCTAACCTAAAAAGAAAAAAGTCAAATGAGTCACTCAAGGATAAAAATGAAGAACTGGTAATCGCCGAAAAGATTTTGGAGAGCAAAAATGCAGAATTAGAAAAGTATATAGAATCGAACATACAACTTCAACAGTTTGCTCATATAGCTTCACACGATTTAAAATCTCCCATAAGGACTATAACTAGCTTCTTAGGTTTATTAAAGAGAGGAGTATATGCTTCTTTGGATGGGAGCCAAAAAGATTATTTAGATCTTTCGATTGCTTCGGCAAAAGATATGTTTGATTTGGTCAACGACTTATTAAGTTATTCAGAAGTAAATTCTTTGAAGCTTAATCTTACTAATATCGATACTCACGCACTTCTAGAAAAAGTCATTAGAAATCTTGATACCAATATCAAAGAGAAAAAAGCCGAAATACAATTAATTAATATTCCGGATTCTTTGATTGGGGACCCACTCAAACTTAGACAGGTATTTCAGAATTTAATTGCCAATGCATTAAAGTTTGTCAAGCCAAATGAATGCCCGAGAGTACGTGTTTGCTGTGAAGAATGGCCTAAAGAATGGTTATTTAAAGTAAAGGATAATGGGATTGGCTTAGACAAAGAATTTAAGGAGAAAATATTTGAACCGTTCGTACAATTAAACAATAAGAAAGATTATTCTGGAACTGGGCTCGGTCTTTCTCTTTGCCAAAAGATTGTTGAAAAGCATGAAGGTAAAATTTGGGCCGATACCAATAGTGATGGGGGAACTACTTTTTACTTCACAATAAAGAAAGTGAGTACGCCTAAAATAGAGAATCAGAAAGCCGAAACATCTATCTCTCAACCTGCAATCGCAGTCTAATTCATCAACTTTCTTGTAGTCTAAAATCATTCTGAATAATTTTCAACTATTCCACCTTGAATTGAATAGACAAAATGAAGTACTTTGTCAAGTTCGGAATCGTCATGTTCCATTTAATTGCCAAAATATTAGTTCAGAAATCATTTTGACTTATGAACTTCAATTAATCGTGAAAAATGAAATTATGACATGACAGCCGAATATGAGTTTTAATTGTTAAAGTAGTTGTTGTCATGAAAAAGGTAAATAATCGGGGTTTATATGTCCCTCAGTTAGAGAGTGATGCTTGTGGAATAGGAATGATAGCCAATTTGGAGAAGAAATTCTCTCACAAATTAGTTTCTGATGCATTGACCATGTTAGAAAACATGGAGCATAGAGGGGCATGTGGCTGTGATCCAGAAAGTGGAGATGGAGCAGGCATATTGCTTCATATACCACATGAATTGTTTCTGTCCGAACATTTAGCGTTTGAATTGCCGAAAGCAGGAGATTATGGAGTAGGTGCATTCTTTTTGCCGAAAGGAAAAAATTTCGAAGAGATATATACGATAGTTGATAATTCAGCAGCAGATTTAGGACTTCAATTATTAGGTAAAAGGAAAGTGCCAGTTGTAAGTAGTCTTTTGGGAGAAGCTAGTGCATCTACAGAACCAGATATCTACCATTTCTTCTTTCAGGCAAAAGACAATTTGAGCGTTAAAGAGCTCGAGAGAAAACTTTTGATTTTAAGAAAGTACTGTACTCATCGAGTGGTGAGCGCATTTCCTGAATTTCGACATGATTTTTATGTTTGTTCATTGTCATCAAAAACAATGATTTATAAAGGTCAATTGACCTCAGGACAAGTGAGACAGTATTATCTTGACTTAAGAAATGATTTGTTGACTTCTGCGGTGGCATTAGTACATTCAAGATTTTCTACTAACACGGTGCCGAGATGGAAACTGGCCCAGCCTTTTAGAGTAATTGCCCATAATGGAGAAATTAACACTATTGAGGGTAATAAAAATTGGTGGAGGGCGAAAGAGAAAGATATAGAGAGCTCGACTTTTTCAAAAGAGGAATTGGATATGATGTTTCCATTATTTAATCCTACTAATAGTGATTCGTCAATTTTCGATAATGTTTTAGAATTTTTAGTTGCAGATGGTCGAAGCATACCTCATGCGATGATGATGATGATACCAGAGGCATGGCAGAATGCGGAGTACATGGAGAGCTACAAAAAAGATTTTTACGAGTATCATGAAGCGCTCATGGAACCTTGGGATGGTCCAGCAAGTATGTGTTTTACAGATGGTACTTTAGTCGGGGGCACCTTGGATCGAAATGGATTGAGGCCATCGAGATATTGTGTGACTAAAGATAATAATCTCATTTTGGCATCTGAGACAGGAGTTATTCCGATTGACGCAGATAATATTGTAACTAAAGGTCGTCTTGAGCCTGGTAAGATACTAATAGCAGACTTAGACGAAAAAAGGGTAATTGGAGATGAGGAACTTAAAAATGTCATATGTAACCGACTACCATATGGAACTTGGTTAGAGGAATCTAAAATACATATTGATACAATTAATGCTAAGATCAGTGATGAGAAAAAATCATCCATACCACTGGTGAAAAGGCAGACCGCATTTGGCTATACGTTAGAGGATGAGGAGCTGATATTAGAAGGCATGTTGAGTAGTTTCAAAGATCCTATAGGATCTATGGGAGCGGATGTGCCTTTAGCTGTTCTGTCGAGATATGCTCAGCACATATCAACCTATTTTAGACAACAATTTGCTCAGGTGACTAATCCTCCTATAGATTCTCTTAGAGAATCGGAATATATGACACTTAAGACTGTATTAGGAAGTAGCAATAATGTACTGAAAGTAAATACTAATTCGGTTAATTTTATACGAATCGAGAGTCCAGTTCTCGATAACAAGAGTTTCAACAAGCTTAAGTATGTTGATATAGATGGCTATTCATCCAAGACTATCGATTGTACTTTCAATAGGGCATATCAACCCGGAGCATTAGAGTTAAAAATAGATGACATCTGTAATCAAGCAGAAGCTGCAATATCTGAGGGTTACAATCTATTGATTTTTGATAATATTAAAACGCTATCCAAAACAGATGTTGCGGTCCCTTCATTACTCACTTGTGGAGCGGTACATCATTTTTTAGTAGAAAAAGGGTTAAGGCAAAAAGCTTCGCTTATAATTCGTGGTGGAGATGTTTTAGAGACGCATCATTTTGCTACACTAATAGGATATGGTGCTGATGCAATTTTCCCAGAATTGAGTTTTGAGAGTATTGAAAAGCTATTTGACCAAGGAAAGTTAGACTCCAATATAGTAGTCCAGAAATATAAATCGATATATATCAAAGCTGTTAACAAAGGACTGCTCAAGATTATGTCAAAATTAGGTATCTCGACGGTAGCGTCATATCGTGGGGCTCAGGCATTTGAAGCATTGGGTATATCATCTGAAGTAGTCAATAAATGTTTTAAAGGTACTGTATCACGTATAGAGGGGATGACATTTGACATGTTAGCTAAAGAGGCTTTGACAAAGCATACTGTGGCATTCGATGACGAAATGGAGGATGAATTGATAGACTTAGGGGTCTATCAATGGAAGCGCAGGGGGGAGTATCATTTATTTAACCCAGCGACCGTGCATCTATTGCAGCATTCGACAAAGACGAATGATTATAAAGTTTATCAGAAGTTCGCTCAAGCCATTAATAATCAACAAGAAAAGGCTTGTACTCTAAGGAGTCTTTTTGAGTTTAAGGGTAGTAAATCAATTCCAATAGAAGAGGTTGAACCTGTAGAAGAAATTTTAAAACGATTTGCCACTGGAGCGATGTCATTTGGCTCCATTTCGCATGAGGCACATACCACGTTGGCTAAGGCGATGAATAGAATAGGTGGTAAATCTAATAGTGGAGAAGGGGGAGAAGATGAGGTGAGATTTAAAAAATTGGAGAATGGCGATTGGGAGAGGTCGGCTATCAAGCAAGTAGCATCGGGACGATTTGGCGTGACAATCAATTATCTCACGAATGCTATAGAATTACAAATTAAGATGGCGCAAGGAGCGAAACCGGGAGAAGGTGGCCAGCTACCAGGTCATAAGGTGGATAAGTGGATCGCTAAGGTACGTCACTCTACTCCAGGTGTAGGGTTGATATCTCCTCCGCCACACCATGATATCTATTCGATTGAAGATTTAGCCCAATTGATATTCGATTTGAAAAATGCGAATAGAAAAGCCCGAATTAGTGTAAAATTGGTGTCTAAGGCGGGTGTTGGGATAATAGCATCTGGCGTGGCTAAAGGTAAAGCTGATCATATATTGATAGCAGGACATGATGGGGGTACAGGGGCTTCTCCATGGAGTTCTATACGATATGCCGGATTACCTTGGGAGTTAGGTTTGGCAGAGACACATCAGACCTTGATTCAAAACAAAATAAGAAATCGGGTAGTGCTACAGGCTGATGGGCAGATCCGTACGGGTCGAGATATGGCCATTGCCACGTTATTAGGAGCAGAAGAGTGGGGAGTTGCGACAGCTGCATTAGTAGTGGAGGGTTGCATTCTCATGAGGAAGTGTCATTTGAATACTTGTCCCGTTGGGATAGCTACTCAAGATCCAGACCTGAGAAAGAAATTTGACGGAAAAGTAGATCACGTGGTTAATTTCTTTCACTTTTTGGCACAAGATCTCAGAGAAATTATGGCGGAGTTAGGTTTCAGAACTATTAATGAAATGGTAGGTAGAAGTGACTTACTGAAAGTAAGGGAAGACAAGGGACATTGGAAATTAGAAAATCTTGACTTAAGTCCAATTTTGTTTCGAGATCCACTGTCAGACCAAATTGACAATTTTAACAGTGTAAAGCAGGATCATGAATTAGGAAATGTTTTAGATAGATCACTTATAGAATATGCCAAACTGGCTCTTGAAGAAAAAATAACTATTCAGAGCACTTTCCCTGTTATCAGTACAGACAGAGCAGTAGGGGCTATGTTGTCTAATGAGATTTCATTGAAGTATGGTAGTAAAGGACTCGATGAGGATTCTATAAATTTCAGATTTAGAGGATCTGCAGGACAAAGCTTCGGTGCATTTGCTGCAAAAGGATTAACATTCACTTTAGAAGGTGACTCTAATGATTATTTTGGGAAAGGACTTAGTGGAGCAAAGTTGATTATAATTCCTGATCGAGATAGCACCTTTATACCACATGAAAATATAATCATCGGTAATGTTGCATTATACGGTGCTACTTCGGGAGAAGCATACATAAAGGGTGTAGCTGGAGAAAGATTTGCCGTAAGGAATAGTGGTGCAACTGCTGTAGTAGAAGGGCTTGGCGCCCATGGATGTGAATATATGACAGGTGGACAAGTTGTTGTTTTGGGCTCTATAGGTAGAAATTTTGGTGCAGGCATGAGTGGAGGAGTGGCATATATTTATAATGAATCGGATTCTGTGGAAAATTTTGTGAACCCCGAGATGGTAGCTTTAGAAAGTCTTGATCAAAAAGATCGAAAGAACTTAAGGCAGTTGATCAGAAATCATTTCAACTATACTGGAAGTCAACGTGCCTTAGAAATCCTCCAAGAATGGGAGATTCAAAAGTCCAATTTTATTAAAATTATGCCAACGGAATATAAGCGAGTGCTTGCTGAGATGGCTAAGGAGAAAGAATTAGTAACTGTATAAGAAGAAAAGATGGGAGATATAAAAGGATTCATGAAGCATGGGCGGGATTTGCCAGGCAAAAGAAACCCAGAAAGTAGAGTTAATGACTACAAAGAGATTTATGTGGAATTTGCTGAGGAGAAAACCTTGGATCAAGCATCAAGGTGTATGGATTGTGGTATCCCATTTTGTCATAATGGTTGCCCTTTAGGTAATGTTATTCCTGACTTTAATGACGCGGTATACAAAGGAAATTGGGAGAAGGCGTATGACATACTAAGCGACACTAACAACTTTCCTGAATTCACCGGAAGAATTTGTCCGGCTCCTTGTGAGAAAGCATGTGTATTAGGCATAAATAGTGATCCTGTCACTATAGAACATATTGAGAAGTCTATAGCAGAAAAGGCTTATGAGGAAGGTTGGGTGCAGCCAAATTTGGATATTCAAAGGACAGGTAAAAAGGTTGCTGTTGTAGGTAGTGGTCCAGCAGGATTGGCTGCAGCAGATCAACTCAATAAGGCGGGACATCACGTTACTCTATTTGAACGAAATGATAAAGTGGGAGGATTGCTTCAATATGGTATTCCAGATTTCAAATTAGAAAAATGGGTGGTGGAGCGAAGAGTCCAGATCATGGAACGATCTGGAGTAGAAATAAAAGTAAATACTAATGTAGGTCAGGATATAAGTGCAGATGAACTTATAGCAGATTATGATGCAGTAGTATTATGTGGAGGAAGCACTATACCTCGAGATTTGCCTATACCAGGTCGTGATCTAAAAGGTGTCCATTTTGCGATGGACTTCTTAGAGCAGAGCAATAGAAGGGTAGGAGGTCAAACTTCTTTTGACTTAGACGAAATACTGGCAACCGACAAGAATGTCGTTGTTATAGGTGGTGGAGATACTGGTGCTGATTGTGTAGGGACATCAAATCGTCATAATGCCAAATCTGTAACTCAAATCGAGCTGCTGGCCAAACCTCCATCGAGTCGTGATGAGAGCACACCGTGGCCACTTTGGCCTATGGAGTTGAGAACGTCCACTTCTCATGAGGAAGGCTGTGACCGTCAGTGGGCCATTCTTACTAAAGAATTTATAGGAGATGATAAAGGCAACCTGAAGGGGTTGAAATTAGTAGATATAGAGTGGTATTTTGATAATGACTTACAAAGATCAACCTTTAGAGAAATTGAAGGATCCGAGAGAGTGATAGATTGTGAATTAGCATTGCTCGCAGTAGGATTTGTCCATCCTCAACATGAAGGGCTATTGAGTCAGTTGAAAGTAGACTTAACAGATAGAGGAAATGTGGCAGATACTAATTACAAATCCAGCGTTGATAAAGTGTTTAGTGCAGGAGATATGAGAAGAGGCCAGTCTCTTGTGGTATGGGCTATAAGTGAAGGTAGAGAAGCGGCTATAGAAGTTGATAGATTCTTGATGGAAGGAAAGACTCAATTAAATTCTAAGTCCTATTCGAAACTTTTAGTATAATTGGTGCTGTTTTAGTAAAAATGTATAGTTAAATAAAATGGTACAGAATATAGAAGATGCAATCAATGAAGGGAAAGATTCATTTGAAAAAGCATTAGACCGATTAAAAGAAGAATTGCTTAAAATTAGAGCGGGCAAAGCGATGCCATCAATGCTCAACGGTATCAAGGTGGATTATTATGATATGCCAACACCTTTGGCTCAGGTTGCTAATATTTCTACACCAGACTCACGCACCTTGGCAATACAACCCTGGGAAAAGAAAATGTTAGGACTTATTGAGCAAGCTATATTTCAAGCCAATCTTGGACTCACCCCCATGAACGATGGCGAATTTATCAGAATTAGCATACCTCCGTTGACAGAGGAGAGGAGAAAAGATCTCGTAAAGCAGTGTAAAGTTTTGTCTGAAGAGGCTAAAATTAGTCTTAGAAATGGAAGGCATAAAATGATCGATTTTATTAAAAAGGAAGTCAAAGATGGATATCCTGAGGATGCAGGCAAAAAGAAGGAAGGTCAAGTGGATGCCATGGTAAAAGATTATACCGTTAAAATTGAGGCAGTACTCGAAGCTAAGGAGAAAGATATTATGAAAGTATAAGCGGTGCGATAACCGATTAGATTAATAAAAGGCTAACGATTGATTTCTTTAGCTTTTTTTATATCTACCTGTTTTAGTTTCATATCGGAACCATCCCATACTAAATAGGTGAAATGCGTAATCCAATCACCCAAATTTATATAAGTGCAATTTTCATCCGATAGATTATGTATAATTGGGGCATGTCTATGACCCATTATAAAAAAGGAAACCCCTTTGTCTTGTTGATATAGAGACTGACTATAGTCTATTTGGGATTGATTAGAGTCAATGGGGTTAGAAGAGACATGATTGTCACGACTCAACTGGCTCATTATTTTCATTAAAGGTAGACCTATACTTGGATGTATTAGTGAGAATATTTTTTGACATATGCTATTGGTAAGAATGGATTTTATGATTTTATAACCGAAGTCTCCTTTACCTAATCCATCTCCGTGAGCCAAAAACATCTTTTTATCGTCTATTGATATGGTTATAGGTCCATCATGTAAGTGAAGCCCGATGTATTGATTGAGATATCCAAAATGCCATAAGTCATGATTACCCTTTAAATAATGAATCTCAATACCCGATTCGACAAATTCAGACAAGACTGCGAATAACTGAATATAACCCTTTGGTATGACGGTTTTATACTCGTACCAATAATCAAATAGATCGCCAAGAATGTATAAACACTGAGCTTCGGGTTGAATACTTTTGAGCCATCTGACTAATAGTTTTTCTCTTTGATCAGAACTAAGAGTCGCATCATAGCCGAGATGCACATCCGAAATAAAATATGTTTTTTTGTGTCTCTTCAAATTTATTCTTGACGGACTTCAATAATAATGGGCCAAAATAACAGAATAGGTATGGATTTTAATGACCACTTCTGTTTATTTGTAGTACAGCAACTTAGATAAATATTATGGATCTCAGTTTATATGGTAAAAATGCATTGGTTTGCGGTAGTTCAAAGGGTATAGGTAAAGCAGCAGCTGTTCAGTTAGCAGCTCTTGGAGCCAATATTACTCTTGTCTCGAGAAGTCCTGAAAAAATGTCCAGTATTATTAAGGAAATGGATATGGACATCCCTAAAGGACAAGATCATGATTTTTTAGTCGCAGACTTCTCTGATAGTACTGACTTACAAAAGAAAGTAAGGGGACTGAGCTTAAAAAGAAACTATCACATATTGATTAACAATACTGGAGGTCCTGCAGGAGGAGATGTTTATAGTGCCAAAACGGAGGATTTTATTAAAGCATTTCATAATCACCTGATATGTAATCAATTACTCACCCAGTTATTGGTACCAGGAATGAAAAAAGATAACTATGGAAGAATTATAAATATTATTTCCACCTCTGTTAAGGTTCCTATAACTGGATTAGGAGTGTCAAATACGACAAGGGGTGCCGTTGCCAATTGGGCTAAGACTTTGTCTAATGAATTAGGACAGTTTGGTATAACGGTTAATAATGTTTTACCAGGATTTACTGCTACAGATCGCTTAAGAGAAGTGGTCGAATCACGTGCCAAAAAAGAAGGCATCACTTATGAGCAGATGGCACAACGACTAAAAGAATCAACTCCAATTAAGAGATTTGCTGATCCGTTGGAAGTAGGAGCTGCTATCGCTTTTTTAGCGAGCCCAAGTGCAGCTTTTATTAATGGTATTAATTTACCAGTGGATGGAGGAAGGACCCCAAGTCTCTGATGATATCTTAAATGAATGTATAAATCTTCTGAATATAAAAGTTATTTATAAAGGCTTAGAATCCTCTAATCTTCTACAAATAGGGAAGATATAGATCTATACTCATGGGTATTTCTGATAGCTCGAGCAAATAATTTGCTACACGAAATAACTTTTATTTTAGATGACTCTTGCTTTAGAGGAATTGTATCAGTGACGATGACCTCTGTCATGACTGATTTTTCTATATTCTCATAGGCATTACCGGACAGAACGGGATGTGCACATATCGCTCTTACACTTTTGGCTCCTTCATCTATCATTGCTTGAGCCGCTTTGCATAGGGTGCCCGCAGTATCTATAAGATCATCAATAAGTATGACATCTTTACCTTTTACGTCCCCAATTACTTTTATGGCTTTTACTTTATTAGCAATCTCACGTTCTTTATCACAGATGACCAAGTTCTTTTTAAAGTGCTTGGAGAAACTTCTTGCTCTTTTTACCCCACCTACGTCAGGAGAAGCAAAAATCGTATTAGAGAGATCCATTTTCTCTAAATAAGGTATGAATATGGCATTACTCTTAAGATGATCTACCGGAATATCAAAAAATCCTTGTATTTGATCAGCATGGAGATCCATCGTGACAATTCTATTAGCGCCAGCGGCTTCTAACATTTTGGCTATTACTTTGGCAGATATCGGTACACGAGGCTTATCTTTTCTATCTTGACGCGCATATCCGAAGTAAGGAATTACAGCTGTTATATAATTTGCAGAAGCTCTCTTAGCTGAATCAATTAACAGTATAAGCTCTAACAGGTTATCTGCAGGAGGGAAAGTTGACTGAATAAAGAATACATAAGATCCCCTTACCGATTCTTGGATGATAGGTTGCATCTCACCATCGCTGAATTGTTTTACTTCAATTTCTGACAGGTCATATCCATAATAATCAGATATTTTATCTGCGAGATACTGAGATTTGGTGCCTGAAAAAAGCTTTACCTCTGACATCTTATCATTCTTAGTTGGTGCAAAAATAGAAAAACATATATCTTCTGATAGTCTGAAAGATGTTATTGATTTTCTTCTTGAACGAAATAAAAATATCCCTGAATATTTTGATTGTCCTTACGGGATGAAATTCATTGAAAAAATGTCATCTTGTGATTAAAGCAATATATTGAATACGATGAAAGTCTTATGTTTTTTGTGGGTTTCTGTATTTATTTTGGCCTGTTCGACCAATAAAAAGGTGGTTTCAGAGATAAGTATGACAAATACTGAAAAGGCCCATATGTTGGCCCAAAAGTTTATTATCACTGATGGTCATGTTGATTTGCCATACAAGTTGAGTGTGAAAAATTTTAGATTAGAAAAAGAATTTTTGGGAATTCCTGTCCAAACGGATGAAGGGGATTTTGATTTTGTACGATCTAGAGCCGGTGGATTAGATGCTCCTTTTATGTCTATTTACCTGCCTTCTGCCAAGCAACAACAAGCTGGTGCATCTAAGGCATTGGCTGATACTTTAATCAATATGATTGAAGGAATAGCAGAGGTTCATTCTGATAAATTTATGATAGCCCGTACTCCCAATGATTGCAAAAAAGCATTTACTAATAAATTGGTGGCTTTACCTATGGGTATGGAGAATGGTTCTGGGATAGAAGACGATATATCCAATGTAGCCTATTTCAAGGAGAGGGGGATCAGTTATATCACATTGACTCACGCCAAGGATAATTTGATATGTGACTCTTCCTATGATACTCTCAATACCTGGGGTGGCTTGAGTCCTTTTGGGCGAGAAGTGATCATGGAGATGAATAGGGTAGGGATCATGGTTGATATCTCTCATGTTTCCGATAATGCATACTATCAAGCTATAGAATTATCAAAAGTACCAGTGATCGCTTCTCACTCATCAAGTAGAAAATATACTCCAGGTTTTCAAAGGAATATGGATGACGACATGATTAGATTATTAGGAAAAAAAGGAGGAGTGATAGCTATTAATTTTGGATCTACTTTTTTAGATGGAGAAATAAGGAAAAAACAAGATGAGCAAAGAGCAGAATTATCAATGCTACTCCAAAAAGAAGGAGTTGATTATGGATCCGATAGGGCAGATGAGATAATAGAAGAATTTAGAAAAGATCATCCCAGCTTATATTCAGATGTAAAAATGGTGGCCAACCATATAGACCACGTTGTCGCATTGGCTGGCATTGATCATGTGGGTTTTGGTTCTGATTTTGATGGAGTAGGTGATTCTCTACCTACTGGCCTAAAGGACGTTTCTCAATACCCTAATTTGATCAAAGAACTTTTGGATAGAGGCTATACAGAAAAAGACATTGAAAAGATATGTTATAAAAATCTCTTTAGAGTCTGGCAGTCAGTCTTGGACCATGCTAATCAGGCTGATTAATGCCAAAAAGTACTGTTTTAAAAAGTTGGTTGACATTGATTTTCCTAAGTGTCATATGGGGCACTTCGTTTATTTTAATCAAGAAATCTCTTATTGTTTTTAGCCCTGTAGAAGTGGCTATATTGAGGGTGGCTATATCTGGTCTCGCATTCACGCCATTTTTTATTAAGTATTGGAGTGATCACGAGTGGCATAGGTGGAAGTTGTATATGGTGGTAGCCCTTTCGGGGAGTGCTATCCCAGCAGTCTTATTTGCCACTGCTCAAACACAAATAGGTAGTGCAATAGCCGGTATATTAAATAGTACTACACCCATATTTGCCCTTATCATAGGTATGGTTTTTTTTAAAAGTACAATAACTATTAGACAAGTCTCTGGTATAGCGTTAGGGTTTATTGGAGCTGTTGGATTAATAGCTATAGATGCTTCTACAGATGATTTAGGTGGTCAGATAGCCTATGGGTCTCTTATCATCTTAGGTAGTGTGTTTTATGGTGCCAATGTTAATATAGTCAAAGAATATTTTACCGATGTTACACCACTTAGGTTGAGTACACTATCTTTTTTTTTAGTAGGTATGCCATTCTGGTTAATTATACCATTTAGCGATATTCCTACTAAGGTAGTGAGCCATCCTTATGCGATATATGCAGTGATGTATCTTACTTTTTTAGCTGTTATCAGTACGGTATTTTGCTTATATATCTTTTATCAATTGGTACAGGATACTAATGCACTCTTTGCGTCTTCTGTGGCATATCTAATTCCGATTGTAGCATTAGTTTGGGGCTTTTTTGATGGAGAAGTATTAGGTATGTGGCATTTCATTTCTTTATTAATTATCATCATTGGAGTATACTTAATACGGGACAATCCAAGAAAGCAGATATAATAGCTGCTACAATGGCCATCCATATTGATCCCAGTCTGCTTTATGGTCTATATCGGATAAAGCCTCCACATGGCCTACGCTTAGATTAGAATGTTGAATTTTAGCTATTGTCTGATGATATACTTTATCGGTACTCCACTCTATATTTTCAAATATTTCGGCTTGATAATCTTTGGTGCCTAATAAATAATATCCACCATCGAGTGAAGGGCCTATTACAGTGTCGTGATCATCCAGCTTGCTAAAGGATTGATTGATATGATCGGATTGCAGCTGTGCGCAGTCGCTGCCTATGACAATGACTTTTTCTGAACGTTGACTGACATAGCTGAATGCCTGTTTTAGTTTGTCTCCCAGGTCTCCAGATATTTGTACTTTTTTGATAAAGTCTATATCAGACCAATCATCATTGGCTATAGCGTTGTGATAGTATAAATACCTATCAGCATCAATTGATAATGCGATCTTGCGAGTATGCGCTAATAATGCTTTGTATATGGCTAATGCCTTATGGTCCCCGACATCATGTGCTAATCTCGTTTTAACTTTTCCTAACTCGGGAACTCTAACAAATATGATTAATGCTTGCTTACTCTTCTTTTGACTTATCATCTTCTTTCATCCTCAATTCGGTTCCATTTTTTAGTATCTTGGAAAGAGCAGAATAGGGTCCAGAAACGATTTCTATATCTTTTTCAAGACCTTCTGTGATATGGATAAATTCATCATCTTGAATTCCTGTAGTGACATGAACCATTCGTGCTGAATCAGCTTCATATAAGAATACTACTTCCTGAAACTTTTCATCTTCCTTTTCTCCACTTATGTCCCTCATCGATACGGCTTGGATTGGGACAGCTAAGACATCTTCCTTGACATCTGTGATGATATCAACAGATGCAGACATACCAGGTCTGAACGGATATTTGTGTCCGGATTGACTGGATAACAGATCTTGATAAGAAGCTGTGTTGAGTCTTATTTTAACGATAAAGTTGGTGACCTGATCGGTATTAAGACTTGCGCTGGTACCCGATGCTACATTAGCCGCTGAATTAGCTATTTCTGTTACTACTCCATCAAATTTTCTATCAATATATGCATCAACTTCGATGCTTGTCATATCACCAAGAGCTACTTTCAATATATCATTTTCAGTGACCTCTACCTGTGCTTCCATAGTTGATAGATCTGAGATACGCATTATTTCGGTACCTGCCATCTGAGCGGTTCCAACCACCCTCTCACCTTTTTCTACTGAGAGACTTGATATGACACCAGCTGTAGGGGCTTTTATAGTAGTCCTTTTTAGATTAGTCCGCATCTCTTTTAAAGAAGCTTCAGAACTAAGGACTGTATATTCAGCAGCTTTAGCACTTTCAGTGGCTGCACGTATGCCGGCCTCTGCCGATGATATACTGGCTTGCAGGGATTCTACTTGCGCTAAGCTTTCGTCGAATTGAACCTGAGAGATAACACCATCGCTAAACAATTCTTTGTTACGATCATGTACTCTCATGGCTTGTTTGAGATTTGTTTCTAATTCTACTTTTTGAGCTCTATTGGTTTCGATTTGAGCTTTAGATGTAGATAGATTCGATTTAGCATTATTCAAATTGGCCTCACCTCTTTCTACAGTAGACATATACGCTTCTGGATCTATCCTAAGCAATGTTTGACCAAGTACTACAGAATCACCTTCCTCGACATATAATTCGACGATCTCTCCTGATACATCTGAGCTGATGATCACTTCTGTCTCTGGATATATACGTCCACTAGCAGATACGGTTTCTTTTATCGTCCTAATTTCTGTAGAGGCGGTTTCAACTTCTTCTCCTTTTGGAGCAGTTTGTTTCTTGTAGAAAACATAGGCTGCTATAGCAGCAATGATCAGTAACAGAATGAGAATTAACCATTTTCTCCTTCCCGACTTTTTTTTCTTAGCCATTCGTTTTGTATTTGAGATCTATATTTTACTAATCCAAACCTACGGGATATCCTTGAAAGTAATCCAATAGTTTGACCTTTAATATATAATCATACTTAGAAAGCAAGAAATTAGTCTTAGCAGTATTGACTTGATCTTGTATACTGATATATTCATAAGAGTTAATAGCTCCTAAATCATATCTTTTTTGAGCATTAGCATAGGCCACTTCTCTGGCCTTTAAGGTTTTTTCGGATGCCTCAAGACTTCTTCTTGCAGCTTTAGCATCTGTGATAAGCTGCATCAAGTCATTTTTGAGATTTACATTAGTTTTACTTTTCTCAGTTTGTAGGTTTTCAAGATCTAATTGAGCGCGATGCACGTTAGCCTTTGTGGCTCCTCTATTATAGATTGGGATGCTCAAGTTAAATCCAAATCCATAACCAAAGTTATCGCTTATCTGGGTCCCATAAGGGCTATTAGATAGTATTGGTATAGACTGTTCTGCTGAGATAACAGCAGGTTGATTATTAATCAATACATCAGAATTAATAAGTTGTGTGCTGAATCCATCAATTAATTTGGCTTGGTTACTAAAATTGGTAGCTAAACTTCCACCAAAACCTACAGTGGGATAATAAGCTGACTTAGCTAGATCTATACCAATTGAAGCTGCTTCTATCTGATGATCTAATTGTCTTGACAATGGTTGAAATTCTATGGCTCTCTCATATGCCTCCTCTATTGAAATTAAATCAAGATTACTATAAACTCCTTGCTCAAAATCAGGCTTTTTAAGAGTCATGTCAAAGTCTGAAGGTAAATTGAGTATCGCTTTAAGATTTAGGTAAGCTAAGTCTATGCGATTTTGTGCTATTGTGTGATCCTGTTCTGATGTGGCCAGTTGTGCCTCAAGGTCATATAATTCAAATTTTGCTCTACTCCCAGCCTCAACTAATTTATTCATCTGATCTATCTGATCTTGAATAGACTTCAGCTGAACAGATACATTTTGAAGGTTGTCTTCAGCGAATAAGATTTCAAAAAACGCACTAACTGTGTTAATAGTGATCAGATTGATCATTCCGTCTCGCCCTGCCTCTGAGACTTTTTCGAGTGCCTCACTTTGCTTGATACCATTTTTAATTCGTCCTCCTTCATATAGAGATATTCCAGTATTCAAAGAGTACCCATTAGAGAAAAATGTTGTGGTGATAAATTCATTACTGGTTGGATCTATAGATCGACCAAAATTCCACGACGCATTAGTGCCAGCATTAAGACTTGGCAAGCGTTGATTTTCACTCTGTTCTGTATTTATTTCGGCTCTCCTAATATCGATATTGGATTGATACATATCAAAGCTGTTTTCAACAGCATATTGTATGCATTTATTGAGTGACCATTCTTCTTGAGCAATTGACGATTGTGCAGTAAAAAGAACTAATAATAAGTAGAGACTTGTTTTTTTCATAATTAGATAAATTATCAGAGCAATAAAAGTAGGTTTAACACAGAAGGTTGAATAACTATTTATATGAAAAATGCGCTATCATAGATAAATGACACTAATTATCATAAGAGAGTTACACTAAAATTGAGAAGATATCACTCTCGCCCCTATCAATCTATCATATCTATTATTAAAAGATCGATAATAGACTAATATCATATAGTCATTCTCGGTGTCAAAGAGATTTCCTTCATAGTGGTCATAATCGATCACCCCTTCTTTATTTTTACGTACATACTGATAATCATAGTAGCCCTGCTTGAGAAGGAGGGAACCTATATAGCTCTGATATGTGGTGTCATACACAAGTCTATTCTCACTTAAGCATTGCCAATCGGTGAATTTACCTATCACATAAACATCATCTTGCAGATTAGGATTTTTATCAAGAAGGGTGAAATGAGTATCCACATACTGACCAGTTAATTCGTCATCTGATTGATCTTTGTTTTCTATAACAAAATTGCCATTGAGATCATCATAATCAAACAAAAGACTGTTATACCTGCTTTTATCCAAGGCTAATAGGACATCAATATGATCTTTATGTCGATCTATCGAGTTGACCCCATATCCTGGATATCGGATACTTCTTAGATCAGCAAATCTGAATTCTTTACCGCCACCGAATATTAATCTATTGGCGATATCAAATTGCATATTAAACCCTGATACGAAAATGGGTTGCACATTGTTTATGGCATTATCCCAGCGACCATTTTGCAATATGGAAATGAATACCTCTCTTTGAGGATTGGGGATATCATAATCCTCAAAGTTGATACTTAAGGTAATTTGATGATGGCTTTTTATCTTATTGGCTACTGCGGCTCGACGCACTTCTGCCTCGACTTTTACTTGTCCTTCGACCACCATAAATCTTCTGCTCAATATGAGATCTTTAGTATCATCTTCGTAGACAACGAGCAGATAATTACCACTGAGCGTGGGTTGTACATCTTCGTTAGGGATGCGAAGTTCATATTGGGTATAATCAATTTGAGTTCCATTAGAGTAGGACCATGTATCGATTTCTTCATCATTGAACCCACTGATGTATTCTAACTCGTCTAACTGGGATTGATTCCAATCTTTATCGCAGTGTATGATTTTATAGTTATAGTCAATATCTCCTCCGAGTATATCGTCAAATCTTAATATCAATTGGCCTCTTGAGTTCAAATCAAGTATCGGTGTTGAGGTTAATAGTCCGACATGATGAAACTTAACACTTTTGATATGAGGCATATATACAAAGTCATCATATATCAAGTCATCTTGACTTGATAAGCCAACGGTGTAAAATAATAACAGGATAATAATAGCTCTCATATCACAAAAATGAGGCTTCGTAGCAATTGCTCCAAGCTAAGGATTGGTTTTATGATTTGTTTAATTTAGAATTGCGCACTTTACTATCTATTAATAAAGAGTATCTTTAATTATCACTCATAATATACAATCAATCAAAAATGAAATTACTATCCTATTGTTTACTCGGGTTATTATTTTGCTCTTCAGTTAAAGAGGGCTTTAGTCAGACTACTCATACGATTATCTTAAATGTAAATACTGCGGAGATCAAAAAAAGCAATGTAGAAGAAACTTGCGATTTTGGTCAGCCAGACAATGTATCAAACGAAGACTTCAGTATAGAGGTCCGTTTGGGAGATGAGGTTAAGTGGGAGATTAATGCAGTTGACGAAAATCCGAGGGAATTAGAATTGATCAATATGAAATATGAAAGAGGCCGCAATCTATTTAGAAAAGAGAAGATCAATAGACAAGGTGATGTCATTAGAGGTACGGTAGTGGCTGGGGCTGTTGGTCAATCTGAGAAATACTCTATTAAGTTTAAAGTAAAGGGAAAGGGTTCTTTTGTAATTGATCCAAAAATTGTCATAAAGAATTAACAAGACAAGGTACTTCTATTGGTTATCATGATAGGTAGAGTCTTCTTCCATTTAGTAGTTGTGTGTTCAGTGATACCAATAGCATTATTTGGGTATAATATTGATCAATTAGATAGTCTTGCCACAGTATTAGTGAATGAACAAACTAATCTATCCAAAAGATTGGTTGTGTTAAAACAGCTATCTGATGAACACAATAATCCAGACGATAAACTTTATTATAGTAATCAGCTCGTAAGCGAAGCTCTAAGTTTAGATTCTATAAGCTATATCATTTCTGGATACCTCCAAATAGGACGGGCTCAAAAATTAAAGGGGAATCTTGCAGAGGCACTTGAAGCTTTATTTACAGCTTCTGAAGTTGCGTTATCTCATGGGTTAAAAAGAGACTTTGGATTAACACAAATTACGATTGCAGATATCTATTCTGTGATGGAGAGTCATGATGACGCAGTGAATTATTATAAAAAAGGTATTGATATATTAATTGAAGAGAGTGATTCATTGAATGTGGCCTCTGCAATGCTCAATCTTGGGGATGAATATATCAATGATGGATTATTGGATTCGGCGTTAGTATACTTTTTGACCTCTGGAGAGATTTTCGATAAGCTTAATTATGAATTAGGCAAAGCGTATAATTTAGGAAATATTGGACTTGTGAATGCCCAAAAAGGGTTAACTGAGATGGCCGAGATTAAGATTAATGAGGCTGTCCATATCCTGGAAAAAATAGAGGATTATTATCCAATATGTATCTACCTCAATTCTTTATCAGATATTTATTTGGAAAAGGGCAACAGTTTGTTGGCTTTAAAATTTGCCAAAAGAAGTGAAGCATTGGCTTATAAATATGGTTTAAAGCAAGAAATAAGTGATGCCAATTACAAACTGTATCAGATTCACATGGTCAACATGGATCATGCAAAAGCGCTAAACTCCTATAAGAATTTTGTGGCCTATAGAGATAGTGTCAATAATATAGCTATGGTCAAAGAGACTTCTCGACTTCGTGCTGATTTTGAGATTTCACAAAAACAACTTGAAGTAGATCTATTGAGAGAGAAACAACAATCCCAAAAAATAGGACTAATAGCGAGTGTCATAGTTGGGTTGTCTATTGGCTTATTAGCGCTGGGCTTATACATGCGATATAGATATATCGCTAAAACAAGCTCTATAATCAATGAAGAGAAAAATCGATCTGAAGAGTTACTGCTCAATATATTGCCACAAGAAACGGCTGAAGAGTTGAAACTATATGGACAAGTAAAGGCGAAAAGATTTGAATCGGTCACGGTCATGTTTACTGACTTTGTGAGTTTTTCTAAGCATGCGGAGAATATGCCGCCAGAAAAGCTTGTCGAAAGAGTGGACTTCTACTTCAGCAAATTTGATAATATAATGGACAAGTATGATATAGAAAAGATCAAGACAGTAGGAGATGCTTATCTGTGTGTATGCGGGCTACCATATCCGAGTGAAGATCATGCATTTAGGATGATTCATGCTGCCATAGAAATTATTGATATCATCAATGAGGTTAAAGAAAATGAAAAAAACGAGGTGTGTTTTGATGTCCGTGTAGGTATACATACAGGCCCTGTAGTGGCAGGTGTAGTAGGTTCTAAAAAGTTTGCTTATGATATCTGGGGAGATACTGTCAATGTAGCTTCAAGAATGGAAAGTCATGCAGCAGCTAATAGCATCAATTTATCTCAGTCTACCTATGATTTTATCAAAGACAGTTTTGATTTTGAGTTTAGAGGGGAGATCGATATAAAGAATAGGACGAATATCAATATGTACTATGTTAAAACTTAGATGTAAAGAGTAAAATTCTCTTTATCATGACTCCAAAAAAAAGATGCAGATACCTTTTTGTGGTATCTGCATCTTATATTATTTAAGATCCATGCAATATTGGGTGATTAATATTTTTCTCGAATATCCAAGTTGCCATATTTCATTTCGGCTTCTATGATTCCGCTGTTTTTAGATTTATAAAATCCTTGTAGTTTGAATTCTTTACCATCTCTTTCCTTATAGCTGAAGGTTAGATCATCTGGTAAGTCTGGGTATACATATTCGGTATCTAAGTTAAGTCGAGTAGGGCCTGACAGACCTATGTTGACTCCAGTATAGTTGCTGTCTATAATAATGGACTTAAATTCTGCGCCTAATTTGCGAATTTTGATTCCGCCATATCCTGTATAAAATGTACCACTATGAACCAGTTCCTCAATCCGTATATGTGTATACTTGGTGTCAATCTCAAATGACTCTACATAACCTATTTTGAATTCATCATACTTTCCATCATTCTGGATCGATAGGGCACTTTCTATAGTGTATTTATCGTATTTACTGGTTAGGTCTATCTCTTTAGCATGAGCCATATCAATATGTGAGTATTTTGAAGTAATGTCTACATCATTGATGTCTTCTACACTGAAGTGACTGTATGCCATATCCAATTCCAAATCTCCACCTATGTTGCCCATATCGAAACTGTTGACATATCCTAAGTTAGCTTCCATATCTCCACCTACATCTTGCATGTGACCACTGCCATATTTGAGATATAGATATACGTCTCCATTAACATCTGTTACTGATATATCACCATACTTATTGGTGAGATTTAGATCGATATTCTTTGGCATAGTAATCTTGTAGTGGACTTTATAGCTCTCTGATTTTTTACCCCATTTCCAACTATTGCCAAAGTCATAATTGGTTTTAGCCTGTACTCTATTTCCGCTATTATCAAATGATATATCAATCTTGCTCATGATATCATCCGCCCGCTCTTGATTTCGCGCCTCTACGATGATTTCTACATCGATATGTATTGTATTTTGGTCAGCCGTTTCGATATCGATATTACCATATTTATTTTCGATATATAGATCAGTTCCTTCATTTACTTGAAAGTCTTCACTGATAGTCTTGCGGTATTCTTGCAATTCCTTATTGGCTAACGATTCTCCTGATCCTATGATAAGGAGGATTAGTGTTAATATATAATTATATGATTTCATGTTTTCTTTGTTTTTGTTGTTCTGATTCTTGTAGTTCATTCAAAACACTCATTAATAAATTGAGTTTGATCTGTTGATTTTGTATCATCGCCTGGAGGATATGTTCTTTATATATGCCTTCAGCTTCTTTCAACTCCTCTTGAAGTTCTTGATCATTCTGATTCAATAGTTCCAGATCATTAGCTATAGATTCATCATAACCTACGAGTTGTATTTCATTCCACACTTGATGGACTTGCGTCTCATAATATTGCTGCGTCTCCTCGAAGTCAGGAAGACTGGCAAACTCAAGGGCCTCTTTTTGGTAGTTGAGCTCTTCACCTATGTGGTCATCTTGTCCTGCCATGGTATAGCCTATGACAAAAGCTGCAATCGCCAACAATAATCCAATCATGAGTCCCTTTTGCCAGGTATGATCTTTCTTAGGATTAGGGTCTAAGTTAGGTTCTATCTGATCCCATAGATTTGTTGGCGCTTTTAATTCTTCAAAAGCGCCTCGATTCTTCTGAATAAAATCCTTTAGTTCGTCTCTACTATTGTTATTCATCACTATTAACATGCTATTTTGTACTCTTCTAATAGTTGCCTCAACTTTTTCTTTGCTCTGTGGTATTGTGTTTTAGAAGTATTCTCTGTGATCCCTAATATCTGAGCGATCTCCTTGTGGTCATATCCTTCGATGAGGTAGAGATTTACTACACTTCTATATCCATCTGAGAGACTATTTATAGCTTTTTTGATCGCATTTATTTCCAATAGTTCTGGCCCTATTTCTATCGGGGCTTCTTCATCGGCAGCGTCATAGTCTTTCAATTCTTCATATTGTACTTTGCGACCCCTGAAGTGATTCATGCAGTGGTTGACCACTATTCTTTTTATCCAAGCTCCAGGGGTACTTTCATACTTGAATTTGTCTATGTTATTAAAGATACTGATGAAGGCATTTTGTAATATATCACTAGCGTCGTCATGATTTTGAACCATTCTATAACATACAGTATACATGGCATCACAGTAGTCTTCATAGAGCTTTTTTTGTGCATATCGGTTGCCCGATTTGCAAGCTTCAATTAGCTCTTTTCTCGTATCTATGATAGTTTCTGGCAAACTAAAAGGTTTTCTGTCTTAAGGACACTCATGCTCTAAGATAGGTTGCATCCTGAAGAAAAAAATAATTTAAAAGACTCCTTGTACGTAGTGCATAATAAAAAGCAAATTGATCAAATGACAAAATGCCGACATATATCTCGAGAGGGTTACAGCGCATACGATTGTCATATAAGTAACCTCAAACCATTTGGAATTAATTTAATTCTTTGGTTTAATCTATGAATAGGAGATCGGATCGTTGCTCTTTTCCGATCTCTTTTTTTTGTATTAAACGATCTGTTGTGTTATGTTCAAATAAATATTATAATTTAATATGCGCATGAGTTATTTTGCCTAAATATTAATACCAATAGTATGGAAAATGAGACAT
>JAHDDE010000015.1:54418-81802 GCA_020629515.1 Saprospiraceae bacterium | reverse complement strand
AAAGAAATTAGTAGAAGATGGGAAAAACTTTATTTGATAAAGTATGGGATGCACATGTGGTCCGAAAAATCGAAGATGGCCCAGATGTGTTTTTTATAGATAGACACTTTATACATGAAGTGACGAGTCCTGTAGCATTCGTTGGATTGCGTCGCAGAGGTATCGATGTGATGTATCCTGAAAAAACATTTGCTACAGCAGATCATAATACACCTACCTGGAATCAGCATCTACCTGTGGCAGATCCTTTGTCAGCCAATCAGCTTTCTGCTTTGGCGCAGAACGCAGAGCAATATGGCATCTCGCATTGGGGTTTAGGACATAGGAATAACGGGATAGTGCATATTGTAGGACCCGAAAATGGAATTACACTGCCAGGATCAACTATAGTTTGTGGTGACTCGCATACTTCAACACATGGTGCTTTTGGGGCTATAGCATTTGGGATTGGTACTTCTGAGGTGGAGATGGTGCTATCAGCTCAATGTATAATGCAGCCTAAGCCTAAAAAAATGAGGATTAATGTCAATGGTGAATTAGGATTTGGAGTTACACCAAAAGACGTAGCGCTGTATATTATCTCTCAGCAGACTACTTCAGGGGCAACTGGATATTTCGTTGAATATGCTGGTGACGTATTTGAAAATATGTCCATGGAGGGACGTATGACCGTATGCAACTTGTCAATAGAGATGGGTGCAAGAGGAGGTATGATTGCTCCTGATGAAAAAACTTTCAGCTATGTAAAAGGCAGAAAACATGCTCCAAAAGGAAGTGATTGGGATAAAGCATTAGCTTATTGGAAAACGCTTAAGACCGATACTGATGCAGAATTTGATGCGGAGTTCACTTATCATGCAGCTGATATCGAGCCCATGATCACTTATGGTACTAACCCAGGTATGGGTATGGGGGTAACTGGTGTAATTCCAAACGCTGAGGATGTCGAAGGGGGAGAAATGACCTACAAAAAGTCATTGGGTTATATGAAGTTTAATGAAGGAGACCAGATGTTAGGAAAGCCTGTTGATTATGTCTTTTTAGGGTCTTGTACCAATGGGAGAATAGAGGATTTTAGAGCATTTTGTTCTATCATAAAAGGTCGTAAAAAGGCCGAAAACATAACAGCTTGGTTAGTGCCAGGATCACATAAAGTAGTTGACCAGATCAAAGAAGAAGGATTAGACAAAATATTGGAAGAGGCTGGTTTTGTCTTAAGAGAACCTGGTTGTTCTGCATGTTTGGCCATGAATGATGATAAAGTTCCTGCAGGTAAACTTTCAGTATCCACTACGAATAGAAACTTTGAGGGAAGACAAGGACCTGGATCAAGAACGTTGCTCGCATCACCTTTAGTTGCTGCAGCTACAGCAGTTGAGGGAGTAGTAACAGATCCAAGAACATTGATAATAGCATAGAAGAACAGTTATGGCATACGACAAATTTGAAGTGTTAACGAGTACGGCATACCCGCTACCAATAGAAAATGTAGATACCGATCAGATAATACCTGCTCGATTCTTGAAGGCTACGGAGCGTAAAGGATTTGGAGATAATTTCTTCAGAGATTGGAGATATGATAAAAATGATCAACCCATACCTGACTTTCCGTTAAATGATCCAAAGTATATAGGCTCTAAGATACTAGTGGGAGGAAAAAATTTTGGATCAGGCTCTTCAAGAGAGCATGCTGCTTGGTCAGTTTATGATTTTGGTTTACGATGTGTTATTTCATCTTTTTTCGCAGATATTTTTAGGAATAATTGTTTGAATATTGGAGTATTACCTGTACAGGTTTCGCCAGAGTTTGCACAAAAGCTATTTGATGCAATTTATTCTGATCCCAAGACTGAGATAAAAGTTGATCTGCCCAATCAAACAGTCACACTAATGTCAACTCAAGAATCAGAGCAATTCGAAATCAATGGATATAAAAAAGGAAATATGCTCAATGGATTTGATGATATTGACTATCTCCAAAATATTAAAGAAGAAATTAAAATATTTGAAGCTGCTCAAGAGATCTACTAATAAAGAAACATGAAGAAATTACAAAATATAGCCGTATTAGCAGGAGATGGAATTGGTCCAGAAGTGATGGCACAAGCGATCAAAGCCTTAAAAGCCATCGAAGAAAAATATAAACATAATTTTCATTTCAAAGAGGCATTAATGGGCGGTATAGCCATTGATAAAACGGGAGAACCACTGCCTGCTGAAACTCTCAAGATTGCGTTAGAATCAGACGCAGTTCTGTTAGGTGCTATAGGAACTCCAAAGTATGCAGACCCTACCATGAAAGTTAGGCCAGAACAAGGATTACTCGGATTGAGGAAAGCTTTAGGTTTGTTTGCTAATATAAGACCCGTCAAAGCCTATGATAAGTTAATCGGCCTATCACCTATAAAGAATGTAGCAGGCGCAGATTTTGTGATATATCGAGAGTTGACAGGCGGAATATATTTTGGGGAGAGCGGCAGAAATGAGGATGATACCATGGGATATGATATCATGAGCTATGAGAGACATGAGGTGGAAAGGATAGCTCATGCTGCATTTAAAAGTGCAATGAATCGTAGAAGTGAGTTATGCTTAGTGGATAAGGCAAACGTATTAGAGGTTTCGAGATTTTGGCGGGAGACAGTAGATCGCATTGCCAAAGAATATCCATCTGTTAATTATACGCAGCTCTATATAGATAATGCGGCTATGCAGATTATATTGAATCCTGCAAGATTTGATGTGGTATTAACGGCTAATTTGTTTGGAGATATATTATCTGATGAGGCAAGTGTGATATCGGGGTCATTAGGTTTACTACCATCTTCTTCGATTGGCGAAAAGCATTGTTTATTTGAGCCAGTTCATGGGTCTTATCCCGAAGGAGCAGGCAAGGATATCGCTAATCCTACAGCCATGATACTGTCAGCTGCTATGATGTTAGAACATTTTGATATGGTCAAAGAAGCGAGAGATATTTATGATGCGGTAGATCTATGTATGGAGAAGAGTATTATGACAGAGGATCTTAATCCAGAAGTTAGTTATTCTTGTTCGCAGATGGGTGATGTGATCGAATCATTAATTCTTGGTGAAGATATAAAGGTGAAGAGTGTAAAAGAGGGAAGTTATAGTATAATCTGATGATATTATCTATGTACACTTTGAAAGGCACAAAAAATTATGCACCTTTAAGGAGCAATTATGAATATCAATATTATCATATCATCTATTATTAGCGTGGTCGTGGACTTCACGCTATAAGATGAATGGTATATAAACAATAAGAATAAAAGGCCATTCTGTCAAGAATGGCCTTTTTTATTTGTGAGCAGAAAATAAAGCATGTTAAACAAGTATAGCAGAACGATTACTCAAGACGAAACGAGACCAGCAGCCCAATCTATGCTGCATGCTATAGGACTGGATACGGAGGATTTAAAAAAACCTCAAATAGGAATAGCTAGTACTGGTTGGGATGGCAACCCGTGTAATATGCATCTCAATGGTCTGGCTGCAAGAATCAAGGAAGGTATCAATCAGGAGGAGCTCATTGGTTTAATTTTTCACACCATAGGAGTCAGTGATGGTATGTCTATGTCCACTAATGGGATGAAATATTCATTGCCATCAAGGGATATTATTGCAGATTCGATTGAGACTGTAGTCAATGCACAGTGGTATGATGGATTAGTGACAGTGGTAGGCTGCGACAAGAATATGCCAGGGGCCATTATGGCCATAGGTCGACTTAACAGACCTGCTATACTAGTGTATGGTGGAACTATTGCTCCCGGCTATCATGATGGAAGGAAGTTAGATATTGTTTCTTCTTTTGAAGCATTAGGAGAAAAGATCGCTGGTGATATTTCGGTTGAGACTTTTAAGGAAATTATAAAAAATGCCTGTCCAGGAGCGGGAGCTTGTGGAGGGATGTATACTGCCAATACTATGTCTTCGGCGATTGAGGCATTAGGAATGTCCTTACCCTATAACGCCTCTAATCCTGCTGTTAGTAAAGATAAAACAGATGAGTGCGCTCGCATAGGTAAAGCTATAAGGCATCTATTGGAGATTGATCTCAAACCTCGTGATATTATGACCAAGGCTGCATTTGAAAATGCCATAAGGTTGATAATAGTGCTCGGTGGATCGACTAATGCCGTAATGCATATGGTAGCTATGGCCAAAGCTGCTGGGGTGCAAATCAGTATTGATGACTTCCAGAGACTGAGTGATACCACTCCTTTTTTAGCCGATCTTAAGCCAAGTGGACAGTTTGTAATGGAGGATTTACATAAAGTAGGAGGAGTGCCAGGTGTGATGAAGTTGATGCTCAATGAAGGTATGTTACATGGTGATTGTATGACAGTAACTGGTCATACTATAAAAGAAAATCTTGAGCAAGTCTCACCTCTGGGAGAAGAGCAAAAAGTAATACATCCTGTACAGCGACCAATAAAAGAGACTGGCCACCTTAGAATATTATATGGCAATTTAGCAACTGAAGGTTCAGTAGCTAAAATCACAGGTAAGGAAGGTCTTAAGTTTGTTGGGTCAGCGAGGGTCTTTGATTCTGAAGATGAAGCTAATAATGCTATCCAAGATGGAAAAGTTAAGAAAGGAGAAGTAATAGTTATTAGATATTGTGGGCCCAAAGGAGGTCCAGGAATGCCCGAGATGCTTAAACCAACATCCCTTATCATGGGGGCAGGATTAGGCAAAGAAGTGGCGCTGATTACGGATGGTAGGTTTTCTGGCGGTACACATGGCTTTGTAGTTGGACATATTACACCTGAAGCGTATGCTGGGGGAGCTATTGCGTTGCTACGAGATGGTGATACCATTACTATAGATGCAGATTCTAACGCCATAAACGTAGAGCTATCACCTGAGGAATTGAACACCAGAAAAGATTTATGGAGTCGACCTGACAGACCTGTAAGTGGGATATTAAAGAAGTATAGACATACCGTATCTTCTGCAAGTGAGGGATGTGTAACTGATGAATTCGAATAAATTAGAGGGTTATGGGAAAAACCGCTACAGCATCAAAAAAATCAAAAGTAAAAGCTAAAAGAATGTCCGGATCGGATGCGGTCATGGAGTGTTTGTTACAGCAAAATGTTGATTTGATATTTGGTTATCCTGGAGGGGCTATTATGCCCATTTATGATAGTCATTATAAATATCAAGACAAAATAAGGCACATTTTAACTCGACATGAGCAGGGTGCTATTCACGCTGCTCAAGGATATGCTCGTGTTACTCGTCAAACTGGAGTGTGCTTTGCTACATCAGGACCTGGGGCAACTAATCTATTTACAGGAATTGGAGATGCGCTAATGGATAGCACACCGTTGGTTTGTGTGACAGGTCAGGTGTTTAGTCATCTTTTAGGTTCTGATGCTTTTCAGGAAATTGATGTGATCGGTTGTACTACTTCTATTACCAAATGGAATTATCAAATTACTAAGGCAGAGGAGATACCTGAAGTTTTTGCCAAAGCCTTTTATATAGCCAATTCTGGCAGACCTGGACCGGTTCTTATTGATATCACTAAGGATGCTCAAATCAATGAATTTGATTTTGTCCCTGTGGATAAACCCGTTATCAGATCATATCATCCAAGACCTCGAATTAATAAAGAGGTGCTCTCAGATGTGGTGGGTGCGATTAATAAAGCTAAAAAGCCATTAATCTTGGCTGGTCATGGTATTCATATAGCAGGAGCACAAGATATATTTAAAGAGTTTGTAGAGAAGACTGGAATTCCTGTGGCATGTACCATACATGGATTATCTACTATACCAACTGATCATGATCTATATGTCGGGATGCTGGGTATGCATGGCAACTATGCGCCCAATGTCCTTACCAATCAGTGTGATTTGTTGATAGCTATAGGTATGAGATTTGATGATAGAGTTACGGGGCGTTTAGATGCATATGCCAAACAGGCGCACAAAATTCATATCGAAATAGAGAGCTCAGAGTTTAACAAAAATGTTCCTATAGATATCCCTTTTCATGCAGATGCAAAGGACGCATTGGAAGCTATGTTGCCGTTGGTTGATCAAAAAGATTATCCCAAGTGGTTAAAGGAGTTTGCTCAATTAGAAAAAGAGGAATACGATAAAGTCATCAAAAGAGACCTGCACAAGAATAAAACAGGCATGCTTTCGATGGGCAGGGTTATTAGGGAGATCTCAAGTCAGACTAACGGAGACGCTATTGTGGCAACTGATGTGGGTCAACATCAGATGTCGGCAGCCAGATATTACGAATATTTGGGTAGGGACCTGTGGGTTTCTTCTGGAGGAGCTGGAACAATGGGTTATGGTTTTCCTGCGGCTATCGGAGCAAAAATGGCCAAACCTGAAAAGCATGTGGTAGCTATAGTCGGAGATGGTGGCTTTCAGATGACCTTACAAGAATTAGGTGTTTGTTCACAACATAATGTGGCTGTCAAAATAGTGATCCTCGATAATGAATATCTTGGTATGGTGAGACAGTGGCAACAATTGTTTTTTGATCGCCGATATTCATCAGTAGACTTGGTAAGTCCAGATTTTGTCAAGATTGCAGAAGGTTTTGGCGTACCAGGTAAGATGGTTACTTCAGCAGAAGAAATAGAAAGTGCGATAAGTGAAATGCTTGCTGCAGAAGGACCATACCTTCTTCATGTGAAAGTGATCAAAGAAGAGAATATATTCCCTATGATTGCTTCTGGCAAAGCAGTTGACGAAATTGTATTAGAGTAAGTAGAAGTATTAATATGAAAGAAAGTTTCACATTAACGGTTTTTAGTGAGAATAGAACGGGTTTGCTGAGCAGAGTTGTAGGATTGATCACCAGAAGAAAGATTAATATTGAGTCATTGACCGTATCACAATCATCTATAGAAGGGATTCATAGATTTACTATTGTATTAGATGTCACTGAAGAGATATGCGAAAAAGTGGTTAATCAAATTGATAAACAGGTAGACGTACTTAAAGCCTTTTATTACCGAAATGACGAAATAGTGTATCAAGAAATTGCTTTGTATAAAGTGCCATCTGAGGCGATGTATAAAAGTAATAGAGTAGAAAAATTGATAAGACAGCATAATGCGAGGATATTGGCTATCGAGCCAGAATATATAGTAATAGAAAAAACAGGACACCAAGAAGAGACTGAGGCGTTATTAGCGGAATTAAGAGGCTTTGGTGTTTATGAATTCGTAAGATCAGGTCGTGTTGCAGTAGTTAAACCGATGGAAAGATTAAATAATTACCTCAAAAGTATTGAGGCAATGAATTTGGAAAATAATTAATAGTAGGATAAAAAATCATCAAAGAAAATGGCAAAATTAAATTTTGGCGGAACGGAAGAGAATGTAATTCTTAGAGAAGAATTTCCCTTGGAAAAAGCCAGAGAAATACTAAAAGACGAAACCATAGCAATAATTGGATATGGCGTTCAAGGTCCAGGTCAAGCGTTAAACCTTAAAGACAATGGCTTTAAAGTAATCGTCGGACAGCGACAACCCTCTCAATCTTATCAAAAAGCGATTGATGATGGCTTCGTACCGGGAGAAACATTATTCTCTATCGAAGAAGCGGCTGAGAAAGCAACAATTATCATGTATCTACTGAGTGACGCTGCTCAGATAGCCGTTTGGCCTACTATTAAACCGTATCTAACTAAGGGTAAAGGGTTATACTTTTCTCACGGATTTGGTATAACATATAAGGATAGAACGGGGATTATTCCTCCTGATGATATTGATGTGTTCTTAGCAGCGCCTAAAGGATCAGGTACATCATTGAGAAGACTTTTCTTGGCAGGAAAAGGATTGAACTCAAGTTATGCGATTCATCAAGACGCCACCGGTAATGCTTATAATAGAGTGATAGCACTGGGTATAGGTATCGGTTCTGGTTATCTTTTCGAAACAACTTTTAAAAGAGAAGTGTACTCAGATCTTACGGGTGAGAGAGGTACGTTGATGGGAGCTATACAAGGTCTATTTGCTGCACAATATGAAGTACTTAGAGCCAAAGGTCATACTCCATCTGAGGCTTTTAATGAAACTGTAGAAGAGGCCACAGAGTCACTTTATCCATTAGTATCAGAAAATGGTATGGACTGGATGTACGCTAATTGTTCTACAACTGCACAGAGAGGTGCATTAGACTGGTGGAAAAAATTCAAAGATGCTACCAAACCAGTTTTTGAAGAACTTTATGATAGCGTTGCATCTGGAAATGAAGCTCAGTTATCAATAGATAGTAATAGCAAAGAAGACTATCGAGTTAAATTGGAAGCTGAATTAGCAGAGCTTAGAGATTCTGAGATGTGGAGAGCTGGTAGAACCGTAAGAAGTCTAAGACCTCAGAATAATAAATAGACGCTACTAAATAATAACGAGTACAAAAAACCTGCGAAGCAACTGCTTTGTAGGTTTTTTTTTGGTCTATCGAGTGGATTAAATGTAATATTGACTCACAATTATAACTACATAAGACAAATCTATTATGCTTCCGATTAAAATGATTCAAAATGCCAGGTTTGCATTAGAAGATGTGATCGTTAAGACTCCATTGAATCACAATAAAAATTTGTCTAAAAAGTATGAGGCTAACATTTTTTTAAAGAGGGAAGACCTACAAGTTGTGAGATCTTTTAAGATTAGAGGAGCTTATAATAAGATGTCTAAGTTAACATCTGAAGAAGCACAAAAAGGGATAGTATGTGCAAGTGCAGGCAACCATGCTCAAGGTGTAGCGCTGGCATGTTCCATCTTAAAGATGAAAGGTAGAATCTATATGCCAACCACTACACCCAAGCAAAAGATGGACAGAGTGATGCATTTTGGGGAGGAGTGGGTAGAGGTCATTCTAATCGGAGATACATTTGATGATTCGAATCATACAGCAAAGAAATTTGCAGAAGAAAATCAAAGGCCATTTATACATCCATTTGATGATGCAGATGTCATTGCAGGACAAGGTACAGTCGGTATTGAGATAATTGAGGATATGAAAGTTCCAATTGATTATCTAATTATTTCGGTCGGAGGGGGCGGCCTTATAGCGGGTGTGGGGAGCTACGTCAAAGTTATAAGCCCAGAAACTCAGATTATTGCAGTAGAGGCAGAAGGGGCACCGTCCTTACTGCGAGCAATGGAAGCCGATGAAGTAGTTGTACTTGATAATATTGATGGATTTGCAGATGGTATCGCAACTAAAAGTGTTGGGCATCTACCGCTCGAAATATGTCAGAAAGTAGTAGATAGACACATACTTGTGCCAGAAGGTAAGATGTGTGCTACAATACTCAACTTATATAATGAAGAGGCCATAGTTGTGGAACCAGCCTGCGCAAGTACAATAGCTGCCCTTGACGATATAAAAGAAGAGATAAAGGGTAAGAACGTAGTTTGTGTGCTAAGTGGGGGCAATAATGATATCACCCGAACAGAAGAAATAAAAGAACGGGCTATGCTTTATGAAGGCAAGAAGCATTATTTCATTGTGAGATTCCCACAAAGAGCTGGAGCGCTGAGAGAGTTTCTATCTATGTTAGGGCCTGATGATGATATCTCCAGATTTGAGTATACTAAAAAAAATAATCGTGAAAGTGGTCCAGCACTAATCGGTATCGAATTGAAAGATCCAAGTGACTTCCATGTATTAAAACAAAAGATGGATCAATCGAATATTGATTATCAACACCTTAATACAAGCCCATTACTATTTGACATGTTAGTCTAAGTGTCGGCTACTTAACATATCTTTTGTGTCATCTTAAGCTTTCATTATAGGGGCGTTGTGTCGTCTATACGTCTTAACAATAGACTATACGGTGATTACTTTGAATCGGTAATCTTCTGGCAGTTGAATAACTGAATTTTACAACCCTTAACTGAAACTCAACATGATATTATTTAAACTTGCCATGCTCGTGGTAGGCTTCCTGATTGGAGTGAAGATCGATAAAGATCTCTCCAGCGCTTGAAGAAGCCGTTACGCTTCACCCCAATTTCTGATTATCAATACGACTTAACCTACTAATAATTAGGTCTTTCGTTTTTCAAATCAAATGAAATATATCTAACGAAAATTATGCCATAAGCATAATGATTTTGGATAGTGGTGATAACATGTATAGGAGAGACCACATACTCTTAGTATTTAGAGTATGTGGTTTTCTTTTTGCAGCACCTTTTACAATACCTCATAATTGTAGCATTACTTATTCAACCTTAAAAAATGCTCACAATAATTACTAATACCATTACACCGCTCTTTACTTCAACTAATTCTAAAATCTAATTCAGTCCATTGTTCTTTGTAAATCATAAAAAGCACAAATGTCCTTTTCTAGGACTTATGTCGGCTATTTTTCATTTATGACCTTTTTTAAAATATGAAGTAAGGGGTATTCAAGAATAACGAGTCTTTGATGTAGACGATATGTAGTGCGCTTGTATATGAAAACGAAAAAATTGTAGAGCGAACGAAAAGTCTAAACGAATTATTAAAAAACCTTAATTAAACTCACGATGATTACAATCAAACTTGCTTTATTGACAGTTGGCTTCTTTTTAGGAATGAAATTAGATAGAGATTTTTCTAAAGCATAAATATTAGTCACGACTAAACAAGAGAAGGATCCGGATGTAAATAAGAATATGCAAATTGATTTTTGAATTTTCTATTATCGATCCTTCTGTCATAGTCACATCCATCCAAAAACTCAGGCACTTTTACATTCATATTAATAGAGTGTCTTTCATAAAAGACTTTTTTTACAGGGTGCATATCAGCACATATATTATATACTTCATTGATCGCCTTATCTGGCTTCGCTATAATTAATTGAGAAATAGTGATACAATCGTCAAGATGAACCATGTTGACAGGGCAATCGCCTCCAGGGATATTAGTTCTCCCTTTGAACCAATTAGAGGGTTGTCGGTCCAATCCGAATAGTCCAGCAAACCTAAGGATGGTGTAGTTCGCATTATTGTCTTTTACGATTTCTTCTGCTATTTTCAATGCCTTCCCGGATTCGGTGAGAGGGTTGAGTTCAGTATTTTCGTCAATCTCTCCTGACATTTGTGGATACACTGAAGTGGAACTTATAAAAATGATATGACCTACTTTAAATTTTGCTGCCTGATTAAGTAGAATTTTAATTTCCTCTGGATAAAGTTCTTGTACAGATCTTCTTCTTCGACCTGGTGGTAGGTTGATGTATAAAATATCACAAGCAAAAATCGAATAATCATCACAGGTTATATTTTTACCATGCAATTTAAGCAGGTATGGTCGAATTTTTTTCTTGGCAAGCAGCGTAATTTTCTGTTCAGTAGTGGTACTTCCTTTAACGATATATTGTTTCTTTAATAAAGACTCTGCGAGCGGAAGTCCAAGCCAACCACAACCGATTATAGATACGGTTTTGGACATTACTTATACCACTTTACTTTTTGTTCGACAGATCCCTTAGGTACGGAGAGCTCAAGATTGGCTTTGGGTATCCCTAAATAGAACCACCCTAAGCACCTTTCTCCATCATTAAGATCTAATATCTGATGGGCATCGTGAATGGATTTAGGCGAACTCCAATAGCATCCAATATTCATTGCGGTACAAGAAATCCACATATTTTGTACTGCCATAGCAACGGATGCGATTTCTTCCCATTCAGGTACTGACTCTTTAGGATCTCTTTGCATACAGAGGCCAATGACATGACTGGATTGCAACGGTTTATTAATTGTTTTTTGATATTTTAATTCAGAAAAATTTTCTTTTGGAGTATTTGACTTGTACCATTGGCCAGCGAATTGGCTAAATGCTACCAACTTACTATCTGATAATACATGAAATCTCCAAGGTTCAGTTTTACGATGAGTAGGTGCTTCATTGGCATTCTCTAAGAGTAATTGAATATCTTCTTCAGGAATTTTCTCAGAGCTATACATTGAAGGGAAAATAGACCTTCTTTTTTTTATTATATCTGTTACTATTTCTATCGACATGATTGCTATTTATCATTCTACTTCAAGATCATATTTAAAAGTAAAGCAGAAGATTACCAATATTAAAAACATTAAAAATATAGAAGTTGCAAATTGATCTAAATAAATAGTTTCCCCTCGAAAAAAATAAAGCATTAATAAAATAATTGGTATCAGAAATAGAAGACTGATCGATTTTGCCAACTTGCCTTTGTCATATAGTATTAATGAAAAGCCAGAAAAACATAATGCCAGTAGGCCCCATTTGATCCAAGTAAAGAATCCTAAACGCCTTATATGAGGTAGTAATTCATCTGTCATTTGTAAGCGATAGAATTCAGATAAGCGCAATAATTCTAAATTTTCTAATAAGTCTCCTAAAAGGATAATAGGGGGTAGCAGTAGAAAGAACTTAATAATAGATTGACCAAATAAATTGAAGCACTTTTTAATAAATAAATACAATAGGCTCGAATAAAGCAACATAAATCCGAAATCCACGTAATTGAGCTTATCTAAGTCCGAGATTTCTTTTGCAGTAAGTGGGCCAAGAACTTCCTTAAGCTCTTGAGGATTTGATACAAATTCAAAGGCCAAAATCGCACTGCTAAAACCTGAAGGCACCTTGTCGAGAGGTGGAGAAAACTCATTGAGTAAATATAAAAAGGGTAATAATAAGAGGGCGAATACCCCAATTTTTGCGAAAGGATGATGGTTGAGATACTTCATAAATATAAGGTCCAATAAAATTAGAAGAAATGATCTAATAAGCAAGCTCATTGAAATGATGGATTATCATTTCCATTGTGATCTAAATGAGTAGCATAAATGTAAGGTGTTTGTCAAAAAGCCATTTTTATCAACAAAAAATCAATACTCAACTGGTAGTCTCATTGAATATTTAGTGTCCTTTTTATGCTGCAGTCGGACTAATGAATAATCATAGTTAGAGCACAATAACCAACTTAATGACCCCAACTTACCTAGATGAATCGACTGACTATTGTTCTGATAATAGTGCTATTTTATGCATTGCAAATCAGTGCTCAACATAAACATGATTATGGCAAAACAGTGGAATTAGACACTGAACGTCTGTCAAAAAAAATTAACAATACTCATAAATCTGAGACCGCCCTATTGCGACTCCCATTGCCTGATGGAGGAAGAGCCGATTTTATATTTAAGAATACTCCTCTATATAAATCGCAACCCGCCTCGATCAAATCATTATCAGGCGCATCATTAGATCAAAAGATTCCTATAAAACTCACATTAACTTCATCAGGCTTGATTGGCATGATGAAATATCAAAATGGGTATTGGTTCATCGAGCCACATAACTACCAAAAAGACAAATACCATCTATATAATATTAATGAACTACCTCAAGCCTCATGTGGTTCTGATCACCTAAATAAAGCATTAGACCATATAAAAAAAACTGGGTATAAATCTTCGGCACCTTTTCCTACAGGGAACTTAATGAGGCACTTTAGAATGGCTGCGGCAGCTACCGGTGAGATGACCCAGCGGTTGGGCAGTCAAAGTGCTGCACGAGATCAAATTATAGCTATCATCAATGCAGCAAATCTGATATACGAGTCTGAATTAGCTATTACGTTTGATTTAATAGACCAATCTGTCAATGGCATGGAGATTATCTTTACAGATGGAGCTAATGACCCATTCACGGTTAATGAAACATTTGCCAGTGCGGGGAATGCACAATCTGGATTTATTGCTATGCATTCATCACAAATATTGACTTTTGATCAATATGACATAGGGCATGTTTTTCATGTGACAGAAGGGGCTTGTTGTTCCGCCTCTGGACAGGCAGGCCCTGCAGTATGTATCAATAATAACAAGGCAAGTGCATGGTCTCAATTCTCACAGAATTCTCCTGTAGGATTTATTACCACACTATTTGTACATGAGGTAGGTCACCAATTTCAAGCTTGGCATTCATATAATGCAAGTGGGGGCAATCCCGGCAATACGTCTTTTTGTGATTATGGTTGGGACAATGACACGGCTATAGAACCAGGAAGTGGATCTACAATTATGGCTTATGGCAATAATTGTTCTTCTCCAGTTGATTATGTGCTGGATTCGCCAAATAATGAATCCTATTTTCATACCAAAAGTTTGGAGCAGATCAATGTTGCGTTAAGTTCGACAAGTGCATGTTATACCACCACAGAAACCGGAAATTCGCCACCTGTAAGTGATGCGGGTCAAGATTTTGTATTACCTAAAGCTACTCCATTTGAGTTAGTTGGTATGGCATCAGATCAAGATGGGGATATACTTAGTTATGTCTGGGAGCAGTATGATATAGCTTCCAAAAGTGATAAGGGTGCTTTAGGATCATTAATTTCAGGTGATGGTGGATATACTGCTGTTAATAGTACTGATCAAGCACCACTTTTTAGAAGTGTGATGTCTAATAGTACGAATAGAGTCTTTCCAAGACTTCAATATATTTTGGATGGCACCAACGACCCGCATGACAACCTTGGAGAGGATTTACCACAAGTAGGAAGGAATATGACTTTTAGGTTTACGGTCCGAGATAATGCAACATCTGGTGGGGGAGTGGACTCTGATGAAACCGAATTAACAGTAGATGGTGATAAAGGACCCTTCTTAATCACTAATCTCACAGGGGATACTACTTTATCAGGTGGAATGTCTATAAATGTAGAGTGGAGCGTTAATGGCACCGATTTAATTTCTCCTAATATTCAGATTGCTTTGTCTATAGATGGGGGCTATACTTTTCCTGTAGTACTCAAGGAATCTACACCTAATGATGGGAGTGAATCTGTCACCATTCCGACCGATATAACTGTATCGTCCAATGCCCGTATTAAGATAAGTAGTCTACATCATCCAACGGCTTCTTTTTTTGATATTAATGATAGTAATCTGTCTACTCAACCTCAGGGTATCGTTTGTGAGACATATATGAGTACTGATCTACCGATAACTATTTTAGATAATCAGTCGGTTAGTTCTAAGCTTAGTATTACCACTGAAGGTGTAATCACAGATCTGGATGTGGTCAATTTGAAAGGTACTCACTCTTGGATCGGAGATGTGTTGTTTAGTCTCATTGGGCCAGACAATACCGAGATAGATATAGTCGATAGAAGATGCAATAGTTATGATGATTTTGATCTGAGCTTAGATGATGACGCAGGAAGTTCTGTTCCGTGCCCTTACAATGGTGGTGGAACTTATCAACCAGATGATACACTTTCGATTTTTAATGGCAAAGACCAATTTGGAACTTGGACTCTTGTGGCGAGTGACAATTTTGGAAGTGATCAGGGTGAAATCGAAAGCTGGGGACTTAAAATATGTAGGCAAGAGGAAGTTTTTTCTATTTCTGACCAGCTTATCACTGATGTCCAGTGTGATCGTGATAGTTTAACATTTACCTACAACTTTACGGTTCTAAATGGTTCTGGGAGTTATTCAATTATTGATGAGGCCAACAGAATAATTGCTCAGGGGGATCAAAGCCCTATACCTATAGATCTGAGTAATACTTATGTCAGCGGTTATAGAGAATTGAGGGTTCTTGATAATGCCAATAGCGAATTAATAGGTGGCATACTTGGGGTAGAACTCCCTTCATGCCCGTGTTCTGATAGCGATATCAGCTATGATGTAACACAAGAGCAGATCGTCGAAAAAGCTTTTATCAGTGGAGATACTATTGACATGTCAGAAATTCTCATTGATGAGCCAGATGTCTTAATAGTGACTAAGTCTGAATTAATTCTGGGAGAAGGTTTTGAAGTAGAGTTACCTAATACTTTTAGTGTCTCGATTTCTGCTTGTCCCGAATAGCTAAACTTCATTTACTTTGAATTGGCCGAACTGTTTAAATAGCATTTTGGTATATTTCTCAGGCCATAATCTTTGGATCCAATCGGACTGTCGTGCGTCTTTACCAACTATTATGCGGTGCTTTTTACGTTTGATATGGTCAGCTATGATTTCTGCAGCCTTTGAGGGAGGCAAGGATAGCATCGCATTTACTTTATCCAATTCAGATTGATTTTTTACTTTATCTCCTATTTCTTTTGAGTCATTGGCGATATTAGTCGATACACCACCTGGATGAACCGTATGCACTGTTAATTGAGGGGCATCATTAAGGACTTCCATTCTTAGACATTCTGTGAATCCTCTAATGGCAAACTTAGTGGTGCAGTAAGCTGCCTGATATGCTATACCTATCAGCCCAAGTAGACTTGAGACATTGACTATAGCAGATTCGGGTCGAGTTTTCAAATGTGGTACGAATGCTTGAGTACCATAAACCATCCCCCAAAAATTAATACCCATAATCCAATCAAAATCTTTTTTAGTTAGCTCTTCTGCTTTTACTTGGCCGATTGCGACCCCGGCATTGTTGATCATTATGTCAATATGCCCTAATTCCTCTATTGATTTTTTTGCCCAATTGTGCATGCTATCTTCATTAGATACATCAAAACTTTCGGCATATATTCTTATGTCTGGGTAGATTCGCTTACATAGGTCTATAGTTTCCTGAAGTCTTTCTCCACTCAATTCATTGAGTGCAAGATTGCATCTTCTTCTTGCAAATAATAAAGCTAATTCTAAGCCGATCCCTGATCCAACACCTGTTATGGCAACATGCTTTCCAGTTAAGTTTTTCATATTTTTTGTTCTGGCATATTAAGACAAGTTCACAGCTTTTTAATGCGAACCATTAAGTCGATGATTATATCACTATCCCCTCTAATATAAGTAAGTACTGCGGATACTAATGCGCCAATTAGTATGTACATTATTGGCACAAGTCTTATTATCTTACTTACAGTATGATAAACTATCCGTATGCTTAACTATAAAGTGTTTTTCTTTTGTCTTTTGTGTGGACTTTTTATAGTGGGCTGTCAGACAGACAGCTCTCCATCTGCCTCGTCTACTCCCGATAAGGATGTAGATCATGACGAAGAGTATAACGGCCTGGGAGTCAATGCCTATTTTGGAGATCTACATGTACATACCAGTTGGTCTTTTGATGCATTTATATACAACACCAGAACGACTCCAGATGATGCTTATGCTTACGGCAAGGGAGAAGGGATCAATGATTTTATGGGAGAAAAAATCAGATTAAATAGACCATTTGATTTTATGGCGGTTACGGATCACTCTGAGTACATGGGGGTAATGAAGCAGATGATCGATCCAAGCCACGAATTTTTTAATCATGAAATCTCTCAAGAGGTCAGGAGCAATGATCAAAATATTTCACGTGAGGCATTTAGAAAAATTGGATTTACCATCGCTCGTAATGAACCCATAGAAAGCTTAAACCTTGAAAATATCAGAAAGTCAACATGGGAAAGATTGGTGGAGGCTGCGGATAAACATTATGAACCTGGAAAGTTTACTACTTTTCCAGCTTATGAGTGGACATCCTCGCCAGGAGATAGTTTAGGTAATACTGCTTTTGCCAGAAATCTTCATCGCAATATCATTTATAAAAATAGCCATGTTTCGAGTGTGCCATTCTCTTCTTTTGATTCTCAAAATCCTGAAGAGCTCTGGGCTTGGATGGATAGCGAACGAGCTGCTGGCATTGATTTATTAGCTATACCACACAATGGCAATATGAGTGATGGGCTAATGTATGCTCTATCTCAATACGAGGGGAAACCGATAACAAAGGAATATGCAGAAATGAGGATGCGTAACGAACCTATCAATGAAGTCGTACAGATAAAGGGACAATCCATGTCGCACCCTATATTGTCGCCAAATGATGAGTTCTCTAATTTTGAATTATTTCAATATACTTTTGCTACCACTGTACCACCACCGAGTAAGCCCCAAAATTCATTTGTGCGTGAGGCTTATCAGAACGGCTTAAAATTAAAAGATGAAATTGGAGCAAACCCTTTTAAATTTGGATTGATAGGTAGTTCCGACGGGCACAATTCAGCGGGAGCAGTGGAAGAAGATAATTATTTTGGCAAGTTTGGATTGAGAGATGGAACAGCAGAATTAAGAATGAATGCAACGGGTAGATTCTTAAGTTCAAAGGAAATGAGCGCAGCAGGATTAGCTGGAGTTTGGGCATCTGAAAATACGCGAGAAGCGATTTTTGGAGCCATGCAGAGAAAAGAAACCTTTGCTACCTCGGGCACAAGGATTCAATTAAGATTGTTTGCAGGAGCTGATTTTGAAAGCGTGAATTTCGATGATGATGAATGGGTAGCGAAGGCATATGAAAGTGGGGTGCCTATGGGTGGCGATATCAAGGCCACTGTTAAAAAACCTCAATTTTTAGTGTGGGCCATTAAGGATGTAGAGGGAGCTAATCTTGACAGAATTCAGATCATTAAAGCATATCTGGATGAACAAGGCAACCCTCATGAGAAAATCTACAATGTAGCTTGGTCTGGAGACAGACAACTTAGTGAGGATGGCAGCCTTGATGCAGTAGGAAGTACAGTCGATGTATCTGAAGCAAGCTTTACTAACGATATAGGAGCCATCGAGCTTAAAGCTATTTGGACCGACCCTGACTTTGATGCGAATAGAGAGAGTATGTACTATTTGCGGGTGCTCGAGATCCCAACGCCAAGATGGAGTACATATGATGCTAAAGCCTTGGGCATTCCAGTTATCGACAATATCGATGCTACTATACAAGAGAGAGCGTGGTCATCACCTATATGGTATACGCCATAGTTAAGATTTACTTGGTTATAGGTCGATTGTCTATTACTACTACGAATTCTCCCTTTATACTAGGAAGACCCTCTAATGTGCTGAGTACGTCTGTAGCTGGACCTCTATATATAGTCTCGTAGAGTTTACTTATTTCTTTTATTACGGCGATAGGTGCAATCGGGTCGATATATTGTATGATCTCTTTGACACACTTTACGATTCTATAGGGAGATTCATATATGCAAAGAGTGGTCTCCAAATTAGCCAGATATTCCCATCGAGTTTTACGTCCTTTTTTGTGTGGCAAGAAACCTTCGAAATAAAACTTGTCACATGGTAATCCAGAACTGGCCAAAGCAGGTAAGATGGCTGAGGCTCCGGGCAGGCATGATACAGGGATATGGGCTTCATGACATGCCCGAACTAATAAAAAGCCTGGATCACTTATCGCTGGTGTCCCAGCATCCGTAACCAAAGCAATATCCACACCCGCAACTAATTCATCTATGAGCCGCTCGATCATCTTATGTTCATTGTGGGCATGATATGACTTCATCTGACCTTCGATACCGAAGTGCTTCAATAATTTTCCAGTATTGCGAGTGTCCTCAGCGAGTATGGTCGCTACACTTTTGAGCACTTCTATTGCTCTAAAAGTCATGTCTTGAAGATTGCCGACAGGAGTAGGAACTAAGTAAAGCATAGATCAGTGCTAATTAAAATTATTATTAGTGTAAAAATAATCGAGAATTGGAGAAAGATTTTTAAGCCTTAAGCTTTCTAAAATTTATAGGAACTTTAAGCTTTCATAATAAGCTAATCATCAAGTTAAGGCGTTATAAAAGTATTCATTTCAAGGATCAATCATGAGAATTACATTATTCATAGTATTCATTGTTAGCTATACGTTGACAGGACAAGTAACTAATGATGAATGTGTCTCAGCTTTCTTTATAGAAGATATTTCCTCTTTTTGTTCTGGCCCCAATTCATACGACAATACAAGTGCCACACGCAGTCCTGATGCCAGCCCTTCTTGTTGGCCGCAAGACACTGAGAATAATGATCTTTGGTATTCATTTGTGCCAGTTAATACAGGAGTGTACATACAAGTATTAGGTAATACGGATCAGAACAGAGGGACACTTGAGCAGCCCTCTATAGCGGTATATTCTGGGTCATGTAGATCTCTTGATATAGAAGCATGCTCATCGGTGCAAGAAGGTCAAGAAAATATCACCGAATTGACTTTGACCGATATGGTTATCGGTAGAATATATTATATCAGAATAGCGGCAAGAAATAACAATGTAGGGACATTTGAGCTTTGCTTAGATCAATTTAATCCTCAGATTCCGCCAGAGTCGGATTGCAGTAGCGCTGTAGTATTGTGTGACAAGTCCCCATTTTTCATAGAAAACTTAGAAGGTACAGGCAGTGCCCGTAACGAGGTAGATGGATCGTGTATTCGAGAGGAGTTTGCTTCGGTATGGTATAAATGGACCGTAGAGCAGTCGGGGACATTGGAGTTTACATTGACACCTAATAATATAGAAGACGATCTTGATTTTGCGGTATATAGACTACCAGATGGCTTAGATGATTGTGCCAATAAGCAGTTAGTACGATGCATGGCATCTGGAGAAAATGTCGGGGGTTCCGCTGCATCCAACAGGCCTTGTGAAGGAGCAACAGGTATGCGAGCCACTGAGAATGATACAGAGGAGTTCCCAGGATGTGCGTCAGGAGACAATAATTTTATATCAGCAATAAACATGGTAGAAGGGGAGAGCTATACTCTAATCGTCAATAATTTTAGTAGATCAGGATTTGGTTTCTCTATTGACTTTGGCGGAACAGGAACCTTCAAGGGGCCCGAACCTCAGTTTGATATTAAGGCTCAATTGGCTTTTGAGTGTGATAAGTTGATCTTTTTTACAGACGAATCCAAAGATAATGGCGATCCAATATCGGAGTATCAATGGAATTTTGGAGAAGGAGCTGATCCCCTATTTGCTCAAGGGAATGATCCTCATGAAGTTACCTATGAGTCCTTTGGAGAAAAAGTGGCTGCTCTAACAATTACTACCTCCAAAGGCTGTCAAGTAACTGAAATTATATCTTTTAATATAGAGGCATGTTGTCAAGAAACATCAGATCTCGATATAGATGCCACTAAGATGGATCTCTCTTGTTATAAGAGTGGCGATGGTATGATCAGTGTGGATGGTATTGCCGGTTTTCCAGATTATCTGTACAGTATAAACGGGGATAATTTTCAACCCTCTCCGACATTCAACCTATTAGATACTGGGATGTATCGTGTAGGAGTACAGGATATTAAGGGATGCGAAGTATTTACACAATTGCAGATAGATCAACCCGAACAACTTTTTCTTGATATTGGGACTCAAGAAGATACTGTCAAACTTGGGTTTTCTACTCAGTTTTTTTCATCATTTGGCCCTGCCGATAGAGTGATTTCTTATGAATGGTCACCTCCTGATGGATTAGAATGTATAGATTGTCCTGATCCTGAAGTATTTGGGCTGGGCACTACAACCTATACCTTGACTATCGTAGATCAGGATGGTTGTGAGACCTCAGAGCAACTTACTTTATATACCAATGAGGCGAGACCTATCTATGCTCCCAATATTATGAGTTTATCTTCTCTTAATGGAAATGATCAATTCAAAGTGATCACCAATCCAGCTACCGAGATCTTGGAGCAAGTATCAATATATGATCGTTGGGGAGGCGAGCTATATCGTAGAGAGAACTTTTTGTTTGATGAAAATGAAGATGGATGGATGGGTGAGGGACCAAATGGCCAATTAGTCAATCCAGGAGTATATGTCTGGATGGCCAAAGTGCGATTCGTTGACGGTGAAGTGTTTACCTTTAAGGGAGATATTACTGTGATCAAATAAATGAAGTTGAGATATTATCTATGGTTTTGTATCCTCTTTTGTTGGGTTCTTGCATCTTGTACAAAAGAAAGAAGCTCTCTTGAAGTGTATGATCCTGAAGAGCTCGAAAAAGAAATTGCGGAAGATATTGAGATGATCTATTCAGATTCTGCTGTGATAGAATTTAGGATAATTAGCCCAAGGTTAGAAAAATACAATGTAGACAACTTTGTAGTTGAAGAGTTTCCTAATGGATTTCTCATTGAGTTTTTTGACCTTGATATGAATGTTGTTTCTAAGCTGAGCTCAAATTATGCCCTTCGAACCTCTGCTAAAGGTGAATTAATACTACGAGATAGTGTATCCTACATTAATGATCAAAACGATCTATTAGAAACCAACGCTCTGACCATTAACGAATTGAAAGGCACAATTACTACAAAAAAGTTTTTTAGGTTGATACAAGGAGATACTCGAGACACTATCTACGGTAGAGGCTTTAATGCTAATTCGGATTTTTCGAGATTTAAAATCAATAAGTACTTAGCAAAAAAACAGGGAATAGAGGTGGAGAATTAATTGACTCTTTCATCAATAATTTGCTGTTTTTTTCGGTTATTTAATTGTTCACATTATTTCACACTAAAAAACTATCTGGGTTATGAATTTCCGAACCAGTCCTGTTTTTATAGGACTTTCACTTTTTATTTTTTTATCATCATGCACGCCTAAACCATCCACAGTATTAGGTCCAAGTCCTGGAGTTTCCTCTGCTCCATCCAAAGAAATGATTGAAGAGGCTGTACCCTCGGATCCTCTTATTCCAACAGACGAACGATTATTACAGGGTAAGTTGAGTAACGGGATGCATTATTATATTCAGCCAAATAGCAAACCCGAAAATCGCGCTGAGCTGAGATTAGCTGTTAATGCAGGATCCATATTAGAAGACGATGATCAGTTGGGATTGGCACACTTCGTAGAACACATGGCATTTAATGGCACGGAGAACTTCGAAAAAAGCGAGTTGGTAGATTATCTTGAGTCAATAGGTACTCGATTTGGTCCAGATCTAAATGCTTATACGTCATTTGATGAGACGGTTTATATGCTCCAAGTTCGAACGGATAGTATAGAACTATTTGATAAGGGCATGCTGATCCTAAGAGATTGGGCCAATGGTGTCACTTTTGACGGAGAAGAAATAGATAAGGAACGTGGAGTAGTTGAGTCTGAATGGCGATCCAGACTAAGTCCAGATCAGAGAATGCAAAATGAGTATTTCCCTATTTTATACAAAGGTTCACAATACGCTAATCGATTGCCTATAGGCGATCCAGATATAATTAACAATGCCGACTATGAGACGGTAAAAAGATTTTATAAAGATTGGTATCGTCCAGATCTTATGGCAGTAGTTGTGGTTGGAGATATCGATCCAGCAAAAGTGGAAGGGCAGATAGAATCATTATTTGGTGATATTGCTCCCCATCCTAATCCGAGACCAAGGGAGAAGTTTGATGTACCTCATCATCCTGAGACTTTAGTAAGTGTAGTATCAGACAAAGAAGCTTCATTCACTAATGTTCAGATAATGTATAAGCATGACAAGATACATACCAAGACCAAGTCTGACTATAGAGCATCCTTAATACGGAGCTTGTATAATACTATGCTCGGTTCACGATTGAGTGAATTATCTAAAAGTGCGGATCCTCCATTTATGTTTGCTTATACGGGGTATGGTGGAGATGTAGGAGATCTCGATACTTATTCGTCTTTTGCATTTGTGCCAGAAGGTAAAGCTTCAGCTGCACTCAATGCCTTGTTAACCGAAAATAAGAGAGTGTTGCTTCACGGGTTTACGAGTGGCGAGCTCGACAGAGCAAAAAAGGTCATGATAGAAAGGGCAGAAAAAAATCTTAAGGAACAAGATAAAACTGAGTCCAATAGATTAGTGATGCGGTATGTGTACAAATATTTGGATAACAATGCTACACCGAGCCCGCAGCAGATGATAGATTTATACGAGGAGTTTTTGCCTACCATACAATTATCTGAAGTAAATATGCTCCCATCTAAGTGGATCAGAGACGAAAGCAGAGTTGTTGTAATCACAGGACCTGAAAAAGAAAGTGCTCCATTGCCATCGGAGGCAGAAGTAAGGACAATGATCCAACAAGTAGCCACGTCGGAGGTAGAAGCTTATCAAGATGATGTGGTTGATCAGCCGTTTTTTGAACATACATTGAATGCTGCCGAAATAACTATGGACAAAAGTTATGAAGAGGTAGGTGTAAGATATATTGAGTTAGCTAATGGAGTAGGAGTATACATGAAGCAAACGGATTTTAAGAATGATGAAATATTGATGAGTGCTACCAGCCCAGGTGGACACTCACTATATAGCGATGATGAGTACTTTAATGCCTCTAATTCCGCATCTATTGTGAGTGAGGCTGGGATCGGAGCATTTAGTCCTACACAATTGCAGAAGCTTCTGGCAGGTAAGACGGTTTCAGTTAGACCTTATGTAGGAAGTCTATCAGAAGGTATGAATGGCTCATCTTCTCCTGACGATTTGGAGATCATGTTTCAGATGATTTATAAATATTTTCATGAACCAAGAATAGATGATGAAGCATTCACTTCGTTTGTCAATAAGCAAAGTGGCCTGTACAAAAATCTTATGTCCAATCCACAGTACTTTTTCTCTGATTATGTCAGCCGTAAGAAATTCGATAATCATCCGAGAGTTGGATTTCCTTCTGCAGAAGATTGGACTAACTTAGACTACAAGCGAGCAATGGAGATCTATGGAGAAAGATTTGGTGATGCTTCTGACTTCATATTTACTTTTGTAGGCAATTTTGATGAAGACCTATTGATGGACTATACTCGGCTATATTTAGGAAATCTACCAAGTATCAATAGAGAAGAAACATGGAATGATGTCGGTATAGATGCCGTGAAAGGCAAAATGATGGATCGATTCAAAAAAGGAGAGGCTCCTAAAACGAATGTCCACATGTATTATCATGGGGATTATGACTATACAGCAGACAATAATTACGTGATGAATAGTGCCTTAGCTTATCTACGTATCAAGTTGAGAGAAGCATTAAGAGAAGATCTTGGTGGAGTATATGGCGTGCGAGTTTCTGGTGGCGGTTCAAAAAAACCTAAAGAAAAGTATAGTATCACGATATCTTTTAATGCAGATCCACCTATGACGGACACATTAGTAACTACCGCTAAGGCAGTTATACAAAAAGCTATGATGGAAGGACCTGATGAGTTAGATATGACTAAAGTCAAAGAAACACAGAAGCAAGGTAGAATTAAGAATATCAAAGAAAATAGATATTGGCAACAACGCATAGGTCAGGAGCATGAAGATGATAAAGACTTCAATGAAATCTTACTCCCAGCTCTCGAAAAGAGAATTCAAGGGTTATCTTCTCAACAGATAAAAGAGGCCATAGGTCAGTATTTTAACTATGAGAATTATATAGAGATTATCATGGACCCAGAAGCGTCCGAGTAATACTATTTGTGATTTATAACGCAGTATTAATAAAAATTATAATCATTATATACGGCGATTATGATCTCGAATAGTATAAAATGTTGCCCAATCTGATGGATTGATAGTCTATAATGGGCTATTGATAGAAGGTGAATCACATAGTGGTTCACCTTTTTGCATTGAGCTGGGCGCATATGGTTAGACTATTCTATCTTTATACTATTAACAACTGTAGACTTTGCTGATACTCATAGTAATCATTTTGTTTCTGTTGCTTTCTGGTTTCTTTTCAGGTTCAGAGATAGCGTTTGTTTCGGCCAGTAAATTAGGCATAGAGATCAAGAGGGATGAAGGCTCTCGACGTGGCAGAATCATTGGAAAGTTTTTTGACAATCCCGATGATTTCTTAGGAACCATGCTTGTGGGTAATAACATTGCATTAGTTGTGTTCACCTATTTTCTATCAGAACTCATTAAGCCATTATTTACTCCCTTTTTTACCAATGATGGACTTATTGCTTTCTTGATTACGTTAGTGACCACTGTGATAGTTTTGATATTTGGAGAGTATTTGCCTAAGACTATTTTTCGGCTGTTTTCTAATCAGATGCTCTATTTCTTTGCTTATCCGCTTAAGGTTTTTAAAGTGATATTGAAAGGGCCGACCTGGCTGATGATAAAATTGACCAAGTTGATCATGAGCGCTTTTATTAAGTCTCCTAACAAGTCTATCACCGAGGCACTTACTCGGACCGACTTGGAGCACTATATCAGTGAGACTCTATCAGACTTCAATGAAGATATTGATAAAGAGATATTCACTAATGCACTTAATCTCAATCAGCTGAAAGTAAGAGATTGTATGGTGCCAAGACCTGAGATCATCCATTTTGATAAAGCGGATTCGGTGGAGGACTTAGTACAGCTTTTTTTAGAGACTAAAGTCTCCAGAATATTGATAGTCGATGGTGATGTGGAGAATGTGGTGGGATACATCCATCATCAGCAGTTATTGGATAATCCCAAAACACTCAAGAAATTAATATTGGATATACCATATGTACCTGAAGCTATGAATGCTCGAGATTTGATGATGAATTTCATCAATGAAAGTCACAATATCGCCTGTGTAGTTGATGAATTTGGGGGTACAGCAGGTATCATCACTTTAGAAGATATTCTTGAGGAAATATTTGGAGAGATAGAAGATGAGCATGATGTAGAGGATCATATAGAGAGTCAGATAGACGAAGATGAATTTATATTCTCTGGTAGATTAGAAATAGATCACCTAAATGAGAATTATGATATCCTGAATATCCCAGAGGGAGATTATCATACCTTATCAGGATATATCGTTATGACTTCTGGTAATATCCCAGATAGAGAGGGAGTCACTATCGAACAGGATGGATTCCTTTTTACGATTGAAAAATTGAGCGATACTAAAATTGAAATCATCAGAGTTAAGGTACTTCCTGAAGGGGAGGAAACTGAAGAAGGATAGATTGTGTTTGAAGTCGTTTCCTTGTTCCTTTCAATCCTTGTTCTAATATATTGTTATAACTATTGTGATTAGATTGGGCTTGTGGAAATGCCCATATTGTGAGAAGAATTCTAATCCGTAAACTCAACTCAACTTCTTCATACGATCCATATCCCGTTTCATATCCTTCTCTTTGATGGTATTTCGTTTGTCATAGGTCTTTTTACCCTGTGCTAATGCGATATGGATTTTGACTAACCCTCTTTCGTTAAAAGCGATTTTGAAGGGTACGATGGTAAACCCTTTTTCCTTTACTCGTTTTTGCAGTTTTTTGAGTTCCCCTTTTTTAAGTAGGAGCTTTCGTGTTCGGCGAGTCTCATGGTTATGGATGTTGCCATGATCATATTCAGCTATGAAGAGGCTATGTATATACAGCTCATTACCTCTAAAGGCACAGTAAGCATCACTGAGGTTGCCCTGTCCTTGACGCAAGGATTTAACCTCCGTACCCGTGAGCATGATGCCTGCTTCAAGTTCTTGTATAAAGCTATACTCAAACTTGGCTTTACGATTTAATATTTCTTTTGGTGTATTCACGCCATTCTATATTTAGCTTCTTAAAAACTGAAACTAACCATCTATAGTTCCAATTCTACACTAATTCTTCACAACTCGTTACCCATTACTCGCTACACGTCACTCCCTACTC
>JAHDDE010000015.1:0-54318 GCA_020629515.1 Saprospiraceae bacterium | reverse complement strand
GCTACACGTCACTCCCTACTCAAAAACCTCTACTCTCCACCTTTCAAATTTTCAGCCAAGAAGTCCGTCATCTTGTTGTAGAGATGTAGTCGTGCATTGTCTCCGTATATCCCATGGTTTCTATTGGGATATATATAAGTATCAAATTGTTTGTTAGCGCTGATTAGTGCTCTTGCCATCTCCATAGAGTTCTGTAAGTGGACATTATCATCAGCTCCACCGTGTACTAAGAGATAGTTACCCTTCAGCTGATCTGCGAAGTATATAGGACTATTGTCATGGTATCCATCAGGATTCTCTTGAGAGGTCCGCATGAACCGCTCTGTATATATGGTGTCATACCACTTCCAGTTGGTTACAGGCGCTACTGCTATAGCCGTACTAAATACATCTGCTCCCTTTAGTATACAGAGAGAGGACATGTATCCTCCGTAGCTCCAACCAAAGATCCCCACTTTCTGAGGATCAGTATAGGGCAAAGAGGCCAGATATTTGCCAGCTTCGATCTGATCTATCGTTTCATAATGGCCTAATTGGAGATAGGTCATCTTTTTGAATTCTTCACCTCTTGCCCCAGTTCCTCTGCCATCTACACATGCGATAAGGTACCCCTGCTGAGCGAGCATCTGAAACCACCAATAATTCATGCCTCGGTAGCTGTCTAAGACCTGCTGACTCCCGGGACCACTGTATTGGAACATGAAAACAGGATACTTTTTGCCGCTATCAAAATTCTTAGGTTTAATCATCCAACCATTCAGCTCTACATTTTCTGAAGTCTTAAAGTTGAACATTTCTACCGGTAGAGCGCCATACTCTGCTTGCAAGTTTTTCATGTGCTGATTGTCTTCGAGAGACCTTATCATAGCTCCTTTTCGATCATAGACGCCATAGGAGGCAGCGGTATTGATATCAGAGTGCACACCAGTATAGTAATCAAATGTACTACTGAATCGTGCACTATGAGTACCTCCTCCAGGTGTCAAGAGTTTTTTCTTTTTGCCTTTGGTATTAATCTGGTAGACTTCTCGTTGCAGTGGTGATTGTTCTGCCGCTTGATAATAGATTAAATCGTTGACTTCATCTACTCCATAGAAATTAGTCACATCGAAGTTGCCCTTAGTTAGGGCGCATTTTTCTTTTCCATTCATATCATACTTATAGATATGATTGTAGCCTTCTTTTTCACTCGTCCAGATGAAGTGTTTACCATCATCAAGGAAGGTTAAGTTATCGTGGATATCTATATAGTATTGACTCTTTTCGTCGATGATGATTTTAGTTTCTTTGTTAGCAGTATTGATCAAGTGTAGTTGTAGATGGTTCTGATGTCTATTCATTTTGAATAGTACCAGTTCATCATCCTGAGTGGTCCAAGTTGCTCGCGGTATGTACATATCATCGAGGCTGCCGATGTCTATGGTTTCATTTTCTTCTGATCCGAGATGATAGAGGTGAGCACTTATTTCAGCATTCTTTTCTCCCACTTTAGGATACTTGAAGGTGACATACTCAGGATAGACCTGATCTTTATGCAGTGTCATGGTATATTCTGGCACGTCAGACTCATCAAATCTGATATAGGCTATTTTTCTGCTATCAGGCGACCACCAGTAGGCTTTAACAAATCCAAACTCCTCCTCGTATACCCAATCGGTGATACCATTGATCACTTTATTTTTTTCACCATCAAAGGTTATCGGTAGTGTCTCTTCATTGTCTAAATTGTAATAATAGATATTGTTTTCCCAGACATAGGCGACATATCTGGAGTCAGGCGAAAAAGTGGCATTCATGACCTTACCTTCTTCATATAGGACATGCAGTTTTTTAGTCACCAGATCATAGACATGCACTTTAGATAGATAGGAATGTCTGTAGATGCTTTCTTTTTCTGATTCGATAAGGATCATGGTTTCATCGGCGTTAAACTTATATTGAACCATCTCGCCTTCAAATCCTAATTGCCCTGCAACAGTTGATGCATCAAATAAGTCCTCCACATATGCTCCCGAAGTGATATCATATTTTTTAATCACATTGCCTTCTTGACGAGTGTAGTGTCTCCCGTCGTTTAGGAAGTTGAACCCAGGGACACTTTTGGGGATAAACTTATAGTCACGCCATATATCTTCTACAGATATATCTTTTTGACTGATGACGTCAAATTGGGAGAATACTAAAAAAGCAGCTAATATCAATAAGAGTCTCATACTAATGAACTTTTGCTCAAAAGTATTAAACTCTTCATTGAGAAAAGGGAATATTTTTAAATCAGATAACTGTTCTTAACACTTATTCCACCAAAAACAACGCATTGCTAAACAAGAATAAGCCATTGTACCAAAATCCTCTATAAAGCGGATTATCTACCATATAGATTACGGAACCTCGTCCTTTTTCTTCTACACCAAATGCCATGCTATCTTTGAGATTACTTTTGACATTACTTCCTGCAAAGCCCAGTATCATAGATTGATCCTTTGGGTGAGTGATGATATTGTAACCATCTACCATGAGTGGATACCTATTGCTACTCGTACGTAAAGAAAAATATTGCTTACCTAATCCAAATCCTAATGGATGTGAATGATCTACTTTTAGTTTGAATATGGCTCCGGGTATATAATTTTTGATGTACAGCCTTTCACGATCTGAGTAATGATTATAACGTGCTGCCATTTCTGCCTGCTGGTTGCTTTTTTCTGCCTTGCTTTTTTCTTCCCCAGTGGCATATTTTTTCAGGGCAAAGTGATCACTGTCTACCAATTTGCTATTAGCATTGCCGATAGCAATTAATTTTCCTCCAGCATTGACCCAGTCAGATAATTTACTTTGAGCAGATAGACTGTACCAACCATCAGGTAGAATAATTGTATTGTAGTTGTCTAAATTGACTCTCGATAAGCGGTCGACTTCTACTACTGTCAATGGGTGATTAATGACCTCATTGAAATACCATTTGATCTGACCAAAAGAATAAGGGCTTACTCCTTCTCCTCGTATAGTCAATACGTTAGCATTAGTACCTAAGTAGTTGTTGCGACTGCCTAAGTCATATCCTTGTGAGGCAAATCCTGTAGTAATTTCGTCAACCTGTGCCGAGGTGATTTTAATTCCTTCGTTGAGGACATTGATCAAATGATCTTTTTGTGATCGGTTGTCAGCCGCAGTTACTATGATAGTACCTGCATCGTAAGATTGATCTCCAAACGTAAGTGCTTCTGGGGAGACTCTGTAGCTGATATTGTTTTTAGAAAGATGGGCCACCATTTGGGCAGCACTCATATCATGCCACGGTATGAGATAGGCGTAGGCTTCGGACACTCTGCTATCTGAAGATTTTTGCCATTGGAGGTCCTGATCATATGTCAGCTTACTTGTCGAAGCGTATGCCTCGAGTCCGTAAGCATATGGCAGAGACCATGCGGTGATATCATAGGTCAAGGAGTCTTCGAGCTCGCTCTCAGGATCAAAAAGCACCTGTGTGAGGATTGACTTTGGTTGATAGGCAGATATAATCATATCTCCCTTAGCTATGGCAAAGGATTCGTTCATGCCAGATTCGTAACTCAATCCACGACCCGTAGAGGAAGTACTTACGGAGCCATAGGTGATACCTTGATTGTCTAACATGGTGGCCAATGCCTTTAGCCTTTGTCCAGTTTTATCCTTTTTGATGACATATGCTTTGTACTTGCCTACAGGATTTTTAGCGCTTTTTTTATAAAATTGTTCGAATTGATCTATCAAGGCATCCTTATGTATTGATCCTATTTCTACTGTGCTCAGAGCAGTAGTACGATGATGATCGATTCTATCTTTAAGGGTTAATATTTCTCCATTAGACAATTCAACACCTCTACCAGCAACACCACTTCCACCTTGCTCATAGGTCATGCCTATAGCACCAGAAAATGTGGGATAAGTATCTCCATAACTTGGATAAAATAAATCAAAGACTTCTTTAGTAAAATATAGCCAATCTCTACCATCAAAATATTTTGCGTGATTCTTGCCTATAGTGACCTGAAAATCTTGTTGCCATTGGGTGATGAATTTGTGGTAAGGTCTGGCCGCTGGCGCAAAGTAATATGGGCTCTCGTGACCCATCTCATGCAAATCTGCATGTACGTGAGGTAACCATTGATTGTACAGTTTCATTCTTTGCTGACTCTCTTTTTGAGTCTGCCATGCCCAGTCTCTATTCAGGTCAAAGTAGTAATGATTCATTCTGCCACCTGGCCACGGTTCGTTGTGCTCTATATCATTGATGTCTGGATTGTTAGATGCGCCTGCTGTGCTCCTGATCCAATGAGTATAGCGACTGAATCCATCTGGATTAACAGATGGATCAACGAATACCACTGTGTTTTCCAACCATTCTTTAGTAGTGGCATTCTCTGGATCTGCTAATTTATGCAATACGATTCTTGAACTTTCTGTTCCTGCAGATTCATTGCCATGTACACTAAAGCTTAACCATACTAAGGCCTTTGACAAATCACGATTTACTTCTCCTTCTATCATACCAGTCAGTCTTAGATTATTGAGCCGTATGTCCTCCAACTTTTGGTGATTTTCTTCTGAGGTTACAATAGCTACAAGGAGAGGTCTCCCTTCATTAGTGGTGCCATACTGCACTATCTTGACCAAAGGACTATTAGCAGCGACATGCTCAAAATAATCCACGATCATATGGTGCGGCGTAAAATGTTCGCCAAGCTTATGAGGTAAAAACTCATCAGGGTGTTGGAGCTGAGCTATAATAGAAGTATGAAAAATGAAAGCAGTAAGTAAACAGAGTAAGTATCTCATGGCAAACAATCTATAAATTGATAATCTAATAATTACTGAAAGATATGGATAATAAGAATCTTGGTACTATTGATCACCTATTTTGGAATAAAATAACCACAAAGCAAAGGTGACTAATGTACCTTCCAATGGACGCATCACATGATAGGTGACATTGGGATGAACTGTAGACCAGAAACCATCGGGCCATTTTTTAAGCAATTGAAAGGGAGTGTCATCATTGGGGTAGATGCTCAGGATGCCGCTCAAGTTTAGGGCAATTACTACAAGCATTAAACTAATAATAGCATAAAGCGCTGGAGACTTAATGAATGGAGGTTGATAAAAATTCTTAACACCAAAACTTCTAAGAAAAAGTAAGCCAAAAACTGCTCCGATAAGATTAGTTACGACGTCATTAAAGTCATAATAGGAAGTATCCTTTGGAGAAAGATAAAAGTATTGATATGCTTCATCGATGATGCCTGCAATTGTAGTCCATATCAAAGTCTGTTGGTAGTTGCCAATAAGCGGGAAAGCTAAAATGGCAAATAACGCATATTGTGGATAGTGAACGACCTCAATGTTGATAACAAATAAGTAGGTCATCACTAAAGAGGCAAAGAGAATGTTGGCTCCCATATAGAACCATAAGCGCCTTTTAAATGGTCGAGTAGAGCTGTTACGCAAAAAAAGATAGGCGAATACAGATAATACAACAATTGCTATAAATAGCACGATCATGTTGTACTCGTCTCTCGTGATTCCTTTAAATACTTTAGTATTCAAAAAAGTACCAAAGGCTTTGTGGGGAAGGACTACTGCTATGTAATAAGTTAGCAATATCAATAGGTTAATCCACTTGTGCTCAGTCAACCGGTTGACAACTTTGTTCATATTAAAGTGATTTAAGATTGCGGGCTAAAGATAGTTGTAACAGTGTGGTTTTCAAGGTGAAGCACCTTTTGAGTTTCATAACCAGAGCATTGACGTGAAAAAGCTGAAACATTGGGAATCAATGTCTTGTGAATAATATACTAAATAGTACAAAATGTCATTGTGTTCTTAAAATAATTTCATTATGCTGTAATAGTCTTGATGGCTCTGACTAAGGTATCTAATTCTGAAATAGAGGTAAATAAATTAACACTCATTCTGAGTCCACTGCCCCAAGGTCCACTGACACTTTTGATATGAATATCATAATCTCTATCCAGTATTTTGACCAATTGACCACCACTGTATCCTTCAATAGAAAAAGTAGCAATCGCCGCGCTATAGCGAGGCTCTACGAAGGTATGAAAGTTAACTTTTGAGTTATTTTGTAATGATCCAATCCAATATTCTTTTAGTTCTTGCAACCTTTTGACCTTGGCTGTATATGGTATAGAATCATAAAAATCTAAGGCTGCACTAATACCTATCTCCTGATGAAATGCTCGAGTGCCTATATGTTCAAATTTCGATATCGAATCACTTGCTTTTAAGTATGAAGAGGGATGATTATAAAGTTGTCCAATATGTTGAGGCTGCACAAAGATTAAACCTGTACCATGCGGTGCGTTCAGCCATTTATGGAGACTCGTGGCGTAATAATCTGCACTAAGTTCTTGTATATCAAATTTCATCAATCCAAAACTATGTGCGCCATCGACCACCACTTGGATGCCACGGGCATGTGCGATTTCGCATATTTTTTGGATGGGCATGATATGACCTTCACGATGGGTGATATGAGTGATGTGTATCACTTTAGTCTTTGGGGAGATATTTTGCTCGTAGATCTTTATGACTTCTTCATCCTCGAGGGGCAGAGTGATATCCAGCTTTTTGATCTCTATTTCATCCCTTTCTTGTCTATTCTTCCAAGCATTGATGGCAAAAGGGTAGTCGTTGGAGCTAATAATTACTTCATCACCTTTGTCTACTTTCAATCCATAGATGATCATATTAAGGGCTTCAGTAGTATTCCTGACTATCTCTATTGATCCTTCAGGGGCATTGATCATACTGGATAACCGATATATATTTTCTTTTTTGATCTTTTGCCAGTCATTCCAAGCTTCATAAGGTGCTCGTGCGTTCATATAGGCTATGAGCGAAGTGAGATACTCCTGTACCATAATGGGCATAACTCCCGCACTACCAGAATTGAAGTGTATTTTATCCCAATTTATGATAGGGAATTGGGCTCTTACTACGTCCCAATTAATCTCCTCTCCAAGTTGACTCTTCAACAGGTCTAACTGCTGATGAAAATTATAGATCATTGGGCTGGCTATAGCAGATCTAAGGATGAACTTACGCCGAGAGATACTCATATCTCACAAAGATAATAGATTGCACTCTATGGCGTCTGCTGCCCAAGTTTGAGGTAATATAACTCGTTGAGTATGTAGCTAAGCTGTTTCTGAGCCTTAATAGTTTCTATTTGCGCTTCGAGCAATTTTCGTTCTCTCTGATTCAGTAAGAATACTGAGGATTCACCAAGATTGAATTTGGTTTGCTCAGCACTATACAACAGCTGACTATTCTTAATCTTTAAAAGAGCATTGCTGATTAAGCCCTCGCTTATTTTTTCGTTTTTTAATAGACGTAAGTAGTCATTGCTAAGCTGGTTGGTGTAGTAGAGCTGTTCTTGTCTTACTTGCTCTTGCAGCGCTTCATTAAGTTGGATAGCGCCTTGAGTTTTTCTATTCCTGATGGGTATAGCTAATGTGGCTCCTACTTTGTAATCATTAAGATGGTAGCTCTGCGCAGTGTTCTCGTCTCCCAGATTGTAGATGGAGTTAAACTTAAGATCTAATTGAGGCTTTAGATTTTCGCGCTCTAATCGATTTTGAAGCTCGATTGATGCTACTTCATTTGATTTTTTTCTGATTATCGGGTCCTCACTGAAATTGGGATTTATAAGTTCAGTATTCTCTTGGAGTATGGCAATTATGTCATCAATATCTTGTGGCAATATAGAATCAGACAATACCAGTGGATCGCCTAATTGATCCCATAAGAATAAATTGAGTTTTTGAACCTTGGCTATCAGATTATTTTCTGCTTCTAACTTTAGCTTAGTGGCAGTATTGAGATTGACTAATGACTCGATCGTATCTATGGCAGGTTTGTCACCATTGATATATAGCTCTATGATGTTCTGGTGACGATCGTTGATGATCTCCTGAAAGAATGAATAACGATTGTAATTCTCATGAGCTATAGCCCAATCTATATAAGCTAAATTAGCACTGACCAAGATCTGTCTGATGAGTAGTTCTCTTTCGATTTCGCTTTTTATTCCTTTGAGTTCAGCAGATTGAAGTTTGAAGCGCTGCTCGTCGAATAATAATCCCCTGATCAAAGAAATATTGAGCGTACCATAGATGAGACCATTTTGTGGTAATGAAGATTCATTATTTAAGAAGGCACCATTATTATTCTCGTAACCTAATGAAAAATCTATGGGTAATCTGGTGGGGATCTTTACTTCAGAAAACCATCTACTGAAGTAGTTGATATCTTTAAATTCTTTGCCATCATAAGAAGAAAGTAGCTTAGGATCCAGTGCGCCTTGTCCATTGATCCTATAAGCTTCTGCGATATCATTGTATAAGTCAGCCTTTTTAATCAATGGATAGTTATTAATCACTATATTATTGAAATCTACATAGCGCAAAGTGTCCGCACCATAGGCCACTTGGATAGATACAACCAGCCAGGCGTAGAGTAACATTACTGATTGTTTCATGCTTTACTGCTTTGAGTGAATCCGAGATTATGAATGGTCTTGTGATGCGGCTTGGGGCGTTCTTGACTATCGATATGAACAAAAACGATTTTTTCAATGGAAATAATCACCTTCTTAGTGAATACATTTCTAACCATACAAGAAAAGGTAATACTCGTGGTTCCTATAGATTGAAAGGCTAACCCAATCTCGATCACATCCCCTTGTTTGGCAGAGCTGACGAAATTGATTTCTGAGATATATTTGGTGACTACCTTTTTACTGTCCAATTTAGTCATCGCATATATGCCGGCTTCTTCATCAATCCATCGTAATAATGCTCCACCAAATAGGGTGTCGTTAGCATTGAGATCTCCAGGCTTGATTAGTTTTCGCGAGTAAAACTTCATATCACGTGATTATTTAAATTTTCTTAACGGTGCTTTATTTTTCACATTGTTTGTTTCTATTCCCTGATAGAAATCCGGTGGAAATCCGTTGAGTTTTCGCCAGATCTCATAATAGATCCTGACATCATTGAGCAATAGAAGCCCTTGTGCCCCAGACCCAATTCTGATCAGATCAGGCCAAGGCTTGTCTGTATCATCCTCTACAACCAATAATCTATATTTTCCATTGGCACTAATATCATTATCAATAGCGAAAACCCTTCCAGCAAATGTGCCGAATGAATTGTCTGGCCATCCACTGAAGACTACAGCAGGCCATCCATCAAACTGTAGGCGGACTCTCTTTCCCTCTTTGATCAGTGGCATGTCATTGGGAAGAATATATAGTTCTACTGCTTTCTGAAAATTGATAGGAACCACAGTGGCTATACTCTCTTGGCTTTTGATGTATTCGCCAATACCGTTCTTAAGTATTTTGGTGATACGACCATCTATCGGTGAAGTGATGATATAAGAATTTTGCCTTTGTGCGATCTGATTTCTTTTGGATTGAAGTTTGTTAGACTCACCCATGAGGCTGAATCGGTATGAATCTGCTGATTTAATCTCAGACTCTATTTTAGCTGTTTTTTGAGCATTATCAGTATTGATTATTTCAATTTCTCTCAAAAGATTTGACTTGTCAGCTTCGTATAACTCAAGTTTATTGAGGGCTTCTAATCTTTTAGCTTCTGCTTCTTGTTTAGAAAGTCTTTTTTGTTCCAGGTCAGTTAATGATTTGATTCCTTTATTGTACATCTCCTGCATACGGAGGAGCTGATTGCGTGCATTCTGAGCATATACCTCAGCGGCTTCTAGAGCTAACTTGGCGGATGCTATTTTAATATCGAGTTGATTGTTTTTAATCTTTATTTGTTCAAGCTTAAACAATCTATTTTCGTTGATTGACTCGAGTTGATTCATCAAGAACCTTCTTTTCACTAAGTAGGCATCTGCGGAGCTTTCCTTCGCATTGATCTGTACTTCCGTATTTGTCAATAATTCTGGATCAAGATAATCTTCTTTAGCTTCTGTCAGTATTGCTATAGTATCTCCCATGCTCACTGAATCTCCTTCTGTGACATACCAACTTTCAATTCTACCTCCTATCAAAGGCTGAATATTTTGTGGTTTATCATATGGATTAAGAGTAGTCACATATCCTTTGGATCGTATATTCTGTGTCCAGGGTAAGAACATACCTAGCACAGTGATCAATAAGAATGCGATCAACATTTTAATCAACACTTTAGAGTTTGACCTTTTCAAGAGCTTTTGGTAGGCTTTGTATCTACCCTTATCGATTTTATCCGCTACTGATGTAGGACTTATATTGAGCATTATTTTAGGCTTTTGGCGTTTGAGAGGACAGGTTGCCGCCATCTAAATGTATATGATAGCCGATGTATTTTTTCCAAATATCATCTACCGATGACAGTAATATATTCCATCGATTAGAGGAGTTAGTGAGCTCTGCTATGATGCTTTCTTTTTCTTCTGCATTAACGTGATCCAATGGATCTTCCAGTATGAGCATTTTGGGATTAGTAGCAATCGCTCTGGCCAATAAAATACGATTCTGAAGGTTACGAGGTATTGTGGAGCCCTCAGGATCTATTACTGTATTGATGCCCAGTGACATTTTAGAAAGGTACTTCTGTAATCCAGTGATAGACATGGCTTTAGAGATGTTTTCAGGCGTAGCCTTTTCTCTATTCATAGAGATGTTTTCTAATATGGTACCATGAAAAATCTCTCCATGACTAATACAAAATCCTATCTCCTCCTTCAAGCTATCCATATCGAGTGATCCAATGGGGAATCCATTGAATTTCACAATTCCTTTAGTTGGTTCTATTACTCCAGAAATAAGTTTAAGCAATGTGGATTTGCCAGAGCTGGGTGGACCATATATTACAGCAGAGGTATTATTGGGTATATCAAAACTGAGGTTATTCAAGGTTTCATTAGGGGTGCCTTCATATTGAAAACTCAGGTTTTCTACACTTACAGCGAATGACTCTTCCGAATCCTTGAGTTTTACGCCTGGAAATTCATCCATAGGTTTGTCAAAGACAAAACCTATCTTTTCTAAGGCAGTCAAAACATCATAGATGGACTCAATAGTCTTGATCAACTTTTCTACAGAAGCAATAATTAATATTATAATGATTTCTGCTGCTACAAACTGACCGATATTCATTTGTTCATTAAATACTAATACACTCCCTGTAATTAAGAGTCCTGCGGCAACTAATACTTTGAAGATAATTAGGTAAACAGATTGTGTAACGATCACTTTAAAATGTCCCTCTCTTGAATCTAAATATTGGTCTACCTGATCATCCGTTTTGGTTAAATTAAGCCTACTGTCGCTGGCCAGTTTAAAGGACAATTTACTTCTGGCGATCTCTTCCAACCAAAAGGCAATTTTATATTTAGAAGATGACTCATTCAAACTGGTATCTAAACCCTTTGGACCTGTAGTAGCGATGATAAAATATACGATTATCAAAAGCAGTACACTGAATATAATGAAGAAGGAGTGATAAAGACTTAGAACTATAAGACCTGCTATGATTTGAAATATGGCCAACGAAAAGTCGATCAATATTTTTGGAAGACCTTTCTGTATAGTCATCGTATCAAAAAATCTATTGGCTAATTCAGGACCATAATAATCTCTGAAAGCTGAGTATTTGATTTTTGGAATTCGATAGGCAAATTCAAAAGAGGCATTGCTAAATATTTTTTGAGCTAAATTTTCTACTATTCTCAATTGTAATAACTGCAGAATACCTGCTAAAAGGACACCTCCAATCACCAATGTTACTAATATGTACCATGATGTAGTGATCTCTCCACCCTGTATCAGGTTGACGATGGCCTGTATCCCTAACGGTAAGGATAAATTGACTAACCCGTTAAAAAAAGCGTAGATATACACATGATATATCTCTGCTCTATATACGGATAATAGTCTTTGTAATCTCTTGAGCGGAGAGAGTGGAGGTGTCGTAGTCATCATTTATTAATGGGTTCTAAACTCTATCTATAATTTCTTTTGTCAGAATATTTTCTTAGCTGCCTTTTTGTCTTGGCAGAGATTTCTGCCCAAAGGCCATTTAAATCTGTAGATGATGCAGATATAATAATGTCGGGACCTGGCACACCGAGTTTTAATGTAGCTAAGTATAATTCAGGATTCTTCCCTTCTTTCTTAATAAAGATTTCGGAGTAGATGATGCTGTTGAATTTTTCATTGAGTCTACGAAGTTTCCATTTTGCAAATCGGATGTACTTGTTGGCCACTTTCGCATGATTTCTTACAATAAATTTCATAAACTATTATTTAGTTGTAATTAAATAAAAAGTAAGTAATACTAACAGAACACAAAGCTATACTAATTGTTTAATATATTCTTGCTATATTGTAATAAATTTTGAAAAATGTCTTTAAAGCTGAATTTTAAGCTTCCAGAGAAGCTTTATTTGAAGGATCCACAAGACTCTAAATACGGGAAGAGATTGTTGACTCATGCAATTGAGTTAATTAATGAATTAGGGTTTGAGGCATTCACATTCAAAAAATTGGGTATAAGGATGGAATCCTCTGAAGTATCTATCTATCGCTATTTTGAAAATAAACATCTCCTGTTACTCTACTTGAATTGTTGGTACTGCGAGTGGGTTACTTACCTCATTGATATGAGAACGATGAACCTAAACGGTCCTGAGGAGAAGTTAAAACGAGCATTACACTGTATGATTCATGCGCATATAGAATCAGAACTGACCGATTATATCAACGAGAATACATTGTTTCAGATCATCATGAAAGAGAGTTCTAAAACTTATCATATTTCAGAAGTCGATGAGGAGAATAAGCATGGATTCTTTATTCCTTATAAAACTTTGATAGGTCAACTGGCGGATATAATCGAAGAGATCAATCCTAAGTTTTCTTATTCTAAGAGTTTAGGATCAACCTTATTTGAGATGATTAATAATCAGATATATTATGCAGAGCACCTCCCAAGATTGAGTAGCCTAAGTACCAAAAATACTCTTGATCAATTAGAGGAGATGGTTAATCATTTTGCCTATGCCACCATACATTATGCTCCAAAATAAAATGGTCCAATGACTTTTACTTATCATTGGACCACATCTTAATAACCGAATTGTATGAATTTAATTTTATACTTTTTCCATTTCCATTCTTAGATTACATCCAGTGTCTGGGTCAGAACCAGTGAAAACAAATTTGTTTCCTCCGTCTTGGACATTTATAGAACCACAATCCCCATCGATACAAATCTCAGAAGAGTTGTTTCCAGGATCATAGGTGCCAGAATCCATAGAAGAAAAAGTAAATCCTCCTCCCGAGAAACTATATTCACTGGTGTAAGTGCCATCATTGAATGTGATGCAGACATTGATACAAATTTCTTCACCGTCCACCATGTCGCATAATCCACTATTAGAACTGCCCGATAAGGATAATTCTTCTTCTGGGTCATTACATCCCGTTGCTTCTATTTTGGTGATAATATATTTACCTGATAAAGACGCGATAGTGGCATCATCATCACCGCTACACGATACGAGCAATAAGGAAATTAATAGTATGAATAGTTGATTTATTTTGAATGACATATTTTTTGATTTTAGTTGACTTCAAAATTAAGAATCAAATAGATATGCCGGTATACCCATTTTCGGGGATTCTCCAATTGTGAGCTTACACATTATCAAATTCATTTATTTATTTTTGCGTGATAATCAATAGATATGAGTGATATTTCGATAGAGGGCATAGATGATAATGATGATAAAATCATTGCATTAGATGGTATGTATGAAGAATATTTTTTGGATTATGCTTCATATGTGATATTAGAAAGAGCGGTGCCAGCTATAGAAGACGGTCTAAAGCCCGTACAAAGACGGATACTTTTTAGCCTCAGAGAGAAGGACGATGGTAGATTTCATAAAGTAGCCAACATCATAGGTCATACGATGCAGTATCATCCACACGGGGATGCAGCAATTGGAGCAGCCATGGTTAATATAGGTCAGAAGGATCTTATGATAGACACTCAAGGCAATTGGGGAGATATTAATACGGGAGATTCTGCGGCCGCAGCGAGATATATTGAAGCTCGACTGACCAAGTTTGCACTTGAGGTAGCTTTCAATAGTCAAACCACCGATTGGCAACTTTCTTATGATGGTCGAAATAAAGAGCCGATTACCTTGCCAATGAAGTTTCCTATGCTTTTGGCACAGGGTGTTGAGGGGATTGCAGTAGGATTGTCGACTAAGATCATGCCTCATAATTTTATTGAGTTGATCAAGGCGTCCATTAAGATTCTACAGGATAAAAAAGTTAAAATCTATCCTGACTTCTTAACGGGGGGTTTAGTTGATGTGGATGACTATAATGGTGGAAAGCGAGGAGGGAAGATCAAAGTTAGAGCCAAACTGGAGGTTAAGGACAAGTCAACCATATTAGTCAAAGAGCTGCCATACGGAGTGACCACTGGAGCTATGATAGATAGCATCCTAAAGGCAAACGATAAAGGGCAGATCAAGATCAAAAAGATAGTAGATAATACAGCAAAGGAGGTAGAAATTCAGATAGATTTAGCTACAGGAATATCTCCAGAACTGACTATAGATGCATTATACGCTTTTACGAATTGTGAGGTGTCTATCTCTCCTAATGCTTGCGTTATCATCGACAATAAGCCACACTTCCTTACAGTAGAAGAAATACTAAGGATTTCGACTGAAAATACCAAAGATTTGCTGAGGCAAGAACTGGAGATTAAAAAAGGGGAGTTAGAGGAAAAGTGGCATATGGCCAGCCTTGAAAAAATATTTATAGAAAATAGAATCTATAGAGATATCGAGGAGGCAGAATCATTTGAGCAAGCGCTATCCAATATAGAAATAGGCCTGAAGAAATATGTGGCCACACCAAGTGATCCTGTTGTGGCGGGAGATGGTAGGGTAGCTTTAATGAGGGAAATAACTCAAGAAGATCTGGTCAAACTCACAGAGATCAGGATACGCAGGATCTCCAAATACAATAAGTTTAAGCATGAAGAAATGATGACTAAATTGTTGGCAGATCTGGAGCAGGTTAAGTATGATTTGGCACATTTGGTGGATTTTGCGATTGCCTATTTTGAGCGATTACTTGAGAAATATGGGAAGGGGAAGGAAAGACGGACAGAAATAAGCAATTTCGAGACGATTTCGGCGACTAGGGTAGTGGCTAATAATGCCAAGCTATATATCGATAGGAAAGAAGGGTTCATCGGGACTTCACTTAAAAAGGAGGAATATATCACCGATTGCTCGGACATGGACGATATCATCGTATTTAAAAAAGATGGGACTTTTCAAGTTAGCCGAATAGGAGATAAAGTCTTTGTAGGGAAAGGTATCATACACGCTGCAGTATGGAAAAAGGGAGACGAGCGTACAACCTATAATATGATCTATGTCAATGCCGACAATGGACGTGCTATGGCTAAGCGATTTAATGTATCGGCTATAACCAGAGACAAGTCATATGAGATGACTAAAGGAGGTAAGAAGTCTAAGTTACTCTACTTTGAAGTACATCTCAATGGAGAATCAGAAACTGTTCAGGTTATGCTTACACCTGGATGCTCAGCCAAGAAAAAGGTGTTTGAATATGACTTTGGAGAATTAGCTATCAAAGGAAGAGGAGCTGGGGGAAATGTGGTTACTAAGTATCCAGTTAAGAAGATCACTCAAATCGCTATAGGTAAATCTACACTCGGTGCGTTAAAAATATGGATAGATGAAGTAAGTGGCCGATTGAACAAAGAAGAAAGGGGTAAGTATTTAGGAGAATTTGATACAGGCAATAAGATTATCGCTATTTATCAAAATGGAACCTATGAATTGCGAGAACCAGAAATCGATGTCAAGATAGAACCAAATGGTCTCATAGATGTGGCTAAGTGGAATGAGGAGACCGTCATATCCGCCATGCACTATGATGGAGACAAAGGATGGTCGATGGTTAAAAGGTTCAAAATTGAAACCTCTACAATGAACGAGAGGTTCAAATTTATTTCTGAGGCGTCGTCCTCAAAACTTTACTTTGCCACCGCAGCTGCTCAGCCGATAGTGAAGTATACATTTAAAGCTGATGGTAAAAAACAGGAAGTTGATTTGAATTTATCAGAATTCATTGATGTGAAAGGTTGGAAAGCTATGGGCAATAAATTAGGAGAATTTAAAGTGCTATCTGCTAAGCTTATTAATCAAAAGGTGAATAAAGAACCTAATGATGAAGCAACTAAGGACAATAACTCAGAAGACGGATTTAAACCTGGAGATACTATAGAGTTAGATTTTTAGATTGATACGATGTAACTTTCTGTTCATAGATGGACAAGTTTAGTGAAAATTGGGTCAATCAATTAATAGAAAAGGCACTATACTTCTCAGAGAGGTATGAGAGCGATCTAATCAAAGGAGAACTTCCTAAGGATATAGACGTTAAGGAATTGATGGTGTGGGAGCGATCATTAGGTGGAGCCCCAGGAAGTATTAAAAGAAGATTAAAGCTTTTTGCAGAACAAGTTTTCGACCAAGATGATGCATGGAAAGGTATTCTAATTGAAATTTTGACCACATATAATTGGGATACAGAGAGGAATCAGAAATTTCACATTGATTTAAAAGGATTTATAGCTCCCTTCACTCATTGGTTATCTAATCAGATTTATGCAAACATCCGAACTTATGAATTATGGGATGAAAAATTCATCAATTCATACCTAAACTATTGTAATGAATCTTTGCTACATCTGAGTGAAGATTGCATTTATGAATTCGTATCAAATTGGCGAATAAACAATCATAGTTCATCACCTGCTGACTTTAATCAGTATCTGATGGATAAAAGTTATAAGGATTTCTACCTCACCTATGCTGCACTATCTCGGTCCTTGTGTGAACAAACGATTTCATGGTTTGAGAAACTTCAATTTTTACTTGATGCCTTTCAAGAGGACTATGATCAAATCACTAAAGTATTCAGCAGTGGCCAAAAATTAATACTTACCGATATTCAAATATTAAGTTTTACGGGACATCGTAGTTTAGGGCACAACTCCCTATTAATTTTCCAGAATGGTTTAAGGCTTTTATATAAACCTAAATCAGGATTAGGAGATAAAATATACAATGACATTTGTACTTGGTACAACTATCAAAGGAGTGATATAACCCTGAGGAATTATGAAGTTATAGACCAGGTGAAATATTCTTGGTCTGAATTTATAGAAGATCACAAAGTCAATGACATAATAGATGTGGAGTGGTTCTATAAATCCTTAGGAGTACTACAGGCTATTTTTCATGTATTGGGTTCCAGAGATTATCATTTTGAAAATATTATTGCCCATGGTAAATTCCCTGTTGCAACTGATCACGAATCTATACTTTCATCAATAGATGAACGTATCTTGATTAAGAATCCTTTCGGGGACAAGCAGATGAGTGAGACCTTACTTGAAAGTATCACCATTAGCGGTCTGACATCTACTTATCTATCTACGGTTTATATGAATCCACCGTCTATCGATAGTCTATTTTTTAATGAGGATGAATTTGAAGATTTTGATTATGCTTTAGACAAAGATGGATGGATTAGGAAGATCCTAATTAAGCAGAAAAGAATAGGTAAAAATTTTCCTACTGATGATAGATTCTTGTCACCTGAAAATTTGCAATGGGTACATTCGGGATATAAAGAATGTCTTCAGATCATTAAAGAATCGCTGGAAGACTTCAAGAGCTTAGTTTATAAAAATATTACTGATCTTGACTCAAGGCTGTTATTGAGGCCAAGTGGTTTCTATGCTCGTATTATACGGGAAGGACTCAGTGCCAAGAATTTTAAGAATGGTATCATGAGATCGCTCTATTTTGAGCGATTGGCTGGCTTTTATTTAAGTCAACAGGAATTTGAAACGGATCACTTTTTTCTTCAGAAGGAGATAAATCAACTTCTTCGTTTTGAGATACCCAAGTTTCATATTTCTTCTTCTAATTGTGATTTAGTTGGAACTGATTTAATAGTTCAGGCAAAAAGTCCAATAGACTCTTTTATAGAAAGACTTGAGATGCTCTCTTCACCAAATCAAGATATTGTCTGGTTTGATCAAATGAATATTTTGACACATAGGAATGCTTTTGGGTATAGTAATCTGTCTTCTCTTCTCTACGATATGATATTAAAGCTTTCTCAATCAATCCAACTATTCTGGAAAGATGACTTTAGTTCTGATACTGATCTATTAGAATATTATGATCTTAATAGAGGTAATGGAGGTTTGGTGCTCCTATTTTGTGCTGCCTTTGATCAATATCAAGAGGAAGCATTCTTAAACACAGCTCAACATATTTTAAATCCTTTGTTATCCATTCTAAAATCAATTAATCCAAAAGGATGTCATCTATCTTATGTGCATAAGTGCTCCGATTTAGGCTTACCAATTCCCATTCAGCTCTTAAGCGAAATTAGTTCAGAAGAAATATATCCTGCTGAAGTGGAGGGCACGAAGGATTTGAAATTTTCTCAATTATTTAAGGAATTACAAAATAGAAGTAGTGATACCATTATACAAGGGAAGGCATATGTAATAGAAGACTTGATTAATTTGAATCTCACGATTAGTCAAAAGGCAGAAATAGAAACATATCTTCTAAATCGAATGAGTGGGGTCTTCAAATTTGATCTCGGGGAAAACTATCATGATTTAGGATTTTATCGAGGTTTATCGGGTATATTATATCAATACTTAAGATTTATTTCTGATGGCTCTGTACCATCTTTGCTTAAATAGTATGCTTATAATGCTTGATCAAAATTTCTTTCAAACCATTTAAACATTTTTTTGCCATTAGGTACACCAAGACCGGTACATGGATCCCATCCATCTTCTGCTTTCCAACTTTCAGGGCCGTTCGGCATTTGATTGTTTCCGATTGGTATCGGTTTTAACCCTTTGGAATTCATTTGATAGAGCCATGGATTTAAGAAGCCAATATTCTTTTTTAGACCTTGATTTATTCTGGCTATAAGAGCTGCGAGAAGCGGTGTTGAAGCACTGGTTCCACCTGTTAACCAATCTTTACCATCGAAGTGTATCCAATAGGCAATTCCATTTGGAGCGACATCGGCATAGGCCGCTATATCGGGAATTCCTCTTTTGGTTTTATACTTATTGGGTAATTTATTCTTGGACATTTCCTCTATGGCTTCTTTCTGATAATTAGGTCTGGTCATATAATTGCTAAAACCTCCTCCACTCGCATTACTGATTTTGATGTCATATAAAAAAGTGGATTGCCAGACTTTTTCTGTTCTCTTTTTATGCTCAGGTGAAAACATAGTACCTCCACAAGCAGTGACATAATTACTCGTAGCTGGATAGGTTGGCGTAAGTTGAGTTTTGGGTTTATTAGATTCCTCATTAGTAGATCCTTTGTCTCCTGTACATACCAGAATACTGATATCAAATACTATCGCAGCAGATTCTAAAATTCGCTCCATAGCCTTAATATCTTTTTTGGCATAATCACTTTCACTTCCGGACCAGCTATAGGAAATGATAGTTGCTCTATCTTCTTGTTCACAAATAGATTCTATCGCATCAGCTAAGCCATCTAAGCCATTGGAAGTAAAGAATACAGAAATCTGTGCATGAGGCGCTGCACATTGCGCCACTTGTATATCTGTATTTAGCTCATAGTCATAACCCCATACCCCTTGTTGGTTATTCACTCCATGGAGACTATTGACTTCTACTTCGTGTTTTATAGATATTCCAAGCTGGCGATAGTGTTTATTAAGCTCTTTCTGACTAAATCCACCTCCATAGCTTATAATTGCTATTTTTTGTCCATCCCCGTTGAGCTGCTTTGGGAAGTCATAATGTTTTGCAAACCAGTCACTTGAATAGCCTATGGCCGCCGATGCACACTTTAAGTCTTTACTCTTTTTTGATGGAGTTTCATGCTTAAAAGGAATCTTTCTTAGTCCAATAACGGCCTCTACAAATGAATGAATTTTTTTGGGAATAAATATTGGTCCTAAGTGTATTACTGATTTATGTTTTCTAAGATCATTCCACTTTCCAAATGAATAAACTTCTAATTTGATTTTAAAGGCCTTTTCAACATTTTTAATCTTGCCTTCCATATTGATAATCCCCAGATAATCATTGAATTGAATAATTTTTATGCCATAGAAATCTGCGAATTCTTGTACTGCGATTTTTCTTTCTTCACTAAGACCGTACTTCTTGGCGAAGGCTTGTTTTTTTTCATCGGTACTTGCACTTGAGGGAAATGATAATGGTTTATGGTGATTCTTCTTCAAAACCAGTTTGAATTTTATCACATCATTCTTTTTAAAAGTTTCTTTGTGATGATGTTGAGTCACAATAAATGGATGTTGTGTCCCACTTAATTCGATATGATTTTTCATGTGTATTTTTTCTTAAAATAAGTCAATGCTATAAGTTTCTATTAAGGTGTGTACCACGCCATCTATACCAAGATATTCTTCTAAATCAAAGTCGGAATATCCTGTGAATAGTTCCAATTTGATCTTGGAGTTGGCGATTAAATTTTGAATAATTTGTCCTGTCTTGATTAAAGTTAATCTATATCCTCGCTCTCCATATATCTGGGTTAATTTTCTTGGTTGAGCAGTAAACATAACCAATGCTTTATCATGCTTAATACTGGTGCAGAGCGATTTTTTAATCATCCTCAGTTTATAGTCATGAGATAGATGAAATAAGCCTTGAGTACGATTTTCTTGAGGGATATAAATAAATAGTTCGATCGGATTAATTCCGTCTATATGATCAAATGTATTTTTCAAAATGCGGTGTATAGGTGTTTCTATTTCTTTAGATATTTCTTCATTCAGGCTTGCCGGAATATATGATTCTACATGCTCACTTAAATCACTTTCATTGATATTATTATCAATCGCACGTATCCTCTTGCTATTCTCATGAAAGAGCTCTTGAAGCGATTCATTCTTTTTGATTCTGATATTATTCCAAGCGACGGTTGACATGGGTAGAAAACTTTTATGCGAAGGGATGAGGTAAGGGATTTAAGTCACTATGAGAAAGATTCAACGATTTTAGCTGAGCCAATAATCTTGGCGATCCTATAGGTCTACAACTGCTTCTTTTATTTAAAGGTAGATATCCTGGTATTAAGGATCTATATACATGCATTCCTAAAGACTTTATTTCTGGGAGGGTGACATCTACAGCCAGTATTTTATGGCCTGTTGCTTCTATTTTTTGCACTATATTAAGAAGTGATTGCGAGTCACTACTTTTTTCAAAATTTCCAATTTTTTGAATATTTAGATGAGATGACTTTTTTCTTAGAAAAGCAGGTAATTTATTGTTTGGATTTAACCAAAACAAAACATGATCATGCAAATGGTTAACAGGCTGTGAAAAAGAATTTTGATCTTTTCTTTTTTGAATAAAGCGTTCCATTAGAGAGAGCTCTGCTAAGCTTTTTTCTATAGATTCGTTGGGATTCAAACATGTAGCAGCGGCTATGACATGAGGTACTAATTCTCCATTGGACCCGAAGAGTTGGGAGATGATCGTGGGAATCCCGTGATCTCCTGTATTCACCCTGAGGTCCACCTCGTATCCAATAGAATGGAATTTGGATATGGCTTTCTGACATCGCTCATTCACTGAACTCTTTTCTATCTGTGGGATTTCTTTTTGCAATAACCAAAAAGACATAAAAGCGTCTCTTTCTATAACCTCTAAGATCCCATTGATTATAGCTTTCTCATCAGTGATATGTGCACTGAGGCCGGTAGACATCGTCTCAAAATATTGATGTTCTCCAATTCTATAATTAGGCTCATATGGGCAATAAACCATTGAAGCAGGTACATAGTAGAACTGTTGATCAATGAGGTTTAGAGCTTTAGCCCAATACGTTTTAGATTGAACTGTGAATGGTGCACAAGGGTTAGTTTCAGCTTGAAATTGTTTACTGCTTAAATGATTAAATTCATTTGGGTGAATGGCCTGATCTTCCAAATTTTCAAAGCTATCGTATAATAGGTCTTCGTAGTGGTAAATGGCTGATGAATATCGTTCTATGGATTCTCCTATGGCTTTGGCAAGTGCGGTATCTCTATCAAGAGAGACCCCAGCAGCTGTTGGATAACTTTCTATATTCCCAAATATTCCTGTATTCCCCAATACGGCTTTAAAGTAAAAGAAATCACTATGACCAGATAATTTTTCTAATTCGGTAATTGATTTAATGATTCCGTGATCTTCATTGACCAAATAAGGGATAATGTCATTTAACTTTTGATATCTCCAATCCACTTTTATACACTCTTGGTACTATGTAAGTTAAGGGTGCTACAATGATCACATCTTGGCACTTTAAGTATTCTTTCCCATTTCGTTTCTGAATTATTAAAATCAGTTTTTATTAATCCTGAGTTCAATTTTTTAATACCAAAGTTTTCGTAGTTGATCAATTCGAGGGCGACCAAATTAGTAAGTAGAGAGATCATTTTTGGATGTACTGCCGCTATGTCTTGTGCAGAATGGGCAGAATTCTCATAATGACGCCAAAGCGTAAAATCCTTGAGGTGTGCATTTTGTCTCATACGTAGACAGTTAAGACAAGGGGTTTTAAAGGGCAAGTTGAGTGGACCTATATATCCTTTTTGATCATCAATCCATACAGGCAAGAAACTCACTTTGGATTTTATGCATCTCAGATTCCATTGGAGAAGTAATGCTTGACCTCCAAAAGGTAAACATCCTATTATGAGAATTCCTTTTTTATTTAAATCTAAATTATTTAGAAGTATTGGACTGAAACTTTCGTTTTCTAATTCTTGATTTAAAAGCGGATCACCTATTATTCCTTTAATCGGGAGCCCACATTCGATTAGGTTAGTATGTAGACTGATACTTAGAGCATTCAATCCTACTAAATATATCTCGTCGAACTCTTTTGTCTTTGAGCCCAAAGTATTTTCCCAAAAAAACACCTGTTCTGGGGTTTCATCATTGATGTCATAATCCACGCTACCTGCAGGAACTAAAAATTTTATTTTCAGTAATTCTTCAATCAAGGCCTTTATTTCATCCTTCCGAACTGGAGCGAAGAGTTGGATTAAAAAGCTCAATGAATTGGAGGTTCCCGATGTGTGGGATAATAACATTAATATGGTCTCTAATGCATTGGCACCACTTAAGAATAATTGCTTATTCCCTCGTCGTAAAATTACCGTGCCGCCATGTTCTAAAATTTGAAATGGCAACGCAGTAATGTGAGTTTTAGAGTCTTCTATATACACGAACAGGTAGAAGGATCTTGTGCATCCTTATCCTTCGAATTAAAATTGTGATTTTCAAAGGTAAAAACAGTATCTCCTTTATTAATTCTATGCAAGGCAACACTTCTTAATCCATCTATGTCATGGTAAGAAAGATTGGATCTTGGGTGGCTATTAGCTTCCCGTTCGAGATCTTTTTTAGTCATCGATCTAACTTTATCAGTTAGCATTTTTGCTTGCTTTTTAGGCAATAAGTCTCCTAATGTTTCCATAGTTGAAATTTTAGAATCCAAAGCAAGTACAAGTACTTGGGTCTTGTTCTTTATTAGATTTTTTATCGAAAGAGTGTTTAGAAAAAGTATAAATCGTTTGACCAGCATTAATGCGTGCTATAGCCAGTCTCCTTAATGAGCTTACGTCATGATGGCTCAGACTTGATTTATGATGATTTGCAGATTGCTCCTCAAGGTCTTCACGTGTCATATTTCTGACATGATCGGTGAGCAATTCTGCTTGTTTTTTAGGGAGCAGATCTCCTAATGTCTTCATTTTAAAATTTGATTGATTAAAGAATGTCAACCAAAATAGAAAATTTAATCTAACACTAATCTATAATTTGGCTAAAAGATCAATTTTGAAAATTATCTTTTCAATTAATGCTTATATTGGCAAAGGCTATTACCTATATTATTGTGCATCAGTTATATCTGTTCTTTTTCATTTTATCTTCATTGCCTCTTTTTGCGACTCAAGGAGATGATGTAATAGATCTGAGCACTTCAAAGCAATTTATTGCTCTATCTAAAGGATATCCATCTGATATAGAAATTAATAGTGTTCAATATGCACAAGCGGATTCAATAGTATTTGATCCGTCTATATCAAAATACCTTGCCAAGGTTAGTATTAAAAATACCACTGACAGAGATGATGAATGGATACTTGATTTTCAAAACTGGTCATATATAAGTGTTTATGAAGATAGTGGGAGTGACATAATCGTGAATAGAAAAGAAGCGGGGCACTTGTTACCCTATAATAAAAGACATTATCCCTTTGCTAATAAAAATTATGTTCTACTCGATATTCAAAAAGATTCTATTAAAAACTTACACATATCATTAGAGTCAACTCCTAATAATTTTTTTCGACCCACTTCATTAAATATCTCTGCGGCGCCTAGAGCATTGATAGATAAAGAGATGCGATATCATGAGCGGATCGTTTGGATGTTTGTGAGTATTTACGTGATTCTATTCTTGTATAACTTTTTTATACTGCTCTCAGTTAGGGACAAGACTTATGTATATTATCTTATTAGGGCCTTTTGTATCACTTATTTGGTTGTTAATAATTCTGGGTTTACTATACCGTTATTTTCAGAATTCGAATCATTTCCTAAGTACAAGTCATATTTAGAGTCCTTAGCCTCAGCGATTAATATGATTTGTCTTATTCTTTTCACCCAGTCCTTTTTAAGTACTAAAAAGTACCTGCCTAAAATGGACCTTATCCTAAAGGTGTTATTATTTTCTATCGTAATAAATCTTTTAGGAGTTTACACTCGACATCCATTCTTTTTAGTGTTCACATTAATATCTGCTTATATTATCGCCGGGATTATTACGACAGTTGGGATAGTCTCTCTGTTAAAAAAAGTTCCTTCGTCTAAGTATTATGTGTTAGCCTATTTTTTCTCTGTCATTGGCATTATTCTGTTGACTAGTGTTTATGCCGGAATTATTCAACCGACTAACTTTTTTACTAAGTATCCAACTCAAACAGGATATGCTCTGGAGCTATTATTTTTCTCTTTCGCACTTGCCGACAAGATTAATGTTTTGAAGAAGCAGAATGAGAATCAGAAAGAGATGATCATTAATCAATTAAAAGAAAAACAGGAGTTACAAGCTAATATCAATAGAGATCTGGAGATTAAAGTAGAAGAGAGGACTAAAGAGATCCAGTCAGAACGTGAAAAATCCGACTCCTTGCTACTCAATATATTACCTAAGGCAACAGCAGACGAATTAAAACAATACGGCAAGGCGGCATCTAAATATCATGAAGTAGCCACTATAATGCTCACAGACTTCACCAACTTCACAAAAATCTCTTCCCAACTTGGACCTGAAATCTTGGTTTCCGAACTGGATGATTTATTTAGAAAATTTGATGAGATTATAGAACGTAATGAGCTCGAGAAAATAAAGACTATAGGCGATGCTTATATGGCTGCAGGGGGCTTACATGGAGGTCGCGACGATCACGCCATAAGAATGGTTAGGGCAGCTCAAGAAATCATTGACTATTTGAAGAAAAGAAACGAGTATAGTGAAATAGAGTGGAACATAAGAATTGGTATACATAGTGGCCCTGTAGTCTCTGGGGTCGTGGGTAAAAACAAATTTACCTTCGATACGTGGGGCGATACGGTTAATATCTCCAGTCGCCTAGAACAAGCGAGTGAACCCAATAAAATAAATGTGTCTAAAGAAATAGCCAATAGAATAAAATCTGTTTTTGAATTAGATTATCGTGGACTTATAGAGGTGAAAGGCAAAGGAAAGATGGAAATGTATTATGCATTGGTATAATCATCTGTTTATGTGAGCTGGATGCCTTTATCTGAAATGATTATCTTTTTCTCTTTGTAAAGCGCTCCGATCGTTTTCTTAAATGCCTTCTTACTCATTCTAAGAGTTTCTTTGATATCTTCTGAAGTCGATTTATCATGCAGGGGTAGTTTTCCTCCATTGTCATGCAGAGCGGTGAGGATCATCTGTCTATTTCCATCAATGGCATTTTTATAGCCTATTTGTTCTAACGAAATGTCGATTCTCTTATCTTCTCTTATCTTCTTTACGTATCCTTTCATTGGTTTTCCAACGAATACATTTTTGAAAATCTCGTTGTGATAAATTAATCCTTCATAGATATGATTAATGATCACCTTATAACCCAACTTGGTCTCCTCCCATATCACAAGATCAACTTCTTCGTTCACTTCAAGTTCTATATCGTTTCGATCGAGTACTCGAGATACACGAGTAGTCCCGGTAGGTCGATCTTGATCATCCAGGTAGAGGTAGCAGATATGGTATTCTCCTGGTTGTATGGCCGTTTCTTGTTCTCCATTAGGGATAAGAAGGTCACGCTCTAAGCCCCAATCCATAAATGCTCCAAAAGGGGCTATATCCACGCACCGAAGTATGGCAAATTCGTAAAGTAAGATTTTGGGATTCTGAGTGGTTGATACCAATCTATTCTGGCTATCGATATAGGTGAAGACCCGCACTGATTCTCCAGCTTCATAATCCTTAGCTGCAAATTTGTGAGGCAATAGCACATTATCCCCTTCCCGATTTTCTAAGAAGTAACCGTGCTTAGTGTTTTTAGCTACTTTAAGACGATTGTATTGACAAATAGAAATCATAAATGAAGATGGATTATACGAAGTGAGTTAATACGAGATCTTTGATAGTATGAGTTTCTATAAGAAAGGCATCATGGCCAAAAATTGTGTGTATCTCCGCATATTGGCCGTCTGGTATATGATCTGCCAAATACTTCTGTTCAGAGATGGGTATTAGTAAGTCTGTATCAAAACCAATGCACAAGGTCTTAGCACTTATGGCTGAAAGAGCATCTTTAATTGTCTCTCGGTCTCTTCCAATATTATGCGTATCTAAGGCATTGAGCTGATGATAGTAGCAATAAGGATCATATCGATTCACAAATTTATCCCCCTGATACTTGATATATGAAGCCGCCTTAAAGTCAGATACTTTAGTGAGATCTTCTTCTGCTTGTCTTAATTTAAACGAAGGGTGTGAACGGTAAAAAGGTAGTGCAAATGCCCTTGCTCCTCTTAGGCCGTTTTGGCCACCGTCTTCAACTGTGCGAAAAGTTGGGTCTGCTTCCAGTGCGATTCGTTGGCTTTCGTGGATGGCGATGACCCATGGCGTCTCTTTAGCTGAACAACATAACAATACAAGATTTTCTACTTGATCCCCTTTCATGAGTGCTATTTCTTGGGCGATATTGCCGCCACATGAACCACCGATGAGCATTTTTATGCTATGAATTCCTAATTGTTCTAAGAATTTTATCTGTAGTCTTGCAGTATCTCTTATGGTGTAAAAAGGAAAATTAATACCATAAGATTTATTTGAAGATGGATCGATCGATTTTGGTGATGAGGTGCCATATGGCGATCCCAGATTGTTGATACAGATAATAAAGTCTTGCTCTGGGTCGAATACGTTGTCCTTTCCGAAAAGACCATTCCACCAGTCATGAACCAAACTATTAGCAGTTAAGGCATGACAAACTACGACAACGTTAGACTTGTCCTTATTAAGTTGTCCGTATGTGGAGTAAGCCACATCTATAGAAGGTAGTACGCCCCCAGACTCTAAAAAAAAAGGCTCTTTATTACTGTAATTATTGATTCTCAACTGATCACTACTTGAATGCCTGCACAATATCTGCAATAATATCATCTATGTGTTCCAATCCTACCGATATTCTCAAGGTACTATCAGAAATTCCTGCTTTTAATTTTTCTTCATTAGACAACTTAGAATGTGTTGTTGTTGATGGGTGAGTGATAATTGTACGACTGTCACCCAAATTGGCAGTGATGCTTAGCATCTTTAGATTGTTGATCAAATTAAAGCACTCAGTCTTACCTCCAGCCAGATCTACGGTGACAATTCCGCCACCCATAGTCATCTGTTTTTTTGCCAGACTATAATGTGGATGGTTCTTTAAAAATGGATATTTCACTTTCGCCACTTTATCGTGATGCTGCAAAAAATCAGCAAGAGAATGTGCATTGTCACAATGTCGTTGCATACGAAGTTGAAGAGTCTCTAAGCTCTTGGATAAGATCCATGCGTTAAATGGGCTCATGGAAGCCCCCGTCCTCCTTAAAAAGTCAAATATTGGGGCAATTACTTCTTTTTTTCCTACCACTGCACCGCCAAGGGTTCTACCTTGACCATCTATCCATTTAGTGGCAGAATGTATGCTGATATCAGCACCAAGAAGTAAAGGCTTTTGTAGGATAGGGGTTGCAAAGCAATTATCTACTACCAATATCGCTTTATGGGGCCTACATAATTTAGATAACCAAGAAATATCGATTAATTCAAGACCTGGATTGGATGGTGTCTCAATGAATACCATTCGAGTTTTAGGAGATATTGCATTGATCCATCCCTCCTTATCATTGATGTCCACTAAAGTGCAATTGATGCCCCACTGTGGCAATATATGGTTGATAATATATGTGCTGTTGCCGAATAAAGAATTGGAGGCGACAAGATGGTCTCCTTGCTGTAGATGGGCTGCCAAAGTATTGAAAATGGCAGCCATTCCTGATGCAGTTACGATTCCATCCTCGGCCTGCTCCATCGCGCAGAGCTTTTGTATGAGTTCAGAAGTATTTGGATTAGAAAAACGAGAATAAATATCTCCTTCACCTTCTCCTTTAAACATCTCTTCTGCATGTTCTGCATTGTCATATATAAAACTGGAAGTCATGAAAATGGGAGAAGAATGCTCCCTGTAGCTGGTGCGATCAGTTTGAAGCCTTATTCCTTTAGTACTATCTTCCATGTAATAAGATCTTATGGTATGGGTGAAATGTAATCGAAATGCGCTTAATCGACTACCTCTAATTCGTAGGTATAGCTGATGTCGATATCTGGATGAAGAGAAAAGTATACTGAGCAATATTTACTTTGAGCTAAATCCATGGCCTTTTGTATTTTTTCTCCTTTTATTTTTCCCTTTAAGATAAAATGCACATTGATGGCTCTAAAAGGTGCAGGTATAGCACCTTCTTCTCTATCACCAGTCATTTTCATTTTAAATTCATCAATTCTTTGACGTTGTTTTTTTAAGATGCTGATCACATCGATAGCACTACAACCTGCTAAACTGGCTAAAAGGGTTTGCATGGGTCTAAAGGCGGTCTCGCTTGCACCTAATTTTTTACTGCCATCCATGAGCAAGGTTTCACCGGTCTCATTAGTGGCTTCCATTTTATATTGATCATCGATTCTTTCTATAGTTACTATCATGGCATATTATTTAAATGATTCTAATCTTTGGAGCATCATCTCAGTACCAAGATGTCCCAAGCTTCCTATATGTGTATGATTTAAGTCTTTTGGAGCTTCAAATGTGCCGTTTTCGATCTGCATTCCCACCTTTTTATAAGCATCTCTGAAGGACATCCCCTCTTTGACGTATTGATTGACTAACTCTACACTAAACAAATATTGGTATTTATCTTCATAGACCTGAGTCTTATTAATGACAATATTGGGGATACAATGGATAATTAGCGTTAATAATTCTGTGATAGTCTTAATAGCAGGAAAGATGAGTTCTTTTTGTAATTGAAAATCTCTATGATACCCCGAAGGCAGATTGCTTAACATAATACTTAACTGTCCCGGTAATGCTATAATGCTATTTGATTTAGCTCTTATCAATTCAAACACATCAGGATTCTTCTTGTGTGGCATGATAGAAGAGCCAGTAGTATATTCTTTAGGTAAAGAGATAAAGCCATAGTTCTCGTTGCTAAACATACATATGTCCATGGCTAATTTGTTAATAGTCAATGCCATAGTGCTGAGTCCATTGGCGACAATCAGTTCAGTTTTTCCTCGCCCAATTTGTGCATTAATTGGATTAACGCACAGGCCCTCAAACTTCAATTCCTCAGTTGTCTGCATCCGATCCAATGGAATGGATGAGCCGTATCCAGCCGCAGTACCCAGTGGATTTCTGTTGATGACTTGTCGAGAATTATGATTGTATTCTATATCATCAATTAGAGCTTCTGCATATCCGCTTAGCCACATACCTATTGATGAGACCATACCGATCTGCATATGTGTATATCCAGGTATAAGCACATCTTTATGTTGATTAGCTACCACTATGAGAAGTTCAGCTAATCTACTAGCTGTCTTATTAATATGAGATAGTTTATCTCTGAAGAATAGTCTTAGATCAACGAGTACTTGATCGTTTCTGCTCCGTCCAAGGTGAATCTTTTTTCCAATATCTCCGAGCTCTTTAGTAAGTAATAACTCTACTTGACTATGCACATCTTCTATACCTGATGCTATTTCAAAAGTCCCTTCCTCAATTGTAACAAGAATTTTATCTAAGGCCATTTGAAGCTGGCGATTTTCTTCTTTACTGATTAGACCAATTTGGGTCAACATATTGGCATGAGCTTTAGAGCCAATCACATCATAAGGCGCTAAGTCCATATCAAGTTCACGGTCTTTACCAGTAGTAAAAGATTCTATCAGGTGGTCAATATTGTATCCTTTGTCCCAGAGTTTCATAATTCTAATCCTTTCAATAATTCTATATAAATGTTGATGCCTTCCTCTATCTCACTTAGCTTGATATATTCATCAGCTGTATGTGATCGCTCAGATAACCCAGGTCCTATTTTTATGGTAGGACACCTAAAATGTACTTGATCTGATAGAGTGGGAGAGCCGAATATTTTTCGTCCCATAGATTGTCCCCTTAACACAACCGGATGGTTATGATCTATCCCTGATGGATGCCATCTCAAGGATCGAGGTGTAAGAGTAGCCTTAGTGTTATTATCCAGGAAATCTAATACCTCTTGGAGAGTATAGTGTTCGTTTACTCTGCAGTCGATTACATAACTGCATATATCAGGTACTACGTTGTGTTGAGTTCCTGCTTGGATCTGAGTAACGGTTGTTTTCACTGGTCCCAATACAGCTGAAACCTTATCCCACTTATGATTCTTAATCCAGTTGATGTCTTCTGCTGCTAAATATAATGCATTGATACCTGTATCTCTGGCAGCATGTCCGGCCTTGCCAGTGGTGACGCCATCGATTACGATGAGACCTTTTTCTGCGACACCAACATGCATTTGTGTAGGTTCGCCGATTATTCCCAAAGCCGGCTCGAAGTCCATACTGTCAAGCACTGCTGACACTCCTTTAGGACCAAAATTTTCTTCTTCTCCCGATGCTATCAACATTAGATTAAAAGGTAGTTGAGCAGTATAAAAATGTATGAAACAGGTGATCAAGGACACTAATGCCCCCCCCGCATCATTGCTGCCTCTACCAAAGAGTTGATCACCATCTATTTCTGCACCAAATGGATCTCGAGTCCACCCATTATTGATCTTAACGGTATCATGGTGTGAGTTAAGGATGATAGTAGGTTTATCATTGCTCCAGTGTTGATTGCGAGCGATAATATTATTATAAAGTCGAGTCGTAGTAATCCCTTTTTTCTTTAGATGAAGACTTATCAGGTTTGCGGTAGGGCCTTCTTCACCTGAAAAGGTCTGTTCTCGAAGCAGAGATTGTAGTAATAATATGGCCTCTTGAGCTCTTGTCTCCATCTCTATAGACTGATTAAAGTGGCGTTATCTAATGATTTTAAATTGTGTATACCACAGACTGCAACTTGGGCTACGCCTCCTTTTAGTGCATCTATTCCATTAGATAGTTTAGGGATCATACCTGCATTGATGCTGCCATCGTCAATCATAGAATGAAATAAGTCTTCGGTTATGCTATCTATAGTCTGATCTGGGTCATCGATAGAGTGAAGTACGCCATCATACTCAAAACAATATTTTAAGGATACATCATAGGACTCCGCCAAGCTTTGAGCTACTACTGATGCTATGGTATCTGCATTAGTATTAAGCAATTGACCCTTTTGGTCATGTGATATGGCGCAAAACACTGGACAAAATCCTACATCAATTAGACGCTTTATTCGTTGGCCGTCCACATACTGGATATCCCCGACCAAGCCATAGTCTATATCATCTACGGGTCTTTTGATAGCTTGTATTATGTTGCCATCGGCCCCAGTTAGCCCTATTGCATTGGTCCCTTTAGATTGTAATTGAGCAACGATAGATTTATTGACTAAGCCGGCATAAACCATCACTGCGACCTCCAAGGTGTCTGCATCAGTAATTCTTCGACCATCAATCATTTTTACTTCTAGCCCCATTTGTTGTGATAGTTCAGTAGCTTTTCGGCCACCGCCATGTATAAGAATCTTTGGATCAGAGATTCTGTCAAAGGCAGTCAGTAGCTTATCCAGTTCTATAGGATCATTGATCAGCTTACCACCTACTTTTATAATTTGTAGTGTATTCATAAGCTGCCTTTTAATATGCTATATATAACTGTCTGAGCAGTATGTAGTCGATTCTCTGCTAAGTCATAGATCACAGAGTGATCACTGTCCATAGCATCGTCTGCTATCACGACATTTCGTCTCACCGGTAGGCAATGCATCAATTTTGACTTATTGGACAGATCTAATTTTGCTTTAGTGATCATCCAGTCTTCTGACTGATTTGTTACGACCCCATAGGTGCTCAATGGAGACCAGTTCTTCACATAAACCACATCTGCATCAGTCATAGCTTTGGCTTGATTATATTCCACCATGTGCCCTTTCATGAACTCATCATCGAGTTCATACCCTTCGGGATGAGTGACTGTGACACTGTGTCCAGCCCTATACATCCATTCCAAGAATGAATTGGATACTGCTTGAGGGAGGGCTTTGGGATGAGGTGCCCAACTCAATACGATCTTGGGGTTTGCTTTTTTCACATGTTCCTGAATAGTTAACAAGTCCGCAAATGACTGAAGTGGGTGTCGAATAGCTGATTCCAGATTAATTACAGGCTTGGTGCTATACTTCATGAAGTTGTTAATCACTTGATCTTCATAATCGGCCTTTTGGTCAATAAGGCTTGGAAAAGACCTTATGGCAATGATATCGGCATATCTGCAAATCACGTTCGCAGCTTCTTTAACATGTTCTGCTTTATCAAATCTCATAGTAACACCATCCTCAAACTCCCATGCCCAGCTGTCCTTCATGTCCATGCTGATGACTTGCATGCCCAAATTCATGGCAGCCTTTTGTGTGCTGAGTTTAGTGCGTAGACTCGCATTAAAGAACAAGAGTACCATCAATTTACCATTGCCAATCTCCTGATATTGGAGTGGATTTTTCTTCATCTCTTGAGCTGTATTGATCAACTCTTTGAGATTGGTCGGGGATGCTGCAGAATAAAAGTGTGTCATGACTATGCATTTATATGATTCTGAATTCCTGCCGTAAGTTTAGTCTTGAATTCATCCAAATGGTTTTCATTGATATTGAGCGGTGGAAGTATTCTTAATAAGTTGGGATTTGAAGAACTACCAGTAAATAAAAAATGATCCAATACCATTGATTTACGCATTTCAGCTACAGGAAATTCAAATTCAGCTCCGAGCATTAAGCCTCTACCTTTTACCTTTTTCACACCTGGTAAATTGGTAAGAATTTCGCTCAGTTTGGTGCCAAGTCGTTGTGAATTTTGAATGAGTTGTTCATTCTTTATAACGTCCAATACAGCGATGCCTGCTGCACAAGCGAGATGATTACCACCGTAAGTGGTCCCTAATCTACCTTTTGCTGGTTTTATTTTATCGCTCTTGATCAATACTGATCCAATAGGAAATCCATTTCCCATTCCTTTGGCAGTAGTAATTATATCGGGTTGGATGTTTGCGATCTGATAGGCGAAGAAAGTCCCCGATCGACCATAACCGCATTGTACCTCATCTAAAATCATGATGGTATCTGTTTCATCACATGCGGCTCTAATAGCCACTAAGGCCTCGGCACTAATATCGTCGAGCCCTCCGACTCCTTGGATTGCTTCTATTATAATGGCCGCCGCATCGCTTTTATGGATCTCTGATATGATCGCATCTATATCTTGGTAATGCAGATAAGTTGGAGTTACTCCATGATTGATAGGAGCCTGATATTTTATACCTGTATGTGTTACGTTGATAGCAGCAGATGTCCTTCCATGAAAGCTATTTTCAAGGGCGATTACTTTAGTTCGGTTATTATAAAATGATGCAAGCTTCAAGGCATTATCATTGGCTTCAGCACCACTATTGATATAGAAGATATCATACCCTGATATACCTGCCGCTTGTTCTAACTTTTGGGCGAGCTCCAACTGAAGAGGATTTTCTATAGAGTTAGAGTAGAATCCTATTTTTTGAACCTGTTCTGAGATCATTTTGACATAGTGAGGATGGCTATGTCCTATGCTGATCACTGCGTGTCCACCATAAAAATCGAGATACTTCTGATCTTGAGCATCATATACATAGGCACCTTGCCCTCTCACAGGCGCTAATGGATAAAAACTGTAAACATCGTAGATATTCATAATCTCCTAAATTAAAAAGCACTTGGTTTTAGCTGCAGGCCCGAATCTTCGGACCAACCAAATATTAAATTCATGTTTTGTACTGCCTGTCCGGCTGCACCTTTTAGTAGATTGTCGATGGCACTTTCTACTCTCAACTTATTCTTATGTTTAGATATATACAGATAGCAATTATTGGTATTGACTACGTCTTTTACCGATATAGGGTGCTCACTTATATGAACAAAAGGGGAGCCTTGGTAATACTCTTTAAAGATGTCTTTTGCTACTTTTTCTGATAAGTCAGAATTCAAGTAAACGCTAGCGAATATACCTCTTGGGAAGGCTCCACGCATAGGGATAAAGTTTACCTCTTTATCAAATTCAGGCTGAAGTTGCTGTATACTCTGAATGATCTCATCCAAGTGCTGGTGAGTAAATGGTTTATAAATAGATATATTGTTATTTCTCCACGAAAAGTGAGTCGTAGCAACAGGATTCTGACCGGCTCCAGTTGATCCAGTTATTGCGGTTATGTGGGGTTCATCATTTAGGCATAGACCATGAGCCAATGGTAGTAATGCCAGTTGTATACAAGTGGCAAAACAGCCTGGATTAGCGATCTTTTGTCCTTGAGAAATAGATGTTTTGTTGAGTTCGCAAAGGCCGTATACGAAATCTTTGGCGTCTTCTTTTAATCTAAAGTCTCTGCTTAAATCTATTATGACTACTTCTTTCGGCACGTCGACTTTGGATAAGTACTCTGTCGATTTGCCATGCCCCATACATAAGAAGAGGACGTCTATATTGGTGTCATAATCTGATGAAAATTTCAGTTGGGTCTGACCCAATAGATCTCTATGGACTTCATGGACAGGTTTATTAGCTTGACTTTTGCTTGAGATATATTTTAAACGAACATGCGGATGATTTAACAATAATCTTAAAAGTTCACCTCCGACATATCCTGCGCCCCCAACTATTCCTGCTTCTATCATGATGGCGTTTGATCTTTATTGATGGCGTAATAAATTTTGTTAGAATTAGAGAAGATTTTAGTAAAGCCTTTAGCGTCGTCTCCTGTCCATGCTTTATTTACTTCACCATATTGGCCAAAGGTGCTATTCATCAAGTCATTCTCAGAATCGATGCCAATCAAATCAAATCGATATGGGTGAAGTTTTAGATACACGGTCCCATTGACGGTATCTTGACTATCAGTTAAGAAACCTTCAATATTTCTCATAACAGGTTCAAAATATTTGCCTTCGTGCAAGAACATCCCATACCAGTCAGCCAATTGTTGTTTCCAGTAGGCCTGCCACTTGCTTAAAGTATGTTTTTCTAAGAGGTGGTGAGCTTTAATAATCATAAGAGCAGCGGGGGCTTCAAATCCGACTCGCCCCTTTATACCTATGATAGTATCCCCAACATGCATATCACGACCGATGGCAAATTTATTGCCCAGGGCATTTAAATCTTTTATTAGCTCAACAATGCTTTTATAGCTTTTACTATTGAGTGCTATAGGTTGTCCTTTGCTAAATGTGATCTCGATGTTTTCGGGCTCTTGTTGCTCACAATGATGGAGATAGGCTTCTTCTGGAAGTGTTTCTCTAGAGGTAAGTGTTTCTTTACCTCCTATACTCGTTCCCCAAAGACCTTGATTAATAGAGTAGTTTTTCTTTTCTTCCGTCCAATTGAAGCCCTTGGAGTTGATAAAATCAATCTCCTCTTGTCTGGACAATTTCATGTCACGTATTGGTGTGATTACTTCTACATCGGTCGCAAGACTTTCAAATACAGTATCAAATCTAATTTGATCATTGCCAGCACCAGTACTTCCATGTGCGACGTATTTGGCCCCTTTTTCTTTAGCGTATTCTAAGATGGCAATTGCTTGGAACGCCCTCTCACTACTTACTGATAATGGATAAGTGTTGTTGCGCAATATATTGCCATAGATCAGATATCTAACACATTTTGCATAATAGTCTTTTTCGTTATTGATGCATTTAAATGAGCTGGCTCCCATGCTCAATGCTCTCTGTCGCAGTTCTTCGATCTCAGAAGCGTTAAATCCTCCGGTATTGACGTTGACAGCATGGATGTTATACCCTTGTTCTTTGAGGTATAATATACAGTATGAGGTATCGAGTCCGCCGCTGTAGGCTAAAATTAAATCTTTGTTCATAGAATTATTTTTTGATGGTGCTACCATGGCAGTACATAGGCACATCTTTTTGTTGTTTCGTGTAAGGATGTCATAATTGGGACATGAATTACAGCCTTTCCAGAATTCTTCATCACTTGTTAGTTGATTAAAAGAGACTGGACGATATCCCAGATCACTATTGATATTCATGACTATATCACTGGTAGTAATGCCGAATACTTTTGCGTTAGGATTAGAATCACGGGCATGGTTAAACGCTAACTCTTTAATTTTTTTAGATAGTCCTAATCCTCTAAACTTATGGGTTACAATCAACCCAGAATTAGAAATATATTCTCCAGAACTAAAGACTTCGACATAGCAAAATCCTGCTAGCTCGCCATCGACAAAAGCAATAATAGCATTGCCGTTAATGATTTTTGTATCCAAATATTCTGAAGATCTTGTGGCAATACCTGTACCTCTTTCTTTAGAAGAAATCTCGTACCAATGAGATATTGTCTTTGTATATTTTAAATCTGCAGAGTTAGCAACCCTTATATCGAAATGTTGATTCATATTGATTAGAAAAAGCTAAAAAAAAGTGTAAATATGATTATGTCCGCAAGGCTTACTGCCTTACGCTTGGAGAGTAAATTATTAGGACCGGATGGTCCTGAATCGCCTGATGCTCCTTATAGCATCCATTTGAAACTGATATGTCTTATTGATAAACACGAAGCAAATGTACTACAGTTTCTCTTACCAAAGAATATTTGGCTATTAAAAAAATCAATTAATCCAACTTTCCAGCTTTATGAAGATTGGCAGTGTACTCATAGCCTTCTTGCCACCAAGCTTTCATTTGTTCTGGGAAAAAAAGAAAAGAATATTCAGTAAGTACTCGTGGTGTGAAAATAAAATTCACATGAACATCATTGTCATAGACGCTCTGAAGATGTCCGATATAAATATCGTGCCTTCCGATTCTATTATGCATGAACTCCATTGCTCTTAACAGTACATCGAAAGCATTGGTTATTGTACCTTTTTCTGGTATCGAATATTTGGGATTTAAAACGATTACATCAACCTCTGTTGCTCCAGCATTGATTGCTTCTTCTACGGGTACCCGACTTCCAAAGCCACCATCTGCATAATCGTAACCATTTTTTTCTACTAATCCCATAAATGGGACAAAGCTTGTAGACATCCACATCCATTCAGTGAATTCTTCATAGGTGCAGTCAGATGCATACTTATACTCAACTATGTTGAGCGAAAAATTGGCCACAGAGACGATAACTTTTTTATTGCTCTTTTTGATTATCTCAAACTCTTCTCGCGTAATTGTATTTCGAATGGTTTTGAGCAAGTTCTTATGTTCACCAAATGTTCTTTTTCCCTTTAAAAACATTTTGATGATGTTGAAGTGGTTTATTTTAGTGAAAGGCTCACCATCCTTACCTTTTTTAATAATAAAAGGACATACATTATAGACATCCTTTTGGCAGACATTAGTATAGGCCCTTTTGAGATTTTCTACATGCCCTATAGCTAATTGTGGGACTAACAAGCTACCAGTAGATGTACCTACTAATATATCATATTGTCGACCCAGATCATTAATAAGATATTGGGCTATGCCTCCTCCAAAGGCTCCTTTGCTACCACCACCTGAAATAACTAATGCCCTCATCAATAAAAATGATATTTTTAGAAAGTCTCTAATTATAGGACAAATACCGCTCCATTTTGTCACGATAATAATGAAAATAAAAAATGCAATAAAATGTTAAATTGACACCTGTCGATGTTTAAACAAGTTTTTTTGACATTTCCCTCGAGATATTTGAATTAAACCTGATAATTTATAAATTTGCGGCTCAGAGTTCACTCATTCATACCCTTGTAAACGCCTTTGAATGTGTGTTTTCCGGATGTCTTCGCGACATCCGGTTTTTTTATTTATATACCCTTGGTACTCTTGTGTTTATACTTGTTAATATTTCATAAGGTATAGTATTAGCCCATTCGGCTAAGTCCTCCACGGTTATTTTTTCATCCTTGTCCGAACCAATTAATGTCACAGTATCTCCATTGTAAGATGTGTCCCAATTGATATTGATCATCATTTGATCCATACATATTGTACCTACATTTTGATATTTTTTTCCTCTGATAATTACTTCAGCTTTATTGCTCATAGCTCTCATATAACCATCTCCATATCCTACAGGTAGGGTCACTATTCTTGTCATTTTATCAGATTGCCAAGTATTACCATAGCTCACAGGGTGATTAGGTTGCACAACTTTAAAGTACACCACTCTGGTCTTCCACGATAGGGCGGGTTGTACCATAATTGTATTGGTATGAGAAGAATTAGGATAAACACCATACAACAAGAGCCCAATTCTTACCATATCATGTTGGATTTCTGGATATTTTAACGTGCCAGCTGAATTGCCAAAATGTATCATAGGTAATGGTATGTTATTTTGGCTATAATAATTAATGACTCTTTTAAATCTCTTCATCTGCAAGCGATCGTAGAATCCATTATCGTCATCGGCATTGGCAAAATGAGTATAGATACCTTCAATTTGACAATTTTTGATCGTTGTTGAGGCCTTGATCAAATTATGAGCACTGTAGTAATGTATACCAATGCGCTCCATGCCAGTATCAATCTTTAGATGAACTTTTGCTTTTATACCAGTTTCTATGGCACACGCTTCAACTTGGCGAAGTTTATCAATTGAACTAGCTGTGATGGTGAGATCGTATTTTAGAAAATACGGAATCTGATTGCCAATTATTCCACCTAAAACTAATATTGGAGTAGTTATGCCGGCCTTGCGGAGCATGATGCCTTCTTCTAAATAGGCAACCCCAAAATAGGCGACATCGAGTGTTTCGAGATGTTGAGCAATTCTGATTAATCCATGTCCATAGGCGTTAGCTTTTAGGATGGACATTACTTTTCTTTCTCCAACATGTTTTTTTACAGCACGATAGTTGGCAGAGATTTTCTCAAGATCTATCTCTACATAGGTGGGTCGTAAAGTCTCAATATGGTCCAAGGTGGTTTCGTTAATCATCCTCTAATTACATGGCTCACAATGATAATCAGAATTTTAAAATTTCTATCGTGATAAATAACGATGATTGAGATGGAAATAAACAAAAAAAGCCCACATTTTCATGTGAGCCTATCTTACCTTAAAATACCAAAAAATACATCTTTAAGACGTGAACTAATTTAATAGGTCACATCTTTAATAAATATATTTATTTTTTTCTCTTTGAGTTAAACTTTGATGTCGAAATTATCTCTGTCGTTTAAAAAAGAATATTTTTTTCGATGGTCTAATAAATATTGTAATTCAAGTGTGGACGTGTCAATAGCAACTTCATTATCGCGACAATAAACTAAACCTTTTTCTCCCGGAGCAATCACACTCGTATGGCCATTGTAAGAATTTCCATTTTTATCGAAACCTATGATGTTTACTCCAATAGTATAAGTTAGGTTTTCGATGGATCGAGCATGTAGTAATCTATCCCAATCTTGGATTCTTTTTTCTGGCCAATTAGCAACATATATAAGTAAATCGTAGCGGCAATCATTTCTGGACCATACTGGAAATCTCAAATCATAACATATTAATGGGCATATTTTCCATCCCATTAAATCTACTATGAGCCGCGAATTGCCTCTGGTATAATGATCATGTTCATTGGCGAAACTGAAGAGATGTCTTTTGTCGTAGTATTGGTACTTCCCATCTGGGCACATCCATATGAGTCTATTGTAGTAATCTTTATTTTCCTTTATAACAATACTTCCAGTTGTTACTGCATTTTTTAATTGTGCGACTGAATGCATCCATTGCATTGTTGGGCCTTCCATGGACTCAGCAACTTTCACCGCATTCATGGTGAATCCAGTAGAAAACATTTCTGGAAAGATTATTAAGTCTGTCTCATCAATCTCTTCAACCAATTCATACAAGTATCTCTTATTAAAGTTTGGATCTTCCCATTTAACGGAAGTTTGTATCGTTGATACAGTAATATCTTTTATCATTGATCTATCAATCTATAAGTTTATATCGCCATTTAGGGTTGCGGGATGTTATGTGCTCTTTTTCAAATATTTCGGACGCTTTTTCTATTAATTCTGGATGATTAGCACTTATGTCATGTTGTTCTGTCGGATCAATTGATATATCAAATAATGCAATTTTATTATTTCCTTTATGCATTTCTTTTTGAAGAAATTTATACTTAGCTATTCGCAGAGCCCTTTGTCCCCCATATTCTGGGTACTCCCAATATAAGTAATCATGTTCCTCCTGCTTTTCATTTTTAATCAATGGGTAGAAACTTATTCCATCAACATTGTTTCCCCTTATATCTATGCCGCTGATATCGGCTATGGTTGGATATATGTCATATGAGCTAGCAATATGATCCGTAAAGTGAGGTGTCTTTATCACTTTTGGCCAAGATAGAATAAGTGGTACGCGAACACCTCCTTCATGAAGGAAGCCTTTGCCCCAACCATACTCTTCTTTAAATATGCCCGCACTATTAAAATATGTTGGGTCTACACCACCGGCATATGTAGGCCCATTATCAGATGATATCATTATGAGAGTATTCTCATAATGATCATGATCTTTAAGGTACTGGATTAATCGACCTACGTTTTCGTCAAAATATGATATCATTGCTGCATAAGTCGCATTAGGGTAACGGCATGGGAAATATCCTTTCTCTCCTAGGTATGGTTCTTCTTCTCCAAATTTTTCTACATAATGATTGATCCACCTTTTAGGTGCTTGAAGTGGGACATGAGGAATTGGAGTTTCCCAAAAGAGGGCAAATGGTTGCTTACCGATTTGATCCAAATGACTCAACAGACTATCAAATATGATCGTGGGAGCATAATCTGGTTGGTCATATCGTTGGTAACTATTATGATCATAAGGGTCTTCATCTTTAAGAAGTTTGGTCCTTGGAGCAATAGTATCGTTGGATAGATATATGCGTTTGTCATTATACCAGAGGTGCAAAGGACTTAAGGTATGAGCCTGTCGCTGGCAATTGTAACCGACAAAATGATCAAATCCCATATTATTCGGTACACTATTAGAAGATGGATATCCAAGTCCCCATTTTCCGAATAATGAAGTGTTATATCCTATGTCTTGAAGTAGGTGTGCGATCGTATTAATAGAATCACTCATTGGAGCTTGCCCTTCAAGAGTAGAATCATTGAACATAGCCAAATAATCCCATACATCCCCTCGGCTATTGGCTTCATCATTGCCACGGATATCAGCATGGCCGGAGTGTTGTCCTGTCAATAAGATACATCTTGAGGGTGCACAGACTGGAGATCCAGTATAATACTGCGTAAATGTGATACCACTCTTGGCTAATTTATCGATATGAGGTGTTTCTATTTTCTTTTGACCATATACTCCAAGTTCACCGTATCCCAGATCATCTGCTAAAATGAAGATTATATTGGGCTTTTGAACTTTGCTCTGATCATTCTGGCATGATGAGAATCCCGTGAGGAAAGCGAATAGCAAAAGAAGGCTACCTAAACGTATCATTAATTCTGTCTAAAATTCCATCTCCTGGATAGAGATCCTTTTCAGTTAATTTATTTAACGGAGTATCTACAGTATTCAATAGTTTATGAAGTTCTTGGCTTTCAGGATTGATATATAATAGCCCTGTGACTATTTCTCCTTTTTTCTTTCCTTCTTGAATTCTATTTATTGCAGAGTACCTATCAGTGGGATCCCAGTTATTGCTAAGTTTATCAAGATATATAGTTGAGCCATCAAAGAGTGTAACCGACTTACCAGTTCCTTCACTATATTCTACTTTTATCGGTTGTTCTTTTGGCACAAAATCGAATTCTGATGTGGCTTCTATATGTTGTCGAACATAATCATAAGATTTGGTTGAACCCTTATTGTTATTAAAAGTGACACATGGTGATATTACGTCTATAAAAGCAAATCCAGGATGCGCCAATGCCGCTTTGATAAGGGGTACGAGTTGCGACTTATCGCCTGAAAAACTACGAGCTACAAAGCTTGCCCCTAGTTCCAAAGCTAATCCAACCAAATCTATACCTTGAAAAGGATTTTCTGACCCTGATTTGCTAATAGACCCGAGATCTGCCGTTGCAGAATCTTGCCCTTTGGTCAGGCCATAACACCCGTTATTCATCAATATATAGGTCATATTAAGATTTCTCCGAGCTACATGAACAAATTGTCCCATACCAATAGAAGCAGAGTCACCATCACCAGATACTCCCAAATAGGTGAGATCTTTATTGGCGAGATTGGCACCAGTGGTAACTGATGGCATTCTCCCATGAACGCTGTTGAATCCATGTGAATTACTTAAGAAATACGCTGGAGTCTTAGATGAACACCCTATACCTGACATTTTGGCAAGCTTGTGTGGTTCGAGATCGATCTCATAACATGCTTGGACTATCGAAGCACTTATAGAATCATGTCCACATCCTGCACATAATGTAGAAATTACTCCTTCATAGTCTTTTTTCCTATAACCGACTTTATTTATAGGTAACTCTGGGTGGGCAAATGTTGGCTTGTGAAAACTCATAATACTTCTTTCATTAAATTATTAATGCTGAGATGTTGATCGATTTGAGTATTTATATTATACGCGCTTATCGGATAACCATTATAATTAAGAATAGGAACCAAGACAGCAGGATTAATTTCTAATTCATTAATTAGTAGTGTCCTCATCTGGCCGTCTTTATTTTGTTCAACGACAAAAACAGTTTCATGTTCTTGAATAAATTTTACAACATCTTCATCAAAAGGGAATCCTCTAATTCTCATTGAATCTATGGCTATTCCATTAGATTCAAAAATGTCCATAGCCTCTATAGCAGCATAAGTGGTGGTGCCATAAAATATCATCCCGAGTGGGCTACTGGATATTTTCTGATATAATTCTGCTCCAGGAACATGTTTTTTTGCCGTATCAATTTTTCGAGCAATTCTGTCTACTAATCGCACGTAGTCTTCTCCTGATTCGCTGTAGCGTGCATATTCATTATGGGAGGATCCTCTGGTAAAGTAGCTTCCTTTTGTTGGGTGGGTGGCTGGTATAGTTCTATAAGTGATGCCATCACCATCTACATCAAGATATCTTGCCCACTCTAAGTCCGGATCTTCAAAGTCTTTTGCAGATAGCACTTTACCTCTGTCATACTTTCTATTTTTATCCCAATGTAAAGGTTCAGTCAAATGCTCATTCATGCCAAGATCTAAATCTGACATCATAAATACCACAGTTTGAAACCTATCGGCCAAATCTAAACCCAATGCACCCATCTCAAAACATTCAGTAGGAGTACTTGGAAATAAAAGTATATGCCTTGTATCACCATGAGATGCATAAGCACAAAATAGTACATCTCCTTGTTGTGTTCTTGTAGGCATACCTGTCGAAGGACCTCCTCTTTGGACATTAATTAAAAAGCAAGGAACCTCTGCATAATATGCATATCCAATAAATTCATTCATTAATGATATACCAGCACCACTTGTTGCGGTAAAAGATCGCGCTCCATTCCATGTGCCGCCTAGAACCATACCTATAGCCGCTAATTCATCTTCGGCTTGGACTATTGCAAACTTGTTTTTACCTGTAGCACTATCGATTCTGAATTTCTTGGCATATGATTCGAATGCTTTAGCAATGGATGTGGAAGGAGTGATCGGATACCATGTCAAAACCGTAGCCCCACCATATATAGTGCCGAGAGCGGTCGCTTCATTTCCCTCAATCAATATTTTATCCCCTATTAGATCTCTTCTCTCTACTCTCACTTTTAATGGGCACTCAAAGCTATTCTGAGCATATTCGTATCCTAAATCGAGTGCTTTATAATTGGGAGGAATTAATTTTTCTTTTGTGGCAAATTGTTCAGCAATCAATTCTTTAATCACCTCTAACTCAACATCAAGTAATGCAGCTATGGCTCCTAGGTATATGATATTTTTGAATAATTGCTGATGTCGTGGAACTTCATAATGATCCATGGAAATTTTCATCATAGGTATGCCCAACATCGTAACGTCATCTCGATAATACTCCTCATGGAGTTTTTTACTACTATCATATACGAAGTATCCGCCGCTAGATATGCTATCTATGTCTCTCCTCAAAGTTTGAGGATTAACTCCAACTAATACATCGATACCGTCTTTTCTTGCGAGATAGCCCTTCTCATTTACCCTAACTTCATACCATGTTGGTAATCCCTGAATATTAGATGGGAAAATATTCTTTGGAGATACTGGAATTCCCATTCTAAATATGGCTTTGGCAAATAAACCATTGGCACTAGCTGAGCCAGTACCATTCACATTAGCAAACCTTATTACCAAATCGTTTATTCTGCTACTAGGCATCCGGAGCTGGCTTTTGTTACGTTATAAAAGAATTGTTGCATATCCCAAGCTGCGGTAGGACACCTCTCGGCACATAATCCACAATGAAGGCAGACGTTTTCATCTTTCACCATAATTCTTTCTGTGGGTAAGATATCGGATATGTAAAGATCTTGACTTGTGTCATTAGCTGGAGCCATTAATCGAGATCTGAGATCTGATTCTTCTCCATTATTGGTAAAAGTGATACATGAGGTAGGACATACATCCATGCAAGCGTCACACTCGATACATCTACTGGTATTAAATACGGTCTGGACGTCACAATTGAGACAGCGCTGAGCCTCTTTAAACCCTAATGCCTTGTCAAACCCTAATTCTACTTCGATTTTTCTATCCGAAAGGCTTAATTTTTTTTCCTCGTGGGGGACTGCATATCTTAGGTCATCAACTACACCACTGTCATACATCCATTCATGTATGCCCATTTTTTGGCTGATCAAATTGGTCATTGGGTCAGGTCGATCTTTAAGGTTTTTATTTTGGCAGTACAAGTCGATTGATACGGCCGCTGCATGTCCATGAGCCACAGCCGTAATTACGTTTTCTGGCCCAAATGCTGCATCACCTCCAAAGAATACTTTTGGAAGGGTAGATTGAAATGTATCTCGATCAACAACAGGTATGTCCCATTTTCCAAAATCTATCCCAATGTCTTTTTCTATCCAAGGGAAGGCATTGTCTTGCCCTATGGCTATTATCACATCGTCTGCTTCGATAAATGTATCGGGCTCTCCAGTAGGAATTAATTTTCTTTTTCCATTATCATCATATTCGGCTCGTACATGTCCAAATAATACTCCCTTAAGTTTTCCATTTTCAACTACAAATTCCTTAGGAGGCATATTGTTAAGGATAGGAATATCCTCTCGCTGAGCATCTTCTATTTCCCATGGAGATGCTTTCATATCTTTAAAAGGGCTTCTTACTACCACCCTCACATCTTGCCCTCCTATTCTGCGAGAAGTTCTGCAACAATCCATAGCAGTATTACCTCCTCCTAAAACTATTACCTTTTTACCTACTTTAGATATATGCTCAAATGCAACCCCAGCTAACCACTCTATACCAATATGTATATGAGCATCTGCTGATTCACGACCAGGAAGCTTAAGATCTCTTCCTTTAGGGGCACCTGTACCCACGAATATGGCATCATAATCTTTGGTCAGCATATTTTTCATGCTTTCCACATAGTGATTGAAGTGCGTATGAATCCCTAAATCTAATACGTAATTTACCTCTTCGTCCAAGACCTCCTCGGGTAGCCTAAATGCTGGGATCTGTGTTCGCATCATTCCTCCTCCTTTATTCCATTCGTCATATAAGTCTATTTCATATCCTAATGGGGCTAAATCTCTGGCTACTGTAAGTGAAGCGGGACCTCCTCCTATTAAGGCAATCTTTTTACCATTTGAAGAAAATGGGCCCTGCGGCATTCTATTTTTTACGTCACCTTTATTATCCGCAGCCACCCGTTTCAGTCTGCATATAGCTACAGGCTCTTCTTCTACTCGTCCTCGACGACATGCAGGCTCACAAGGTCTATCACAAGTACGTCCTAAGACACCTGGAAATACATTAGACTCCCAATTGATCATATAAGCATCGTCATATCGCTCTGCTGCTATCAGTCTTATATACTCCGGTACCGGGGTATGAGCAGGACAAGCGTATTGACAATCCACCACTTTGTGGAAGTATTCAGGATCTTTGATATCAGTGGGTTTCATACAACATGGATATTGAACTACATTGAATTTAAGATTAAAGATTTATGAACGCAAAGAATGAGATGTTTTATATTAAGTCTGATTGTATGAAAAATTGTATGGAGTAGTATTGAACTATATTGCCTAATCAATTGATTTAAGAATCCATTAAGTTAGACTATAGTTAATGATAAAAATTAAAATTATGAGATCACTATTATACCTATTTATAAGTCTCAGCTTGATGTCTTGTAATTCTTATCAATCAATCTTCGACGGCAAATCTCTTAATGGATGGGAAAAGTATGGCACTGAAAAATGGTACGTTAAGGATGGCTTACTTATTTCAGAAAGTGGTCCGGATGCGGAGTATGGATATTTGGCTACTCAGAAGAGCTATAAAGATTTTGAACTTAGCGTTGAGTTCAAGCAAGAAGCGGATGGCAATAGTGGTGTGTTTATCAGGTCTCATATCGAAGGGACTAAAATTACTGGTTGGCAGGCTGAAGTGGCTCCTCCTAACAATCATACAGGGGGTATCTATGAATCATATGGTAGAGGTTGGTTAATTCAGCCAGACCCAGAAAAGGACAAAGCGCTGAAATATGGTGATTGGAATACAATGAAAATCATAGCCAGAGGAGATCAGGTGACTACATGGTTGAATAATGAAGAAATGATCACGATATCAGATAGTAAGATCGGACAAGCTGAAGGCTCTATTGCTCTGCAGATACATAGTGGTGGAGGAATAAAGATATATTGGAGAAATTTGAGAATTAAAGAATTGTAGTGTGTGTCCAATGTTCAATCTAATGTAATCAGTCGTACTAAAGATTGGGTGGAATCCATAGTCATAGGATTGGATCTGTGCCCTTTTGCTAGCTATCCCTTTCAAGAGGGATCAATTAAATATGTGTTAGCATCCCCTTCTTATTCTTTGGTGATGAGATTAGACTTAGTAGTAGAGGAGTTCAATGCATTCACAGAGGGAAATGACAACATAGATATCGAAACTACTTTGATTATATTTCCAAAAGGTTTGTCAAAATTTAGAGAGTATTTAGATTTTTTGGACCTGTGTCAGAGAGAGTTGAAAAAATTGGAATTGGAAGGAGTGATCCAATTAGCTTCGTTTCATCCTGAGTATCAATTTGCTGATTTAGATATTGCTGATGTGAGAAACTATACTAATAGATCTCCTTATCCTATGATTCATATATTGAAGGAGTCAAGTGTCTCTCAAGCAATAGATAGTCATCCAGATGTACATTCTATACCTTTGGTTAATCAAGAAAAGTTATTGGCTCTTGGACTTGAATATTTTAAAAAGAATGACGATTGATCTACAGATAATTTAATTTACCGGCAGATAAATTCAAATTATTTAAAATAAATCAGACCCAAAGAGCCATATTCTTAAGGGGTCTTACGGCTTTTTTGTCGTCCATTTGTCATTATCTACAAATTATCTACAAAAAAATGTGGTTCATAAAATTCACGTCCGTCATAGAGGCGAATATCTTATAAACTTATAGAAAACGACGACATGAAAAATTTAATCACACTCATACTTACGATAGCGGCGGCGGCTCTTTTCGGACATGATGTTGAATTAAGATTTACAGAGAACAGAGTTGAGGGGGATCTTCTATTTGTTAACATAGATATGAGAGCGAGCACTTATGACTTCAACTTAGCGAGCCACAATATCAGAGCATATTACGATCACTCATCAATAGAGTTAATCGATGTTACGAGTCAACTTCCAGAAGGTAAATATGGTACACCCAATGTAGACCAAATGTTCACAGATGGACATGAAGTTGAGATGGGGATATTATCTTTTGAGGACCATATGGGATTCATCAATATGAGTGTGCAATTGAACGATACACAGCAGGGAGGAATGGATATTACAACTGATTGGACAACAATACACACAGCAACGTTTAAAATAGTTAATAGCGAAAAGAGAGCCAACATAGTATGGGCGATGGAAGAAGTAACAGAGGGATATGCTACGGCATTTGTTGAGGTAGCAGAGTGGGTATCATCAGATCAGATAGTATCTATGAATGCATTTGACTTAAGAAACTTTGAGCAAGATATAGAGATGAATGTAGTATCAGAAGGAGAATATGAAGTGAAGATTGGTCCAAATCCTACATCTAACTATGCAGTTATCACACAACCGAAAGAAGGGGCGATATTGAGTGTAATTAACATGAGCGGTTCAGTGGTAAAAGAGACTTCATTAGAAGCTGGCGAGACGGTAATTGATGTACAAAATTTCACAAGTGGCAGTTATGTATTTGTGATACAGCATGGAGATCAGAGTTTTGCGGAACAGATTTTGATAACAGAATAATATAAGAGCACTAAGCTCTACAAGAATTATAGTCAACAATTGGTATTCGGTTGGGGAACCGAGTAAGAAACAAGAGGCCAGATAAAAGTATCTGGCCTCTATTTTTTTAACTGTTCAGGCCAACTTCAGATTTTAACATTTTTAGGCATAGTATTGGTTTACTATAGCTTGTATTAAAGCTAGGCCACATGATCAATCTTGATATCATCATATTTTGCTTTTTATTTGCAGTCTATACGACTAATGATATTACTGCTCAAGTAAATCTTATTCCAATAGGAGGCGGTCCAGCTCCAACTTGTATCACCATCGATGTAGGAACTACCATTTCATTTTCGCGAAATGTTACTGCGCCTAATCCTATCTGTGATAACAATATCAATTTTGTCAACTTTGATGTCTCACCAGTGATAGATAGTTCATTTATGGCAGATAATTTTAATTGGACTTTTTCAGAATTAGGCATATACAATATTTTTTGTGGCGCACCAAGTGGCGCACTTGCAGGAGGCCAGGCAAATGTTTGTTACAATGTAGTCCCACGGCCTATTCCTACTGTTGGAGAGTGGGGTCTTATTCTGATGTCATTAGTATTGTTGATAATTGGGTCAGTTTGGTCTCGTCAAAATCTGTTCGCCAACCAATCATTGTAATGATGGATTAATTCATATCCTTTATCATCAAACTCTACAGATTAACTACAAATTTGATTTTATTGAGAATTGATAATGCACATTAATTTGCATCAAATAGTATCTATAACTAGGCAAAATGTCGATTTTATTGGCTCTGAGAGCTATTAATGTCGCCTATTTGTCATTATCTACAATTTGTCTACAAATAAAATGTGTCATTGCAATTCTATATTCGTCATAGGAGTGAATATCTTATAAACTTATAGAAAACGACGACATGAAAAATTTAATCACACTCATACTTACGATAGCGGCGGCGGCTCTTTTCGGACATGATGTTGAATTAAGATTTACAGAGAACAGAGTTGAGGGGGATCTTCTATTTGTTAACATAGATATGAGAGCGAGCACTTATGACTTCAACTTAGCGAGCCACAATATCAGAGCATATTACGATCACTCATCAATAGAGTTAATCGATGTTACGAGTCAACTTCCAGAAGGTAAATATGGTACACCCAATGTAGACCAAATGTTCACAGATGGACATGAAGTTGAGATGGGGATATTATCTTTTGAGGACCATATGGGATTCATCAATATGAGTGTGCAATTGAACGATACACAGCAGGGAGGAATGGATATTACAACTGATTGGACAACAATACACACAGCAACGTTTAAAATAGTTAATAGCGAAAAGAGAGCCAACATAGTATGGGCGATGGAAGAAGTAACAGAGGGATATGCTACGGCATTTGTTGAGGTAGCAGAGTGGGTATCATCAGATCAGATAGTATCTATGAATGCATTTGACTTAAGAAACTTTGAGCAAGATATAGAGATGAATGTAGTATCAGAAGGAGAATATGAAGTGAAGATTGGTCCAAATCCTACATCTAACTATGCAGTTATCACACAACCGAAAGAAGGGGCGATATTGAGTGTAATTAACATGAGCGGTTCAGTGGTAAAAGAGACTTCATTAGAAGCTGGCGAGACGGTAATTGATGTACAAAATTTCACAAGTGGCAGTTATGTATTTGTGATACAGCATGGAGATCAGAGTTTTGCGGAACAGATTTTGATAACAGAATAATATAAGAGCACTAAGCTCTACAAGAATTATAGTCAACAATTGGTATTCGGTTGGGGAACCGAGTAAGAAACAAGAGGCCAGATAAAAGTATCTGGCCTCTTTGCTTTTGTTTAATCTCCTATTTTTCCTAATTCGATTCCTTCTGAGTATGCTACCTCAATGCCATGATCATTAAAAGCACGTTTGATCCTACTCAAAGCTTCAAATGTGGCGTCCCAATAATTATCTGGATGTATATATGGTCGCACACTGACGATAATATTATGAGTATCAAAACTTTCGATTCCAATGAGAGGTTTAGGGTCCTCCATAATAAGAGGAAAATCTTTAAGAGCATTAGTTATGACCTCTTTGACCTTAGGAAAGCTCTCGGCATATGGCATAGTAACATTAAGTTCAAGGCGCATCCTACCCTTAGTAGAAAAGTTCGTAATTATATTATCTGTGACTTGTCCGTTTGGGATGATCAAAGTTTTTTCTCCAGGTGTAATTAGGATTGTATTAAATATTTGAATGCTTTCCACCTTTCCAAACATTTCTGAAACCATCACCCAATCTCCCACTTTATAGGGTTTGAAAAAGACAATTGTAATGCCTGAAGCAAAGTTGCCCAAAAACCCTTGAAGTGCTAAACCTATAGCAAAAACAACACCTGCTAGTACCCCTAATAAGGAAGATACTTGGAAACCTAATGTGCCTGCGGCGATGAGAATGACTACAAACTTCAGTGCTAAGGAAGCAATAGACATAAAGAATCCTGCTAACTCCGGAGCAAGATTGGCTTTATTTAATATGGTTTGAAATAGGCTCATAATCTTTTTGACCAACCAAAGACCTATCATCAAAATTATAACCGCCAATAGGAGTCGTGGAGCGAAATCCATTGCCCAGTCAACTGCCTTTTGTCCATACTTAGACATTACATCTATACTCGGAAGTTCATTACTGGTTAGAATATCTGCTACGGCATCTTGTGCCTCCTCACTCTGAAAAATCATTTGAAATTATTTTGAACGCTTGAAATTATATAATCAGCAATAAAAAAAGGACATCTAAGTCTTAGATATCCTTTTTTTTTAAAATTAGTATTAATGATCAGGCTTCTCCTCTTCCTAATATCCATCCTATAATAGCTCCACCGAGGGCTCCCCATATTAAGTAACCTATCACATTAATATAGATGTATGGCATTTCTAAAATGTTGAATTCAGCTACTACAGCTAAGTCTGCAGCGATTCCATAAAGTACCATTATCATAGCGCCAGCTTTCGCTCCAGTAATTAGAGTTTTTATTCCAGCCCATCGCTGAAATACTAAAGTCAATAGACCCGCAGCCGCTATGCAGCTGATAAAGATTAAGAGAATATCTGGTTCGGGCTTAGCAATCCCCTCTACAGTAGTCCGATATGGAGCCTGAATATTCATTAATAAGAAGCCCCATATCAACCATCCCGCTAAGAATAGTGCTATACCTCCGCCGATGACGGACATGATAGTTTTAGTGTAATTCATTTTTGACATTGTTTAGTTAGTTGATCTAAAATAATGAAGAAGATTGACTTCGGATAAAAATCTCAGGCAAGCGTTAATTACCCATTTGGGTTAGAGGATTCTTCGATGGATTTTGAAAAAGTTTTTGAAGAAGATCCACAAGGGATGATCGGTTATGCAAAACTGATTGACGTAACGACCGATGTAACCTTGGATATCGAGGGAAAACTCGAAATCACAGGACTATAGAGACATCTGGTCAACTAAATCACCTAACCACAGGCAACAATATCCTCGATGGATATGTCCCACCATGATGTATCGCATTATGAGCTGTGACTCCTTCGGATTCATCATAGTTGTTGCCACCGGTGTTTAGGTTGCGAGCGAATCTGGGGAAATTACTACTTGATATCTCGATTCGGATGCGATGCCCCTTTGCGAAATAGTTGCTGGTGGACATAGGAGTCAAGTTAAGTTTATAGACTTCTCCATCCGTCATCATCACTTCCTTGTCATAGCCTTCTCGATAGCGAGCTCTCTGGATCGTCTCATCAAGGTTATAGGCTGTGCCGTCGGGATAGACATCGATCAGCTTAATGGTATAGTCCGTATCCTTAGCATCACTGGATACATACAGGGTAGATTCTATAAATCCTGATACTTCTATACCTTCTGACAATGGTTCTGATGTATAGACTAAGATGTCTTGACGGGTCTCCATGTGTTGCTGATCGTAGGCTCCTCCTTTCACGGCATTACCCGTACAGCATACATTGCCGCCATAGGATGGCACGGGATTCATAGGATCATAGACATAATCATCACTGCCAGAGCTGTTAGTCTGGTTCATACTGAGCGTTCCATCACCATAGAGTGAGTTCGCTCCATCATCACTGGATAGATAATAGGTCACCATCTCTGCAGATTCAGGAGGCCACTGATCGGCAGATTGCCACTCATTAGATCCCATGGTATAGTACTGTACTCGTGGAGTTGATTCTTTGAAGTCATTATCGACCCCTTTCAGCCAAAGGTCAAACCAAGCATAGATCTGCTCGTCATAGTTGAGTCGAGCATCTCCGATATTACGTTCTCCAACAATAGTCTGCTCCTTAGCTCTTTTATACGCACAATGCAAGGTAGGAGCGATAACCAGGTATTGATTATCAGCTACAGCTGGATCCTCGATATTATTTCGGACATGATTGAACAATGCCAAGTTAGGGCTGATCGATACGTCATACCATGAGGCGAACCAAAAACTCGGCACACCAAATCCCATATCATCATGGTAGAGTCCCCCTTCATACCATGCTGGGTCATTGGGCTTACGAGTGATCATCTTATCGTAGATTTCTCGTTTTCCACCGATGTTTTGGAGGATATCCGTGAGGGGTAAGTGCGCTAAGGCTTCAGACATATCCACTCTTGGATTCTCTGGAGCCAAGTCATAAAATCTGGAGATTCTTATAAGATCTTCTTGAGTTGCTCCAGCAGGGATTCTTGGTTTAAACTTATCATGCTCTACACCATATAGCCATGCGAAGAAGAGCATCTGCTCAGCCCCACCACGGTACCAGTTGCCTTGCTCATAGAAGTCTCCCACTCTGCCTACACCGGCACCAAATCCCTGTGGTACCATACA
>JAHDDE010000061.1 GCA_020629515.1 Saprospiraceae bacterium | reverse complement strand
GATTAGTATTCTATTGAATAGTAAGCATTCTTAAGGATATAAGGGTTATCACTTAAATAAAGTCTTTCACTTTGATTTAACTTTAGAATACTAAAGATGTCTAAGTGTTACGTTTTAATTATTCCTATGAAATTGTAAGAACCATGAACCAGCTATTCTTAGGATTGTTGTCAATCCTCGTAACTACTAATCTGTCATCACAATGCTATCCAGATCGTCATAGCACCTCAGTACGAGATGGCTGGATTTCCTGTAATATTAAATCGAGTCCTAATCCTGCAAGGAGCTATACTCATTGGATAGAATACGATTTTGGAACTACTCAAAATATAGATGGGATCAAGATATGGAATAGCAATCTTCCAGATTTTGAGGATGTTGCTATTCGTGAGTTAGCTATAGACATCAGCCCAGATGGAGAAAATTGGGTGGACTTAGGTGTTTTTGAATTGAGTGAACACCAGCCAGATGTTCTTTATCAGGGTGAAGAAGTAGGATTATCGGAATCCTTTAGGGCTCAGAAGGTACTTTTTACTGCAATTTCTACCTACGGCGCTCAATGCGCTGGATTAGCAGAAGTGAAGTTTTCATTAGGTAATACATCTACGTCAACCGATGATGTTAAAGAATGGGCTTATTCGGTATTTCCCAATCCAACTTCAGATTTTATAAATATTATAATCGAAGAACCAGAATTCAATATCGATTCATATGAAATAATCAATCTCAAAGGTCAGATACTAACACGGATTAAGGAGTCCGGATCCAATTTCTCTATAGATATGTCTGGCTACCCAAGTGGGGCTTATGTATTGAAGATAAATGGAGATAATCGAAATCTCATCACTGATAAAATTCACATTGTTCACCCATAATATCAACATAATGAAGAATGTGTATACCATAATTTTAATGTTTGCGCTGACATCATTGATCGGACAGAGAGAATATATCGGGGCTGGAGAAATAGAGGGAGTAACAGTAAATACAAGTCATGATTTTAATGAAGCTAAAGGGATCAACACCATAAATGGAGCAGGTCTGGATGCAGATCGAATGGAAGCAGCTCGATTTTTGTATCAAGCAGGATTTGGTGCAAGTATGTCTTCAATCAATTCTTTGGCTATTCATAAGAATTTTGACTTATGGATAGATCAACAATTTGATTTATCACCAACATATGTATTGCCTAAATTAACAGAGATTAATGAAGAGACTTTCAGAAGTCATATAGAAAGAGGAGAAAGTCCTGACGATTATTTTGGTCCTTGGATGATGCATTTTAGCTATGCTTGGTGGGACAACCTTTATAAATCGCCAGATCAACTACGGTATAAAGTAGCACATGCCCTTAGCCAGATTTTGGTGATATCATTTAATTCCGATTTGAATAATCACGGAGAAGCCATGGCAGCTTATTACGATCTATTACTCAAAAGATCGTTTGATAACTATAAAACACTGCTATTAGATATTACTATGAATCCTTCTATGGGTTATTATTTAAGTCATTTAAATAATCCAAAGACTAATGAATCAAAGAATCAGCATCCCGATGAAAACTATGCACGGGAAATCATGCAGCTGTTTACTATTGGCTTATACGAGTTGAACTTAGATGGTACTCGAAAATTAGATGAATCCGGTAACCCTATTCCTACCTATGATAATGGTGATATCAAAGAATTAGCCAAAGTCTTTACAGGTCTTATGGGTGGTGATTTGAGCTATAAGATTAAAAATGAATATCCTAATGCTCGGATAGAATTTGGGGCTGACCTCTATGCAATAGATCGAACCGTGCCGATGCAGATGTTCGAATCACAGCATGAGAAAGGGTCTAAGACCATCGTAGGTGATTTTGTCATACCAAATGGACAATCAGGATTAGAAGATATAAGAATGGCTGTAGATCATTTATTCAATCATCCTAATGTTGCTCCTTTCGTATCTAAGCAATTAATACAGCGCATGGTGAAGTCTAATCCGACTCCGCAATATGTCGAAAGAGTGGCTAAAGTATTTGAAGATAATGGCAGAGGAGTAAGAGGGGATATGAAGTCCGTGATTAAGGCTATACTATTGGATCAAGAAGCAAGGTCATGTGAATTTTTATTAGATCCGCATCAGGGCCAGCTAAGAGAACCAGTATTGAGACATACGCATGTAATGTTTGCTCTTCCGACTGATAGCCCCACTGGTAACTATTGGAAAGATCCTCTTAGTCTGTATGAATCTACTAAACAATCTCCTCAGACTTCACCTACTGTCTTCAATTTTTATAAGCCGGACTATCAACCTATAGGAGCGATATATGACCAAAATCTGGTAGCACCAGAATTTCAAATTTTTGACTCAGAGACTGCCATCGGATACGTCAACCAAGTATTAGAATGGTCATTTTATGAATATCTAATGTATAGCTGGGAGCCCAATGATAATGTAGTAGATATCATTTTTAATGATCTCGAAGAGATGTCCTCAGATGGTGAAGCTTTAATAAATCACTTAGATGTTTTATTTACCTATGGTCAGATGAGTCCTGCGACAAGAGGGGTTATCAGAAGAGCTATAGATCAACTTCCACCTACACAGTATGCTAAAGAGCGTGCTCAATTAGCGCTATATCTCACGCTTATATCTCCAGATTATACCATAATAAAATAGGATCATGGGTAAGAATCATATCAATAGAAGAAAGTTTTTGAAGTATTCTACATGTGGGGCGATGAGTACAGCCACAATGATGTCTTCTATCATAAATCTAAGGGCGCTCAATGCAGCGGCTATTTCAGATTCGAGTGTTATCACATCTGGAGATTATAAGGCTTTGGTTTGTATCTCTCTTGATGGGGGCAATGACTCTTTCAATATGTTGGTTCCTACTGAAATTGAAGAGCATAGTATTTATTCGAGAGTACGATCAGAGTTGGCATTGCCACTAAATGATTTGCAGCGACTTAGTGGGACTCATCGTGGCAGAACGTTTGGGTTACATCCTCAGATGAATAATATTCGCCAACTGTATGATCGAGGAAGAATTGCGTTCATCTCCAATATCGGAACTCTCATTGAACCTATGACACCGCAAGACTTTGAAAATGAATCGAAGAGAATGCCGCTTGGACTGCTATCACATAGTGATCAATTGCAACAATGGCAAACTGCAATAACACATGATAGATCCGCTACAGGATGGGGAGGGCGTATAGCTGATATGATTAATGATACCAGCCCACCATATAATGCAAATCAAAATATCTCAATGAATATATCATTGAGCGGGACTAATGTATTTCAATCTGGATTAAATACTTCTTTGTATTCTATCGATAGAGATGAGGGTGCAGTTGGGTTTAACGGTTATAATGACTATGCTTTCTTACAAAATGCAGTGGATGACCTCTTGGAGCAACAGTATACAGATGTTTTCAAAAAAACCTACATAGACGGCTTAAAGAGATCACGAGATTCATTCATAGAATATGCAGCGGCCACAGAATCAATCACTTTTGATATCAATTTTCCAGGTAGTAGACTGGGAAAGAGCTTGCATCAAATAGCAAAGGCCATTGCGGTACAGGAAACTTTGGGTTTCAAGCGGCAAACATTTTTTGTCAATATTGGAGGATTTGATAATCATGATGAATTGTTGATAAGTCATGATGATAGAATGAAAAAAATTGATCAAGCATTGAATAGTTTTAATAGCGCCTTAGAGAGCTTAGGAATGGTTGATAATGTAGTGACCTTCGCTATTTCGGATTTTGCAAGAACATTAGGCTCCAATGGTAATGGTACGGACCATGCTTGGGGTGGAAATGTATTTGCCATGGGTGGTCCTGTTAAAGGAGGAGCAATATATGGTCATTACCCTGAGACTTTAGATTTCAGTGATAGTACGGTAGATATCGGAGAAGGAATATTAGTGCCTACTACTTCCGCAGATGTTTATTTTGCCCAATTAGCTCTGTGGTTTGGAGTATCAAAATCTAATCTAGAAGATATTTTCCCCAACTTGATTAACTTTTACAATTATCGAAATGCAGGAAATGAAAATCCTTTGGATTTTTTAACAATATCTTAAGATCAAAATTAGGGTACAATCGTTTAATAAATGTCTCATAAAGGTAGATAAAGAATAGTTAGATAGTTTTTTCATACGGTTTTGGTAAAAAGGGAGCGATGGCTCCCTTTTCCATTTATACGATTCGCTATCTTTACATAAACGAGATTAATGAAAGTACTTCTTATATCATTATTAGTTTTACTATATTCTTGCGAGATACAAGCACCTCAAAGTAATAAAGCACAGCCTGACTCCACGAGCACTGAGCTACTTAATACTTATCATGACACTGATGTAGCTGGAGCAAAAGGTATGATTAATAAATTTTCTGATTTGGTGATATTAGATGTGAGAACACCCGAAGAAGTAGCACAAGGACATATTGATAAAGCCAAGAACATTGATTACAAAGCGGACAGTTTTGAGAGTATAATCAATGAATTAGACAAAAATCAGAAATATTTAGTTTACTGCCGAAGTGGAAGACGTAGTGCTGCAGCTGCTGAGATAATGACTAAAGCAGGGTTTACTGATGTCACCAACATGAAAGGCGGTTATTTGGCCTGGTCAGATGCTGAATAATTGTATTTTTTATAAGCATATAAAAAAGCCACTTTAGCTAACTGCCATCCTAACTTACCTTCAAAAATTCCTCCCATAATGATGAAGCTCCTAAAAAAATGAAAGTAAGGAGAGAGCGTTTTGACTGTTTTGCTATTTCTTTTATTACTGGAAAGTCGTGCATAGTTCAATTGACTTAAGCTTAGTTCTTCAATTGAGTCTGCTTGATGATGAATTAGTTCTCCGCTGAGCTTAACAATTTGGTTAGTCTTTGGAGTTAATAATTCATGGACTGGTTTTTCATCCCATTTATAATCTATTCTATTAAAAATCCTGCATTTCCATTCGGGATGAATATGACTGTATTTTAATTTTCTTTTATTAATATAATTATGGCGCCTCACAGCATATATGTGCTGATCTTGTAGCTTGGCTTTTAGGATTGATTCTTGCAGCTGGGTACTTATGATTTCATCAGCGTCAATAGATAATATCCAGTCATATCGAGCAAGGCTATTACCATAGTTTTTAGCGTCGCTATATGAAGTCCATGTTTTAGTGAATACTCTCACATTTTTTTTGTCAGCGGCAATTCTTGTACCATCAGTACTATTAGCGTCCACCACAACTATATCATCACTTATTGATGATAGACTTGCTATACACTTCACAATGTTATGGGCTTCATTGTAGGTTATTATGACTACTGATAAGCCCATTCTATCATTGTTGATTGGCAGTAGCGATGAAATATGGATTCAGTAGATTCTCTTTATTATAACTTAGTGGAGTATTCTTTTGATATTGTAATACAGAACCACCGGCTTCTTCAAGAATGATTTGTGCTGCTCCAGTATCCCACTCCATAGTAGGACCAATTCGAGGATATATCTCAGCACCTCCTTTAGCTAAGATCAAAAACTTTAGTGAACTTCCTTTTGATACTGTATCTGGCTTTTTCAGGGTATCAATGAAGTCTTGAGTTTCTTGATTAACATGACTTCGTGAACATACCACCCTTAATCCTTCGTCGCGTAGAGTATATGAATTGGCTTTTAATCTTTCTATATGTCCATTTTTAGAGTAATATGCACCCTCATCCTTCACGGCCCAATACATCTCATCAGTGACTGGGACATAAACTACACCCAGCACTGGACTATTATCTTGGATAAGAGCAATATTAACTGTGAATTCTCCATTTCTCTTTATGAATTCTTTAGTCCCATCAAGGGGGTCTACTAACCAAAAAGATTTATATGATTTACGTGTTTCATAATCAACCAGTTTGTTTTCCTCTGAGATTATCGGATATATAATATCTAGATTTTCGAGACCGTTGACTATGACATCATTCGCTTTTTGGTCTGCTTTAGTTAATGGAGAGTTATCAGCTTTTTTTTCAACGTCAAATAAGGCTTCATCGCTATATATTTCGAGTATCGCCTCTCCCGCTCTTATTGCGATCTCTTTTATTTTCTCTACAGTAGCTAACATGATTTATGTAATTTTTCGACTAAGTTTGGGCAAATGTAAATGATTTAAATAAAATGGCTAAAGTATTAGTAACGGGCGGTGCAGGGTACATAGGCAGCCATACATCTCTTGATCTGTTAATTGCAGATCATGAGGTAGTTTCTGTCGATAACCATGTTAATTCTTACAGAGAGTCTATCGACTACGTCAATCAATTATCAAAAAAGAAGGTAGCACATTATGATATTGATTTATGCGATAAAGAAGCTTCCAGGATCGTTTTTGAAGAGCATAAGGATATTGAAGCCATAATTCATTTTGCCGCATTAAAAGCAGTTGGAGAATCTACGGAGCTACCACTTCTATATTTTGAAAATAATATGAAGTCTTTACTCAATGTATTGAAGTTAGCAGATGAGTATGATATCAAGAATTTTATTTTTTCCTCTTCATGTACAGTTTATGGCCAAGCGACTGATCTACCAGTAACAGAGCTTACAGAGATGAAGGAAGCAGAATCACCGTATGGACGAACAAAACAACTTGGAGAATATATATTAAAAGATTTAGCTCAATATTCTGATATAAATATTATCTCATTAAGATATTTCAACCCAGCAGGTGCTCATCATTCAGGTTTATTGGGTGAGTCGTCAAAGAAGGTGGCTCTTAACTTGGTCCCTGTGATCACCGAAACGGCGGCTGGAAAGCGTAAAGAATGTGTAGTTTTTGGGGATGATTATGATACTCGTGACGGCAGTTGTGTCAGAGATTATATTCACATTGAGGATTTGGCATCCGCACATACTAAGTCAGTAGAGTACTTGCTTAATAATAATAATCAAGACCCTTATGAAGTGTTTAATTTGGGCATCGGAGATGGGGTTACGGTCTTGGAAGCAATCAAATCTTTTGAGAAGACTTGTCACCAGAAATTGAATTATCGCATAGGTCCAAGAAGGGCAGGGGACGTAGTTGCTATTTATAGTAATTATGAAAGGGCCAAACAAAGATTAAATTGGTCTCCTAAGTATGGAATTGATGAAATTATGAAAACAGCATGGCAATGGGAGAAAACCAGACCTTATTAGTAGTATGAATAGGATATACCCGTCTAAACTAATACTCTTTGGAGAATATTCTTTAATTCTGGGATCACAGGTACTGGGTATACCCTTGCGAGCGGCTTATGGATATTGGTCTAAAGAGATTCAGCCCAATTCTATTTTTAAAGAAGGTTTTATTGAATTCTTGTGTAGTAGCTGTGCTGATTTTCTACATGTTGAGAAATTAAAAGAAGATCAATTATATTATAACAGCAATATAAAAAGAGGTTATGGAACTGGCAGCTCTGGAGCTTTAGCAGCAGCTATATTTGATTATTGTAAAATAAAGGAGCCGGCAGACTTACACAGCCTACAACAATATTTAGGCAAGATAGAGTCCTTTTTTCATGGTAAGAGTTCTGGATTCGACCCATTAATAAGTTTTTTAAACAAGCCTATACTTAAGTCATCACAACAAAATTTCAGAGTAATTGATACGGCTAAAATGAAATGGGACTTGTCAAGACTTTATCTTTTTGACTCTGGAGAAAAGAGGACAGTTAAAGGCTTAGTGCCACTATTTGTCCAAAAGGCAAAGGTCCGACCGGATACTTTTGAGCAACTCGTTGACATCAACAATGAGCTGATCAATGCGATGATGCAAGGTGCAGAATTGAAAACTCTCATGAAAAAACTTTCTCAGTTTCAGTTATCTGAAATGTCTGAGATGATCACAGACAAGATAAAGAAGTTATGGATCGAAGGACTGAGAAAGGATGAATTCTACATGAAAATCTGTGGAGCAGGAGGCGGAGGATACTATATGATCTATCTTAATCAAGAAAATTCTGAAGAATTTGATTGGTCAAATCAATTAGTTCCAATTGATTTATCATAATTCATATAATCTTTGAGACTGGGATATTCATTTACGTAATACACCAAATCATCCTTAGAGACTCGTTTGCCATTTATATAAGGTACAATAATTGGGTTGACAACACCATCTTGCTCTAAGCTTCTTTTGGTTTTCAACACTTCTGCATAGTTGTCATACAGTCCTATGGTGTAGGAATATAAGCCTGTCGCTAAGTCTTGTTCGATAGCCGAATCGTTGAACAAATTTAGAGCCATACCTCTGTACATCTGATTGACTTTAGCTATTTCTATTTTATATGATAATTCACTGTCAACTATGGTTCTATATAATTCATACTTAGTATCAAGGTAAATTGATTCTATATCTATTGCATCATTATAGGCTATATCTGCATTATGTCCCAATCCAACAATTCTTATATCAATTCTTGAATTATATTGATCTGCATACTTCTCTGCGTCATTTTTAACTTTTGGGTAGTTGTTGCCCAACCCTGTGAGGCTTATTCGATCTGGATCAACTCTTTTATTTTTAACAATTTCTGATTTTACTTTTTCCGCAATCTTAATAGATGAAAACAAATTGTACTCTACAATTCCATCATCATTTGAACTACCGATAAGCTCTATTTTTAGGTTAGGCTGGTCGAGGAGAAGAGTAGACAATTCGGTAATGATGGATCTATTTTTATCACTTAATACATCATTGCTACTAGTATAATATAGAGGAGAGAGTGTGTAGGATTTGTCTTTGTCTATTGTGGGTTCCTCAGCTACAATCATCTCGACTTGTTCCTGAATAGTGCTGGTGTCTATAGGTTGAGTATTCTCCGTTATCGCATACTCATTGAAAGTATCAAGAAATGGTACTGTTCCGGCATAATATTCTTGACCTGGTTGCTTTTCTTTAAATCGAGCGAAATATATATCCAAAGATCCTATTGCATTTTTTCTATTGGAAGAAAAATGCGCAATTAAACCATCATCCCCAATCTGAAATCCCAAGTCATCTCCTGGGCTATTAATAGGTATACCTAAATTGACAGGTGAAGACCAATGCTCGGATTCATATAAATATTCTGATCTAAAAATATCTAACCCTCCAATGCTTTCAGACCGATTACTACTGAAATATAAAATCTGACCATCATGACTTAAAAAAGGACTTTTTTCGTCTTTTGGACTATTGACACTTGGACCTAAATTGATAGGACTTTTCCATTCATTATTTTCTTTGTAGCTGACGTATAAGTCAAATCCACCATATCCACCAGCTCGTCGAGCAGAAAAAAGGACTAAATCATCGTGATAGAAGTATAAAGATGAGTTATCAACACCAAAGCTTGCTGCTAACTTAATTTGCTCTTGTTTTCCTTTGGTATCTCCTTTTTTATGGATTAAAAGTTGGGTACTTTTTTCGTTTTCTCTGATGAATATCAAACCGTCGCCAGCTTGATTGATTCCGGTTAATATTTCTTCGTCTCTCGAGTTAATCGGGTAAGACATTCGCTTTGGCTTGACCCAAATATTGGCTTCTTGTTGTATTTCATATATCTCATGATGACCTGTGGTCATACTGATTACGGTATTAGGTCGATTGGTATTGAAGTAATAGCTATTAATATTATTTGGACTTTCTAACCATCCAAAGTCGTCATACGCACTATTGATGGGTTTGCCAGGATTCTCTATTATCGCTAATGGTTCTTGGTAGGCAATCAGCATGGCATTGCCACATTGTTTTATTAAATGCCTGACCTGCAGTCTTTTTGGATGATTAAAATCTATTTGCGAGAGATAAGATTTATACAACTCTGCGGCTTGGGTGAATTCTCCTTTGTGGTGTTTGATTTGGCCTAGATAGAATTCTAATTCTTTATTATGATAACCATATTGAAAAGCAGTATTAAAATCTCTGTAGGCTTGATCCAGTTCATTGGTTTCATAAAGTGCAATACCTCTCTTAAAAAGCAATGGTCCACTTGATTCAACTTTTTCAACCCTATTAAGGTATATCAAAGATTCTTTATACTGTCCTTTATTAAAAAGTTCGTTGGCCTGTTTAAGAGCATCTTTTTGACAATAGGAAGTGGAAACGAATAAAAGACAAGAGCAAAAAAGTAATGCTCTGAATGTACTAAATCTCTCTATTTGTATCAAAATTTTCAATATGATCTGCTATCCTTTTTAGAAAAGAACCACCTAAGTAACCGTCTATTACTCTATGGTCAAAGGATAAAGATAAGAACATCATATGACGAATTGCAATAATATCTCCGTGATCTGTTTCTTTTATAACAGGTTTCTTTTTGATGGCTCCTAATGCGAGTATTGCCAACTGTGGTTGATTGATGATAGGAGTTCCCATTAGATTGCCAAAAGTCCCAATATTACTGATGGTGAAAGTGCCTCCTTGAATCTCCTCAGGCAATAGCCTGTTTTCTCTTGCTCTCGAAGTCAGATCATTCAACTTTTTGGCTAAACCTAAAAGGCTGAGATCTTCGCAGTTTCTTATCACTGGAACGATGAGATTACCATTGGGTAGTGCAGTAGCGATGCCAAGGTTTAAGTTTTTCTTGACTATCATATGGTCTCCCTTGACGGTAGCATTGATTTTTGGAAAGTCCTTTAATGCTTTCACCACTGCTTCAGTGAACAATGGAGAAAAGGTTAATTTTTCGCCGTGTTTTTGATAAAAATCATCTTTGACACTATTTCGCCAATGTACCATATGAGTCACATCTGCCTCTAAAAATGAACTGACATGTGCAGAAGTTTTTTTGGACTCAATCATGTGATTGGCGATATACTTGCGCATCCTGTCTAACTCGATAATTTCTTCATTGTCTGATTGAGAAGGCAATTTATCTTTGTGTAGATCAGTAGTATTTTCTTTAGCTGATATGGCATTTATGTTCTGGTTTTTAGCTGGTTGAATTAACACTTTTGGATGGCTTATGTTGGATTTATTTCTATTATTCACATAATTAAATAGATCTTCCTTTGTTAAGCGATTTTTGGGGCCAGTACCAGGTATTCTTTCCAGGTCATCTATAGAGATCTCCTCTGTCTTAGCTATAGTGCGGACTAACGGAGTATAAAACCTTGTAGTTTTTAATTTTTTTATGGCTTTTACGGGCTGTTTTATTTCTTGTGTAACTTCAGAGGATGGGGTTACTGTTATGCTCTCGGCTGTATTAGTTCCTGTTGGTACAACTATTTCTTCCTTATGAGATCCTTCTTCGACTTCGATATGAGCTACTGCTTGCCCCACGGCTACCACCTCATTTGGTTGATGTAAAATTTTGACGAGTTTGCCTCGATATGGTGACGGCACTTCCGAATCCACTTTGTCCGTGGCGATTTCAAGGATAGTGTCATCCTCCTCTATCTGATCTCCTTCTGATTTTAACCAAGTAATTATAGTAGCCTCGATTATACTTTCTCCCATTTTGGGTATGATCAACTCTACTATTGCCATATTATGATTTTCGCAGACAAAGTTATTAAAAGTTATCCTGTATAAATAGTCTCAATTCATTTAAGGCTAATGTTATGGTATAGCTTATATTCATAGTTCTATCTCTTGCTAATTGAAGTTTTTTTGTAATTATATTTTCTCTTGATCCTACTGCAAGCCATATGGTCCCTACAGGTTTGTCAGGAGTTCCACCTCCAGGTCCAGCTATACCTGAAACTGCTAATCCTACATCCGTATGGGTTAATTTGATAAGACCTGCGACCATTTCTGTAACTGTTTGTTTACTTACTGCACCATGAGTATTTAGGGTAGATGTCGATACTCCCAATAATGATGTTTTGAGCTGATTAGAATAGCTTACAATTGTACCCTCATAGTAGGCAGATGATCCTGCTTGACTCACTATCGTATTACCTATACCTCCACCAGTACAACTTTCGGCGGTCGATATTTTTATAGATTTTGCTTTACACAGTTGACCCAATGCTGCGGATAAAGTGATATCACCAATGCCGAAAACATATTTTTCTACTCGCTCAGTAATGAGTTGTCCATATTTCTGACTTAGTTCTTCAGCGTCTTTTTGAGTTTTTGTTTTTGCCGTGATTCGCAATTTAACACGCCCTATATTAGGTAGATATGCTATGGATACTTCATTTGGAAATGAATCCACAATATCGTCTATGGCTTCTGCTAAAGTGGTCTCTCCAACACCAGCAGTTTGTATGATATAATGTTTGATATGGCTGTCTTTGACCAATTTTTTAATCATATCAAGGCCTGCTGTATTCATTATAGCTTTCATTTCACCAGGAACACCGGGCATCGAGAGTATAATTTTATTTTTATGCTCAAACCACATGCCAGGGGCGGTTCCCCTTGGGTTTTGTACTAACTGTGCCTTTGAAGGTATATAGCATTGATCTCTATGAGCTTGCAGTATTTTCCTATTTCTTTTCTTGAAGAAATCCTCAATTCGCCTATATGTCGATTCCGAAAAAATCATACTATCACCGATATAATCTGCTATTGATTTTTTAGTAATATCATCTTTTGTAGGACCTAATCCACCCGTCATTAAGATTAATTCAGCCTTTTCACTGGCTACCTCAAGAGCTCTTATTATATCTTCATGGAGATCTGGAGCAGCTATCTTTGTGGTTAAGGTGACTCCAATTTTGTTGAGTTCTTGACCTATCCATGCAGAATTTGTATCAATGGTCTGTCCATTTAGCAATTCATCGCCAACTGTTATTACTGCAGCTTTCATATGATCATTTTGATTTCACCTAACGTGAATTTTTTAACATCTTCATTTTGTTTCAGACATAACCTTCCTATTTCATCCACTCCAACAATTGTACCTGAAAAAATTTCCTGGTCAACCATAAAACTTCTTTTTTCTTGATACCCTAACATGGCATTCAAATAAGATTTTTTGAGCTGTATAGGATTCTGTTTAAACTTCCTGTAATATTGATTTAAAGAACTAATTAAGGCCGTTTTAATGTCTTCTAAATCAACTAAACCCTGAGCCTCTATGGCTACAGATGTGGGATTGGGTATTGATGGGTTGAATTCTACCTGATTCACGTTAAGTCCTATTCCAATAATTGAATTGGATATATTATTGCCCGAGATAAAATTTTGAATGAGAATACCACAAATCTTTTTTTCCCTAACATAAATGTCATTAGGCCACTTGATAGTAGCATTGGGTAAAATATATTTTTTTAGAGTTTCTACAATCGCAAGGGAGACCATCATAGTTAGATAAAATTGATGACTCACCTCGATACCAGGCTTTAAAATGACTGACAAAGTGATATTTTTATTTTTTTGTGCCGCCCATTTTCTGCCATATTGTCCTTTTCCTTTAGTTTGGTAGTCAGTTGAGACAATTGTACCCTCCATTGGACTCTTTTTTGCTATAAGTTTAGCAGCGTATTCATTTGTTGAATCTAATTCTTCAAAGTGATATACCTTTATACCGATAATTTGATTCACGATTGAGTGTACATTTGTTTGTAATTCATGAAAAACATTGACATATATTGGCTCAGAAAAGCGCTAATTTAAAAAGTAATAAAACTGCATCATCTACTAATAGTTCTGCATTATTGGATATTATCGTTGATAGCATACATGATATCAAAGGTAAGAATGTGCTGAAATTGGATTTAACCAAATTGGATGATGCTCCGACTAATTACTTCGTTATTTGTGAAGGCGACTCAAGTACCCAGATTAAATCAATCAGTCTCAATATTAATAAAAGAGTTAAAAAGGAGTTGGGTTTAACTCCATCTAGGATAGAAGGAATGCAAGACTCAAAATGGTCTTTAGTGGACTACTTTGATGTGGTGGTACATGTATTTTATCCAGAAACTCGTCGTTACTATGATCTTGAAGATTTATGGAGCGACGCTATAATTACTGAATACGAAGACGTTTTATAGTTTAAATGAACGAAAAAGAATTATTAGGGTTCTTTATTATAATATGGAATAATGGCAGACAAAGACAATAAAAATCAAGATAAAAAATCGGACAAGAAGAACCTGAGTTCATATTGGTTTTATGCATTTATCATAGTCTTTTTGGTAGGGATCAATATGGTTATGGGTTTTGTGTCCAGACCAAAGGAAATCTCTCTTAATAAGTTTGATGAGATAGTGCGTAAAGGGGACGTAGAAGAAGTTAAAGTAATCAACAAGAATATTGTCCAAGTAAGAATTAGGAAAGAAGCATTAGCTAATTATCCAGATGTAAATGCAAATAATAAACTTACGACCACATTAGATCCACCTCAATATGTAATAGAGATTGGAAGTGTCGAAGGTTTTGAGGAGAGGATAAAAGGTCTTCAGGAAGAAGGGTTTGAATTAGACCCTTTATATGATACTCAAGAGAATTGGGTTTCGACTATTTTGAGCTGGACATTACCATTGTTGTTTTTTGTGGGGATATGGTTATTCATAATGAGAAGAGTCGGAGGTGGAGCAGGTGGACCTGGTGCTCAAATCTTCAATATAGGCAAGTCACGAGCTACGCTATTCGATAATAATGCTAAAGTCAATATCACTTTTCAAGATGTTGCGGGATTAGATGAGGCTAAGGAAGAAGTGATGGAAGTGGTAGATTTTCTTAAAAATCCTAAGAAGTATACCAGTCTTGGAGGAAAAATACCTAAAGGAGTATTGCTTGTTGGCCCTCCGGGTACAGGTAAGACTTTGTTGGCAAAGGCGGTAGCTGGCGAAGCTAATGTGCCGTTTTTCTCTATATCAGGTTCAGACTTTGTAGAGATGTTTGTGGGGGTAGGAGCGTCAAGAGTAAGGGACTTGTTTAAGCAAGCGAGAGAGAAAGCGCCATGTATAGTCTTTATTGATGAGATAGATGCCATAGGTAGAGCCCGAGGAAGAGGCGCTGTACAGGGAGGCAATGATGAAAGGGAGAATACTTTGAATCAATTGTTGGTTGAGATGGATGGATTCAGTACTGATAAAGGAGTAATTATGATGGCCGCAACTAACCGTCCTGACATCCTGGATAGCGCACTCATGAGACCTGGTAGATTTGATAGACAAATAGGAATAGACAGACCAGATCTAAATGAGCGTGAAGCTATCTTTAAAGTGCACCTAAAAAACATAAAGGTTTCTGATCAAATCAAGCCATCGGTATTGGCTGAGATGACTCCAGGATTTGCTGGTGCCGATATCGCCAATATATGTAATGAAGCTGCATTAGTGGCTGCACGGAGAGATAAGAAAGAGGTGGAGATGGTGGACTTTAATTATGCCCTTGATCGAGTCATAGGAGGCCTCGAAAAGAAAAATAAATTAATCGCCCCAAAGGAGAAAGAGATTATTGCTTATCATGAGGCAGGTCACGCCATATGTGGATGGTTTTTAGAACATGCGTCTCCATTGATTAAAGTTACTATAGTCCCAAGAGGAATCGGGACGTTAGGATATGCACAGTATTTACCTAAAGAAGAATATATCACCCGTACTGAACAGATGTTGGATAGAATCTGTATGACTTTTGGCGGTAGGGCTGCTGAAAAAATCATTTTTGATAAAATTTCGACAGGAGCACAGAATGATTTAGATCAGGTGACTAAAATGGCTTATGGCATGGTGGCGATATATGGTATGAACAAAAAAGTAGGTAATGTATCATTTTATGGTATGCAACAAGATCAGTTTAATAAGCCATACTCTGATGATACAGCCGCGCTGATTGACGATGAAGTGAGAATTTTACTTGAAAAAGAATATCAGCGAGCTCAGGACTTATTAAAGGAAAGGGAGAAGGAACTTCACATTTTGGCTAAGGCACTTTTAGAAAAAGAGGTTTTGGTTAAGTCTGATGTGACTGAGTTGATTGGAGAAAGACCTTGGCCGACTACTGAATCCATAGCGGAAGCTATACAGGAGGCCAAAGATGAATCTCCGACTGAGGAAGTTTCTGCCTAATTCTTTAGTTGTTTTAGCTTTTGTAGTTCTTTGCGAGCTCGATTTCTAAAACCAGTAGAAGCATGTGGATATTGTTCTTCAATAGTTAGTATTAATTCTTGTGAGAGTTCTGGATATTGATCGGCTATTTTGCTGCACGTAGACATAGCAAAAACCCTTATAGCTATTGCGTTATTTGGATTAGATAAGTAAGCAAAGCTGATGTCATAAATTTCACCAATGAGCTCTTCTGTAAATGACATATGCTGCCATATCCTTAGTATATTTCTAGGCAAACTATCATGTATATTTTCTCGGTGTAACACTTCTATTAAGCTCTCTAAATGAGGATAAATTAGATATTCTGCAGATTTAGCGATCATCTCGATCGGTAAGGATGCTCTCTGTCTCATCCGCATGTCTCCACTGATCAATAAGTCGAATAAAACGGCAATATTCAGATGACCCGATATCACTCCTGCACATATGATAGAGGCTTGAGCTTTGCTGTGCTCTTCTTGCAGAAGAGTTCTTATATCCATGTTAACTCAGATATTTGCCGACTATTGGCATTCTCCTACCCATACCGAATGCCTTGGAACTCACTCTTAACGCAGGGGCTGTTTGATACCTCTTGAACTCATTTATATTAACTAACCTCAGTATTCTTTTGACTAACTTTTCGTCATAACCTCTTGCTATTATTTCATTGGGGCCTTGTCTACCTTCTATGTATAATTCTAAAATTTTGTCTAAAATATCATAATCAGGTAGGCTGTCAGAGTCTTTTTGATTAGGTCTTAATTCAGCCGAAGGTGGTTTAGTGATAATATGCTCAGGGATGACCTCCATATCTTTATTCATGAATCGCGCTAAGGCATACACATCAGTCTTATAGACATCTCCGATCACTGATAGACCTCCACACATATCACCATAGAGTGTTCCATATCCTACTGCAGCCTCACTCTTGTTGGAAGTATTAAGAACGATATGGCCAAATTTGTTAGAGACGGCCATTAGTAGCATACCTCTGATGCGGGCCTGCAGATTTTCTTCGGCTATGTTAAAGGGTAAATCTCCAAATAATGGATTTAGTTCTTGCTTATAGCAATGGTATATATCTTCTATTTTAACTATGTCATACTGGATACCAAGATTTTTCGAAAGTTCTACGGAGTCATTTATTGAATGCTCTGATGAAAACTGTGACGGCATTAATAATACCCTGACATTCTGTGGTCCTAATGCTCTCGAAGCTATAACTGTAGTTACTGCAGAGTCAATACCACCAGATAATCCTATGATACATTTGCTGAAGCCTAATTTTCCAAAATAGTCTTTCACTCCCAACACTAATGCATCATGAATTTCCAAGATCTTATCTTTAGGTTGCTCTATATTTTTGTTGGCCTTTAATACTTGATCAAGATTATAGCATCTATAATCTTCTACAAAGTATGGCATCTCTTCATATATGGTATTATTAGGTGACATTACTACAGAGCCTCCATCAAAGATGACCTCAGTTTGAGCACCAACATGATTGACATAGAATATTGGAACTTTATATCGTGCCACATTTGCTTTGAGAACTTCTATACGCTCCTCAGCGTGATTATAACTAAATGGAGAGGCAGAAAGGTTTAGTATGAAATCTGGATTTTGTCCAGCATATTCGTCTAAAGGACATATAGTATATAGCGGATTTTCATTTCCTATGTTCCAGATATCTTCGCACACCGTTAGAGCGATTTTTTTGCCTTTATATTCAACTAATTCAAAGGAATTAGCTGGTTCAAAATATCTGTATTCATCAAAAATATCATACGTAGGAAGTAATGCTTTGTGTTGTACATGTAGGATCTTTTCTTCTGCGATAAAATAAGCGGAATTATAGAGATCCTTACCTTCTACCACGGGATTGACAGTAGGAGCACCTACAACGATTGCGATGCCTTTTGAAGCTTTTCTAATTGCTTCGATACCTTTTTCTGACTGGCGGATAAAATCACTAAATTCTAAAAAGTCTCTTGGCGGATATCCACAAAGTGCTAACTCACCAAAACAAACAATATCTGCTCCATCGATTTTAGCTTTAGCTATATGACCTAAAATTTTAGATAGGTTCCCTTCAAAATTGCCGATATGATAATTGAGTTGAGCTAATGCGATTTTCATCATTACAAAATTATTATTGAGAGTGTTTAATCTATTGCAATTTACTTTTTAATTCAATTTTTGTAATAAAAAATAAACTGAATGAACTTGCCTTAGATACAAAGATGTTCTTTTGTATTTAATACTTAAGAGATGGAAATTCATAAAGACACTAAGGGATTGATTTTTGATTTGGATGGTACTCTGGCGGACACTATGGGCTTGCACATTAGCGCTTGGATAGAAACGGGTCAACATTTTGGAGTCAACATTACGCCGCTAATGATTAATACATATGCTGGGGTTCCAACGTTGCAACTGGTCGATATTCTGAATCATGAATATCAATGGAATTTAGATGCCGAACAATTTGAAAAGCTAAAAGATCAACACTACTATAGAATAAAAGAAGCTGCTGGAAAAATCAAACCCATAACTCATGTGTATAATTTGGCAGAGGAATATAAGGGTAAGCTGCCTATGGTGGTTGGTACTGGGAGTATTAGGTCGGATGCTTTAATGGCACTAAAAGATTTGAAAATAATTGATTGGTTTGAGGGATTAGTGAGTGCTGATGATATTGAGAATCCTAAACCACATCCAGAGACCTTTTTGGAATGTGCTAAAATAATTGGTATAAGTCCTGTGGATTGTCAAGTCTTTGAAGATGGACCAAAAGGAATAGAAGCAGCGCTTGCTGCAGGTATGAAAGTGACCAATGTCGTAACCGAAGAAATAATATTTCCTTGATTGTATATATACTGTAAAGATTAATTGACGATTTGTATAGTAGTAAACATGGGGTAAAGCACAATTAAAGTGTCTTTATAATAACCCACTTTACCAATTGATACAATCTAAAAGAATAAAGCTACCCATCGGGTAGCTTTTCTTTTTTATGTTGGAGAATAAATAATGGTATTATTTGGACATTTTCATATAAAAAAAATAAATTTGCGCTCGCATTATAAAAATGCCTCCTTAGCTCAGCTGGTTAGAGCGGCGGACTGTTAATCCGTAGGT
>JAHDDE010000014.1:26752-82087 GCA_020629515.1 Saprospiraceae bacterium | reverse complement strand
GTCTGCTGACGTCTATCATCAATCCCCGCCAGGGATATTGAGGAATATCGTATATACGACATTCTGGTACCACTCTTTGCTCTTGTTGTGATTTTATCAATTGACGTAGAGTACGCATGCCGCGCTCTATTCCGATTCCGTTTTCTGCGGAGATTATGATTTTGCCTGAGCTAATCTCTAAGTCATAAGATTCATTCATGCCATTATAAGGATGCTGCGGAGCTGCTTGGCTGGTGTTGATATAGATTTCCCAAGATCCATTTCCTTTGGGAAGTCTTAGATCATTGAAGTAATCTGACATACTACTGAATGCTTGCTGCAATACATGATCAGCCGGTCCCTCAAAATGCCAATTGATATTATTATTCAGCTCATATTCTCCTGCACCTTTTGTTATAGAATACGGGAGTGGAAGGAGAGTCGTGCTTGTCCGATCATCTTCGGAGAGCTCTGCTTGAGGTGGGATGCTTAGATCTTTTACATCGCAACTGGATAAAAATAAAATCAATAGGAATAAACAAATTCTCGATGGCATGGTATTTCATTTCTAATACTAAATGGAAAGGTACATATTACATATAGAAAAAAATTACAAGTAAGTATTTCCTTTTATTGAATTTGCAACTGAAGCTGCATTTTTAATCGACTGCATTGAGCATAATTTAAACCAATTAGTTTTTGGAGTGGATTTCTATTTGTACCTTAACTATTCACACCAAAACATTTATTACAGATGCCACAATATAGCTTAACGATTAATGGCCAATCGCATCAAGTCGATGTCGATGCGGATACGCCCATACTTTGGGTACTTAGAGATACACTCCAGTTAGTGGGCACTAAATACGGTTGTGGGATCGCACAATGTGGAGCGTGTACGATTCATATTGATGGGAAGGCTGCCAGATCTTGCTCCTTACCAATTGGGGCAGCTGTAGGTAAAAAAATAACAACGATCGAGGGGCTATCAGAGGATGGTAGCCATCCTGTACAGCAGGCTTGGATCGAGCATGATGTGCCGCAATGTGGTTACTGTCAAGCTGGTCAGATTATGACCGCTTCAGCTTTCTTGGCAGAAAATAAAAATCCTACCGATCAACAAATAGTAGAAGCTATGAATGGAAACATTTGTCGATGTGGGACCTATACTCGTATCAAGGCTGCAGTAAAGACGGCTGCCAAAAATTCGTAACCCAATAATCAGTAGATCATGACAAAAAATATAAATACAAATCGACGCTCATTTTTAAAGGTGAGTGCAGCTGCTGGTGGTGGTATGGTGATAGGGTTTAATTTCTTGGGGTGTGAATCTAAGCCGAGGATACCTGAGTATGTGGCTCCTAATCTGGAAATACCAGAAAAATGGAATACACTGAATGGATTTTTAAGAATTGGCGAAAACGGAGTAGTGACTATCATGTCTCCAAACCCTGAAATTGGGCAAAATGTAAAAACAGCCATGCCTATGATCGTGGCAGAAGAGTTGGATGCCGACTGGGATAGAGTAATAGTAGAACAAGCGGGATTAGATACCGATAACTTTGTAAGACAGATAGCGGGAGGTAGCCAGTCGATACGATTTGGTTGGAAGAGCCTCAGAGAGACAGGTGCTAAAGCCAGACATATGCTTCTGATGGCGGCAAGTGAAAAATTGGAAGTGCCAATAGAGGAACTGAGCACAGAAAAAGGAAAAATATATCATAAAGCGACTGATAGGGTATTGGACTACGGGGAGGTGGCAACAGCTGCGGCCTCAATGGAAGTGCCAGAAGAAATTACACTAAAGGATCCAAAAGACTTTAAGCTGATAGGACAGTCTACTCGAAATGTAGATGGGTTTAAAATTGCGCAAGGGTCTCCATTGTTTGGCTTAGACGTCATGGAAGAGGGAATGAAGATCGCGATGATTGAGCATCCACCAGCCTTTGGTATGAAAATCAAAAGTATCGATGATAGCGCAGCCAGAGCAATGAATGGTATCATCGATGTAGTACGAATTAATGTAGAACCAGAAGGTTGGAATCCACAATGGTCGGACGTTAACGCTTATCCAGAGCTTGTTGCAGTAGTCGGAGAGAGCACTTGGCAAGTAATGAAAGCTAAAAAGGCATTGAATATCCAATGGGAAAACGATAGTGATCTGGAAAATTCGGCAGGTCATGAAGCCACCATGAAAGAAGCGTTGGCTTCAGGAAATGGTGAGGTCGCAAGAATAGATGGAGACCCTGATAAGGCTTTTGAAATGGCCGATAAAGTCATTGAGAAGACTTATTCAGCACCATTCTTAGCACATAATACCATGGAGCCCATGAATTTTTATGCTAATGTCAAGGAGAACAGTGCAGAACTTATAGGTCCTATACAGACAGCTCAATTTTTGGAGGGAACTCTCGAAGGTGTATTAGGTATACCTAAAGAAAATATATCCATAATGATGACTCGTATGGGAGGTGGTTTTGGAAGAAGATTATACGGTCATTTCGGCACAGAAGCAGCTTTAATATCCAAGGCAGTTAAGGCACCAGTGAAATTGGTGTATACTCGAGAGGATGATATGACTCAAGGAACTTATCGTCCTGCATATATGGTAACCTATAAGGCAGGTCTTGATACATCTGGCAACCTGATTGCCTTCCAAATTAAAGGAGCGGGAATTCCTGGCAGTCCTGTGTTCCATAACCGGTATCCTGCTGGGGCCGTTGATAATTATAAAGTAGAAAATTATCAAGTAGCCACAAATATATCTACTGGGGCATGGCGAGCTCCGAGGTCAAACTTCATTGCTACTGCAGAACAATCCTTTTTAGATGAGGTAGCTGAGGCTGCTGGTAAGGATCCAATAGATTTTAGGATAGCACTATTTGATAAAGCCAAAGACAACCCAGTAGGCTCAGATAACGATTATGATGCAGAGCGGTACGCCGGAGTACTCAGATTAGTCAAAGAAAAATCAGGTTGGAGTACGGATAAGCCAGGAGTGTATAGAGGTGTATCGGCTTATTACTGCCATAATTCTTATGTGGCCCAAGTATTGGATGTGATCGTAGAGGATGGAGTACCAAAAGTGGATAAGGTTTATTGTGCTGTTGATTGCGGCATAGTAGTCAATCCTGAAGGTGCTATTAATCAGATAGAAGGAGGTATTGTAGACGGGATAGGTCATGCAATGTACAGCACGCTTACTTTTGAAGATGGTGTGCCGCAACAGAGCAATTTTGACAAGTATAGATTGATTAGGCAGAAAGAAGCACCAAAGTCTATCGAAGTTCATTTCGTTGATAATGGAGTTGATCCTACAGGATTAGGAGAACCTTCGCTTCCGCCAATTGGGGCCGCACTTGCTAATGCGTTGTATAGAGCCACTGGGACGAGATTATATAGTCAACCATATATAAATCAAGTTGAACTATTAGGGTAACTTTAAAAATAACTTAAGTATTAACTTAGGGATGATTCCGCAATGGGAATCATCCTTTTTTAATTTATTATGATCTACTCGTGATATGAAAAAACTAAATAGAAGAAACTGGTTAAAGGCTTCAAGCTTGGCGACAGCAGCAATGGCTACCAAAGGATGGGCCGGAGAAGGGATTAACAAGGCTTTTGTGAATCCTGCTATGTTTGAAGGTGAATTGATTCGTTTATCCTCCAATGAAAACCCTTTTGGTCCTTCACAGAGAGTAAAAGAAGCTATGGTCAAAGCAATGGATAAGGCCTTCATGTATCCTCGAAGTCATTATCACGTATTAAAAGAGAAGCTTGCTAAGAAGGAGGGAGTTACTCCTGATCATATTCTATTAGTCTCAGGGTCTAATGAAGGACTAAGAGTTGCAGGTATTACATATGCAAAGTCTGGTGGAGATGTGGTGACGAGCACACCGACATATAAAGCACTATTAAGCTATGTAGAACAGTTTGGGTCTAATATCGTGTCCGTTCCTTTGGACGAAGACCTAAAATATGATTTAGAGCGATTAGAAGCGCATGTGTCCCATAAAACGAATATGATATTCTTCTGTAATCCTAATAACCCGACGGGTACATTAGTAGATGGCCATCGAGCAGAGGATTTTTGTAGACGAATGTCTGATCGAACCTTAGTATTTTCAGATGAAGCCTATAGTGATTACATAGAAGATGATAATTATCCGACAATGGTCTCACTAGTTAAGGAAGGAAAAGATGTGATTGTTTCTCGGACATTCAGTAAAGTCTATGGGATGGCAGGAGTACGAGTAGGATACCTGGTGGCTAAACCAGAAATTATCAAAGAAATGTCTCCTAAAGTAATGAGTTACGTCCATATGATGGCCGTTTATGGCGCTGCCGAGGCATTGGACGATCACGATTTTCATAATTATGCGCTACAAAAGAACAAAGAAGCCAAAGAATACATTTATTCAGTAGCAGAAGAGTTGGGTATGCAATATGCTCGATCCCATACTAATTTTGTGTTTATTAATACTGGAGTAGACATTGTTACACATATTGAGGAAATGAAGAAACATGGCGTTTTGGTAGGAAGGCCTTTTGCCCCATTAACAAAATGGTGTAGAGTCAGTACTGGTACAGAGAAGATGATGGAACAATGGGGAAACGGTATGAAATCATTATTCGGATAGTTGGATAAGTAATCATTGCAAGAAAAAATTAAGAAAGCAGAAAATTCTCGAAATTACTCCAAGTTCAGAGTAAATGGAGCTTTAGAAATATTGCAAGGAGCATTTACATCAAGATCTTTCAAGCCTCATTTTCATGATACATATGCGTTGATATTGGTCGAAAGCGGCATCGCAGATTATGGATATAAAAAGAAGGAACAAGTAGTGCGCGACAATAGATTATTGGTATTGAATCCATATGAAGTGCATACGGGTAGATCTCTTGGTGAAGGGGTTTGGAATTTTAGATCGATGTATATTCCCCAAGATTTGGTTCGAGCCAACTTTCAAGTCAACAATGACAAGCTTCCAGTTTTTGTCAATAACATTATCAAAAAGACAAATTTTTTATCACGATATCAGCTGCTCCATAGTAAACTAATGGAAAATGAGATAACGATAGAAGAAGAATCCGAGTTAGCGCTATTGCTCAATGAATTGATGACATTGGCAGGATTAGATATCAAAAAAGAAGATTCAGATAATTATTCTATTGTATGTAAGAGAATGCGAGATTATATTCACGAGTACTATGATGAGAATATACAATTGGATGATTTGATGAGTATTTCAGGATTCAGCAGATTTCATCTGATTAAAATATTCAGAGAGCGATATGGTCTTCCTCCACATCAATATCTCAATAATCTGAGGATAGAAAAAGCTAAACAACTATTAATCAATGGCATGATGGCAACAGATGTTGCTTTTAGCGTTGGTTTTTTTGATCAAAGTCATTTTATTCGACATTTCAAAAAAATTGTCGGGGTCACTCCAAAAGCCTATGCAAGGTGATTAAGATTTAATAGGCTGTATCCGGTTATAAGACTATAAATCTTTATGTACACTAATTTTGTGAGTACAGCTAAATATCTCTCCAGACGCCAATTGCTCTATACCAATTTTTTCTTCGACTCTCCCTGTTGCATTATGATAATCAGCTAATCCATACCAAGGTTCTATGCATACAAATGGTGATTGTTGATTTTTTGACCATATGCCCAAATATTGGAATCCTTCAAAATCAAATGTCCATATTTTATTCTCTAAATCGTCAACGAGTGTTACCTGGGTAGACTTAAGGTTCTGAAATATTAAGGCATCACGATCAAATAAATTATCAGCTAAACCTAAGGTGTCGGTACCATCGAGTATGATTCTTGTGCTCTCACTAATCAAGCCGTTCTCATCTAATTCTAAAGTATGAGCGTTTTCACTTTTATTAAATACCAATTTATAATTACTTCTTTTTTTACTTTGGTCGATGGGGCAAGTAAATCCGGGATGTGCACCTATCGAGAAATACATCTTTTTATTATCTCTATTGATGATTTGATAGGTAACAGATACTGATCTATTGACTATTTCATATGATATGATACTCTCGAAACTAAAAGGGTAAATCTTTAGATCTTCAAGAGTGGAATGATAGCTGAAGCTTAATTTATTTCGAGATTGGGATATCAGTTGATATTCTCTATTTCTAACGAAACCATGTTGACCGAGATGGAAGATTTGACCATTATATTCATATTGGCCTGATTTAAGCTTGCCAATAAAAGGGAAAAGAATACAACTATGACGGCCCCAATACTCAGGATCGGCCTGCCATAATAATTGTAAAGATCTATTTTTATCGTACACACTGGCCAGCTCTGCACCCTTTTGATTAATGCCTATGCTGAGATATTCATTTTCGATCCTGTTCATTTCTTACCATTCCATTCATTATAAAATTGCTCAAGGTAGTCTTCCATGAATTGATGACGCTCTTGAGCTATTTTTTTAGCAGTTTCGGTATTCATTTTATCCTTAAGTAGCAATAGTTTTTCATAAAAGTGGTTAATCGTAGGCGCTTTACTTTTCTTATATTCCTCCTTACTCATATTGAGATTTGGAGCTATAAATGGATCGTAGAGTGCTCTATTTTTGAATCCACCATAATTAAATGCACGGGCAATACCAATGGCTCCGATTGCATCCAAACGATCTGCGTCTTGAACCACAGCCATTTCTTTAGAATAGAAGTTGACTTTCCCTAGACTATTTTTAAAAGACATATTCCTTATGATTGAATCAATATGTTCTTTTCTATGTTGGTCAATTCCCAATTGATCAAGATGTTGTTGGGCCTTGTATGGTCCTATTTCTTCATCACCATCATGAAACTTGGGATCTGCGATATCATGCAATAATGCCGCTAAGCAAACAGTTAGACGATCGACTTCTTCGCTTTGAGCTATGAGCAATGTATTATTATAGACCCTGTGGATGTGCCACCAATCGTGCCCTCCTTCTGCGTCAGCAAGTTCGGACTGTACATAATGTATGGTGTCTGTGATTGCTTTTTCTATATCGATCATAGCCAGCCGTTGTCTTTATACCAGGTTGTTGTCTCTTTAATGGCTTCTTCTAAAGTGTACTGAGGGATATAATTGAAGTCCTGCACAAGGTTTGATATATCGCAATCCATGTTGCGAGATTTGATTTCAGGCAGTTTATCGCGACTTAGAATATTTGCTTTACCAGTTATTTTGCTTTTTATATCTGTTAGGGTGGCAATCACAGAAACTAAGGATAAAGGGACTTTAATGGTGAATGTTTTTTTATTTAAGCTATGTGCTATCAATTGATTGAAGTAGCTCCCTTTGTAAATTTTGCCATCCGAAACAAAATAGTCCTTGTTTACATGTTGAGATAGTGTGGCATCCATTATAACACGTACCAAGTCTTTTACATAGACTAAGGATAAATTCTGTTCAGTTAGTCCCACCTGCAATGCGATCCCTTTATTGATACTATTGAAGATATTGAGAAAATCCGATTCTCTTGGGCCGAATATTCCTGTTGGTCTGAATATTAATAAAGGTAGATTAGGGATGAACTTCAACTGTTTTTCTGCTCTGAGCTTACTTTTGCCATAGCTGGTGATTGGCTTTGGTGCTGAGTTCACACTTACAACGCCCTCTTTTTGGTAATCTGCGGTACCATAGGCAGCCAGACTACTCATGAAAGTAAATTTCTTAAGATTAGAATTCGCCATACTGGCTTTTGCCAAGTTGCACGAATAATCAGCATTCACCCTAAATAATTCACTCTGACTATTTGCTTTAGTTAAACCAGCATTATGAATGACGTAGTCAAAATTGTGATCTGATAATACGGTATTCAGCTGATTTTGATTATTTAGACTAAGTTCTAAGAACTTAATACGCTCATCTTTGAGCCATCTTTTACTACTTGTACTTCTGACTCCTGCATAGACTTCTAATTCTCTCTTTAAGGCTTCCTCGACTAAAAAACTCCCTACAAAGCCACTGGCTCCAGTTATGAGTATTTTGTCCATGTATTAAGTTAAATTGTAGCGATAAATTCTGTAAGTCTTATACAGTTCTGAGTTCAGTTTTAATGCCGAGGCATTCATTTCTGCATTATTTTCGAGCACCCAAGATACTTCTCCAGCAATAACATTTTCTTTTCTCGCCTGCAGGATGTTTTTGGCGAAAAAAATGGCTTCGATACCTTTTCTGCGATATTGATCTTTGACTCCAAGTGCAAGTATTCTTACATACTTTGTTTTATTCTTATTCATGAGTAGCTTAAGGATATTGAAAGGGAAAAGTCTACCTTTTTTAAAACCTTTAGTTACTTCATTAATATCTGGCAAGGTCAATGCAAAACCAATCGGTTGTCCTTTTTCTTCAGCTATATATACCCAATTAGGATTTACGATCATTTTGAGCTCGTCGGCGAGATGTTTGAGTTCAGCATCTGTCCATGGCACGAAGCCCCAATTATTGCTCCACGCATTATTATATATCTCACGGATAGCGGCAACTTCTTGATGAAAGTTTTTCATATTGACATTACGAAACGTGATTCCTTGGCGTTCCAACCTTTCTTCAAGAGTTTGCGCAAGACGGATAGACTTTTCAGATGCTTTATCAGTGTATAAGATATATGCATAAAGATCTATATCCTTTTCAAAGCCATATTTTTCTACAAAGTCTCTATAATAGGGCTTATTATAGGTCATCATGATCTTAGCAGGTTCGTTGTAACCATCGATTAATAATCCAGCTGTATCATTTGTGGAAAAGTTAGTAGGACCTAAAATGGCGCTTAATCCTTTGTCTTTGCACCATTGAGCAGCTCTATTCAATAATTGTTCTGCAACTTGATAGTCTTCTATCACATCAAAGAAACCAAAAAAACCTACGCTACAATTGTGATATTCGTTATAGTTGGTATTCAGTATTGCAGATATCCTCCCAACTGTTTTACCATCTTTTTTAGCGAGGAAAGACTCGACTTCAGCATGTTCAAAGAAGGGATTCTTTTTTCTGTTGAACATATCCTTTTGAGCCATATAGAGTTCTGGGACATAATTGATGTCACCAGCATATAACTCATGTGGAAAATCTATATATTCTTTAAGTAATTTACCTTCAGCAGTAACAATACTAACGCTCATGGATTAACTTTTCCTGAGCTTCAAGAACACCTAATTTTTTAGCACACTTAGTGATTTTTTCGACAGACTCTTCGATCTGTGAGAAGGTATGTGTAGCCATCAGAGAATATCTCAATAATGCTGAAGTACTTGCTACTGCTGGGGATACCACAGGATTAACGAATACTCCTTCTTCTAAGAGCATTTTAGTAATCTTGAAGGTATTGAAATCATCTCTGATAAATATTGGAATAATAGGAGTCACTGAATGACCGGTATCAAATCCTGCCTCTTTCAAAAGCTTCATAGCATAATGTGTATTATCCCAAAGTTTTTGTAACCTTTCTGGTTCTTGTTCCATTATCTCTACCGCTGCAAGCGCACTAGCCGCATTGGCAGGAGCAATACTTGCACTAAAAATAAGTGAACGAGCATTGTGCTTTAAAAAATTCATAGCGTCATTACTCCCAGCTATAAATCCACCTATACTGGCTAAAGATTTTGAGAAAGTTCCCATGATGAGATCTACCTTGTCAGTTAGGCCAAAATGATCAGAAGTCCCTCGACCATTGGAACCCATAACGCCGAGCCCGTGTGCATCATCTACCATGATGTTGGCATTATATTTCTCAGCGAGCTTGGCTATTGCTGGTAGGTTAGCTAAGTCTCCTTCCATGCTGAACACACCATCTACCGCAATTAGTTTTATTTTGTCTGGAGCACACTTCTTCAATATCTTTTCTAATGACTCCATGTCATTATGCTTATACTTGAGGACCTTCGAGAAGGATAGACGTGATCCATCTATGATACAGGCATGGTCTAAATCATCAATAATGATATAATCATGCCTCCCTGAGACAGATGATATAACACCTAAATTAACTTGAAAACCTGTGCTGAATACAAGTGCTCCTTCCTTTCCTACAAACTTCGCTAACCGATCTTCTAATTCTAAGTGTAAGTCTAAAGACCCATTTAAAAATCTCGAACCAGCACAACCTGAGCCATACTTGTCTATAGCCGCTTTTGATGCTTCTTTTAGTTTAGGATGTGTTGTTAATCCGAGATAACTATTCGATCCGAACATTAATACTCTTTTACCGTCTATAGTAACAACAGTATCTTGCTCTGACTCTATGGTTCTGAAATATGGATAGATCCCCATCTTTTGGTATTGTGCGGGGACATCGTAGGCTTTCATTCTCTGATTAAGCATAAGAAGAAGTTTTATTCAGCGTTGATAATCTAAAAAAAATGCAAATATAAGGTATTCCCGTTTTTAGTCCAGAATAATGGATATTTAGGGTAAACCTTTACTTAAAGTTAATGATTCAGTTTTCCTTTATCAAAATTTGAACCAACAATTACATCCCAAATAGGACTACTCACTCCGAACCCTTTGTCCGGATCATTATAATGGTGTTTGAGATGATGTGTTTTTAATACATTCCATAACTTGCCTTTTAACTCCACGTGATGTATCGCATAATGAAACATGTCGTATATAAGATATCCCGTCAAAAAGGATCCAAAAAAAACATATAAAGCTGGAGCCGCTACAATAGACTTAAATAGGAAAAAGAATAAAGTAGCTAACGGTATACTCACAGAAGGAGGCATAACCAATCTTAAACGATCTCTTGGATAATCGTGATGCACACCATGAAATATGAAATGAATTTTTTTGCCAAATTCAGAAGTAGGATGATAATGAAAAATGAATCTGTGTAACACATACTCCGTAATAGTCCAGACTATAAGCCCAGCAATTATCCAAAGGATATATGAACCTATGGATAGCAATCCCTCTTTAGCTCCCAGATAAAAAAGAAAGGAGTTCAATGGAATAAATATGAACAGAGGAACACTAAAATGTACTTTAGATAACGCCTCGACAAGAGGATTGTCAAACATTCTAATTGACTCTTCTGAATTTGAAACGTAATTTTTTTGCGCCATTATGACAACATTATTTTTTCGTAGGAAGGAAGATCCATCTCTGGATTCTGCCCATAAAATTCAATAAATTTCACATCTGGGAATACCCCAAATTCAACGGCGTATGCATAGATATTTGATAGATGCATACGTTTGCCATTGATATCCAATATAACTTGGTATTGATCAGAATCCCCCTTTTTAGCTATATAAAAGGTTAGTTCTTGATATGATACAAATTTAAAGGAGTACAAATCTTTGGATATCTCTTTAGACTCATAGCCAAAGGCTAACTTGGTCTGTATAGGGTTGAGTTCTCTTTTTATCCCTCCTTCAGTATACTTGATCCAATAGGCATGCATAGGCAGATCCCTATTAATCAAACCGTCAGGATTTCGATTTAACTTGTAGACTATCGTGTCTTGATTTTGATTTCTCTGAATATAAAAAAGAAGATCATCATCTGGTGGTGGCACCGGATAGTTCTTAGGTAGACCCTTTGATCCAGGATCTATTTGATTCTTTTTCTTTAGTTCAGAATTCATAAGTTCTAACAGTCGAAGGCTTAATTCTCCCTTCAGATGCGAAGATAATCGAATCTCGGATTAAAATTCAACTTTGAAGCGTGCTCTAATACCTAAGCCCTTGGTATTGAATAAGCTGGGGATATTAGGATTGTCCAAATAGTTAAGTCTTTTGACTAAATCGATCCTCAATACTTTGAAAATATTAGTTACTCCAACACTACCTTCCATATATGGGATACCATCTTCAAAAAGATAGGTCAGTGCTGCGCCGTCTTCAATAGTGAATGCTGGAAGTCCATTATCAAGTGCAGGATTATTAGAGTCACTCAGTCGTCCATACACTGCTTTAAAAGTAGCGATTTCTCTGAGGCCCAGTTTTTTCAATAGCGGGATTCTATTAAAAAAGAAACCTTTAAAGAAATGCTCGATTCGTAAAAAGACAAAATCATCTGAAACAAATTCTAAGAAGTTCATCATATTGAATGACGCTCTCTGATAAGCAAATGATTGGTTAGCTCGAGGTATGAATAATGCAGTATATGGTAAGGTGCCCCAAATCTTTCCGGCTTCTAAACCAACATTTGAGTGCCCTAATATTGACATATTAAATCTCTTGAAGAAACCCAATTCTAATCTGTGATAATCATATGTGCTACCAAATAGTCCATCGAAGGATTTTTCATACCTCAGTGTCCAAATAGGAAATTCATTGATAATAGGTGTCCTATATTGTCTGCCCTGTATAAATTGTTTGTTTGGAGATAGTTCTAATCCTACACCTATACTGGTTGTTTCGATATCAGTGATTAACTCTTGTACGCCGTTTTCATTGATAAAGGGGAGTTCTAAATCTCCGTATGGGAAACTATTCTTATCAGAAAACCAAAAATCCATGGCAAAACCTGGAGTCTCTCGAGTATATTCGAGACGGAGTTCATTTTCGAAGACCATTCGATTAGTGGCACCTCTTCGCGCAGAGAGCAAAAAGTTATCTGTTTGGATAAATTGAAGTTGTTGACCCGGGAAGGTAGCTTCTTTTTGATATATCGCTCTCAAATAGTGTCTTGGATTAAGTTTCCAGTCTTCGTTAAATGTATAAGTCATCCCAGCCTTATATTTGAATTTTTCATCTCGTGTACCATAAGCGAGATAACCATCCAATAATATATTCTTACTAAAACCAAAATTAGTTTCAGCTCCCAATCTAAACCTTGCGCCTTCTACCTGGTTGAAACTAAAAAAGGTAGGTAATGGTCCTACTTCAAACTTCTTAAAGGGTAGGTATCCTGTTGTCAATATTTTTACTCCAGTAACTAATCTTTTATAAGCGGGCATTTCTATAAGAGTATCGATCATCTCATATAAATCTTCCTGATTTTCAGTAAGCGGCACTAATCTCTTTTGATCCCAGAATTCTTGATTGGTTTTATAGGCCCCTTCTTGTATAATTACATTTTCGATATTATCGTATACACTTGGATCATCAGCCTCAGTGAAATCAAAATTTTTGTAGGCCAGTGTGCGGGTGCCATAAAATCCAATGCCATTTTTGGATACACTGTAGTCTATAGTCACATCATCTCTTGTGATAATGTAAGCATCCTGATAAGGTTCAAAGTCTTGTCGCACTTTTAGGTCTCTTACAAAATTTAAATTGATATCACCTATGATTCCAAAATCGGCGCTAACTACATAGTGTGCAGAACTATCATTGGCTACATATAAATCACCTGTAAACCCAAAATTAGATTTATTACGTGGTATGAAACCTAACCTGATACTGTTGATGCCATTGACATAGGTCGTATCCAAAATATAAAATCGATAAAAGTTAAGGGCTAATGGAGAGATTGGACTTACAAAGTTGTTATCCAATAACCTAATAGTATTGTCATATATATTGATGTCCTGATATAAGAAGTCTAATGCATCTGTCAGACTTTGATCATCGATTGATTCATCAAACTTAGTCATTTTGATGGCGTCTCGATATTCTTTTTTGGACTCCGGGTCTTTGCGGTAATGCACTTTTGAATTGACCTCCCTCAAGTATATTGGTAGGAATACTTTGCCATTGACTTCTGAAGTATCTAAGTATTGCCAAAGGATGTCAAACTTGTTAAATAATTTTCTTTCTTTAAATTCTTCTGTGATGTTGTTGAGATCCAGTTCTATGCGCTCATATTTGTCGTAAGAATAAAAATCTTGACCTTCTAATCTATTGTCTTTTTTGTTGTCGATGACTTTTCTCATCAATTCAACTGCAGGGTTACCTTTTTTACGGTACCTACCTTTTTTAGCGACTATCGTGACATTTTCTATTTCTATACTTGATCCTTCTAGATAAAACACCATATTTCTTGTTTTACCTTCGACTTCAATTCTCTGACATTGGTCCTTATAACTTAAGAATGAAGCACAAAGATTGCTCGTCACAAATCTTGAGTCAATTTCGAAGTATCCATCTAAATCTGTGGTTGTTCCGACGTTAGTGCCTTCAAAAGAAATATTGACAAATGGCAGTGGTTCTTTAGTCTGTGAATCATACACATTGCCAGATACTTTAGTAACCCCTTGCCCACTTAATTGTATGAAAACAAAAAGGTTAATTACTAAAGCGGCTAATTTGCTTTTATACATAGTATTCGAAATAAAATTTGGTTGATTGCTCTTTTAATTTCCTTATATGATAATATCTATCGTAAAAATCTCAATACCTTCAATAAAATATCGGAAAATATCACTGTTTAAACGTTATATCCACGATTATTGTTGGTTTCGGATCTGGACTTTTCAATAATTATTGCAAATTTCATGTTTTTAATAACTAAACCCAAGTTCTAATCAAATTACTATTGAATTGATAAATATAATGGTTGATTGACTTATGCTTTCTTTGAACCGTTTAGATCAGCGAGAGTTGTAGTGACGATTAGGTAATTTTTATACATTTGACTACAGAAAAACAATACTGCTATGTTCAATACTAAAATAGGTGGAATAGGATATTATGTGCCTGAGACTGTGATGACGAATGATGACTTGACAGAGTATATGGATACCTCTGACGAGTGGATTAGAGAGCGGACTGGGATACAAGAAAGAAGGTACGCCACCAAGCATAAAGAGACTACTACAACTCTGGCTGCCAGGGCTGCAGAAAAAGCTATAGCAGATGCAGGGATAAATAAGGAGGATATTGATTTCATCATATTCGCTACTTTAAGTCCTGATTATTTTTTTCCTGGAAGTGGGGTGTTACTTCAAAGAGAACTGGGCATCACCAATACAGAAATAGGAGCATTGGATATTAGAAATCAGTGCTCGGGGTTTATATATGGATTGTCAATAGCTGACCAATTTGTAAAAACTGGCATGTATAAGAATGTGTTATTAGTTGGATCTGAGATGCATTCGATGGGATTGGACTTTGATACAAGAGGTCGAAATGTAACAGTCATTTTTGGTGATGGAGCAGGAGCCGTAATCTGTCAACCCACAGAGGAAAATGGAAAGGGAGTTTTAACGACCCATCTCCACTCCAATGGTACCTGTGCAGAAGAATTGGCGATGATCATACCTGGCTCGCACGGAGGATATCATTTAGGTACTGAGCAATTTGGATTTCCTGAGGATGACAAGCCTGGAGGTATATATATCACTCAGAAAATGTTGGACGATCACATGATTTATCCCAATATGAATGGACCTTTAGTGTTTAAATGGGCGGTGCAAAAGTTTCCAGCAGTGATACAAGAGGCTCTTAAAAAGACCGGATATGAATCAACTGATATAGACATGTTGATACCACATCAGGCGAATTTGAGAATAAGCCAATTTGTGCAAAAAGTACTAAAACTTTCGGATGATCAAGTATTCAATAATATCCAAAAATATGGTAATACCACTGCGGCATCTATTCCTATAGCTTTGTGCGAAGCAAGAGATTTGGGCAAAGTAAAGGAGGGTGATTTGGTATGCTTAGCTGCTTTTGGTAGCGGTTTTACTTGGGGTAGTGCGCTAATCAGATGGTAGTGAATTAATCAATAGATTCATTTAAGACCCCTCCACAATACTTGCAAAATACTGCATCATCATCATGACCTTCTCTAGAGCATGAAGGGCAATGCTCAGTTGATAAATCTGATGGTTTGATATCTGGGGTTCTGCCCAACTCAGATGTGACAATTCCCGTAGGGACAGCTATTATTGCATAACCCATGATCATCAGTATAGCTGAAAGAAGTTGGCCCAATGTGGTTTGAGGTGTGATATCACCAAATCCTACTGTGGTCAATGTGACAATAGACCAATATATGCTTCGTGGTATACTATCAAATTGTGGATTAGAGCCACCTTCTACCACATACATGATAGAGCCAAAGAGGCATACGATCAATAGTACCACAAATAGGAATACAAAAATCTTCGTGGAGGAGGCCCTTAAGGCTCTTACGATAACAAAGCCCTGATTCATCGCCTGAGCCATTTTAAAAATCCTGAACACCCGAAGTAATCTTAAAGCTCTGATGACCACAAGTGAATAGGTGCCTGAAATCAAAATACTTAAATAGGCTGGGAGAATTGATAATAGATCAACGATACCATAAAAGCTACTTATGTATTTCCAAGGTTTCTTAACAGTATAGATTCGTAAAGCATATTCGATAGTGAATAGAATAGTGAATATCCATTCTAATATTTTGAATAGTAATCCCCATTTTTCGGAATATGAAGGAACAGTCTCAAGAGCAACGACTATTACGCTTAATACGATCAGTATAAGCAGTATTATATCAAATAGTTTGCCTTTTGGCGTATTCGTCTCGAATATGATATCGTGAAGACGAGTTTTAGATATTCGGTCTTTAAGCTTCATTAGAAATAATTGAAATCAACATGGCTCCAAGGCAGATCATATTACAAAAATATTAAATACTTATGGATTAGTTGTTTTTCCAAAAATACGGGGTAAAAAGTATCAATACTGTGAAAAGCTCTAATCGCCCTAAGATCATCAAAAGTATAGATAGCCATTTGCCTGCAACGGGAATTTCGGCAAAGGTGTCCATTGGGCCCAACAATCCTATAGATGGACCTACATTACCCAATGTGGTGGCAACGGCTCCAGCCGATGTAAGGAGAGGCTGCTCAAAGTCAGATAAAATGATCGACATAGAAAAGGATCCAATAAAAAATAGCATTAGATATAATAGGAGAAAAACCATAATATGAGTTAGGATTTTAGGGGCCACGACATGACTATCAATTTTTGTTCTAATGATAGCCTTCGGATGTAACAAACGTTTCAATTCAAAAAATGAATTTTTAAAGAACACGAGGTGTCTTATGATCTTGATGCTCCCACTGGTTGAACCCGCACAAGCTCCGCAAAATAATAAAGCGAAGAAAAGTAAAGTAACAACAGGAGCCAATGTAGTATAATCGGTAATGACATATCCTGTGGTTGTGATAATTGATAAAATCTGAAATATGGATAGTCTAAATGATGCTTCTAAGTTATAATCAGTAAGTCCATAAATTACTCCGGTTATCCCAATTGAAATCAATAATACTAAAATGCAATAGGTTTTGAATTCATCACTATTCCATACTCTTCTAAATTTTCGCTTGTAGAAAAAATAGATCAACGTGTAATTACAACCTGCTATAAACATGAAAATTGACAGTATGTAATGTATGGAAGGATTTTGAAAATAGGCGATACTATCGTTTTTGGTAGAGAATCCACCTGTCGCCATAGTAGTCAGACCATGATTGATTGCATCATAAAATCCCATACCTGATATAGATAGTAAAACGATCAATATGGTGGTAAGACAGAAATATATGAACCATAATCTTTTTGCTGTTTCCTTTATTCTTGGGTGCAGTTTGTCGGATGTTGGTCCTGGCGCTTCAGCAACGAATAATTCGACGCCACCAATACCTAACAATGGGAATATAGCAACTGTCAATACTATTATCCCCATGCCTCCAATCCATTGAGATAAACTTCTCCAAAATAGTATTCCAGCAGGCACTTCTTCTAAGTCATTGATGACAGTAGCACCTGTAGTGGTTAAACCAGATACGCTTTCAAAAAAGGCATTGGTCCATTCTGGTAAAACACCACTGAAAAAATAGGGTAAAGAGCTAAATACGGAGATTGATAGCCAGCCTAATGCCACTATGAGATAACCCTCCCTTTTACCAATATCGGGTTGACTATTTTTTGCTATAAACCAGAAAAGGCCACCACAAACAAAAGATACGAGTGCAGATTGTACAATTGGCATCAAGTCTCCTTGATCGTAGTATATACAAAAAGGCGTAGCCAGCAACATAGCTGCACCGAGCATGAATAAAAGAACACCGACTACTTTGATGATGATCTTATAATTGATCATTACTTAAAAATTTCTTCTACTACTTTAATAGCTTCTGGTAGGGCTAAGATGATAATTTTATCTTCTATCTGAAGATGCATATCACCTTTTGGGATAAAACTTTGATTCCCCCTAACTATTCCAGCTATTATAGATTTTTCTGGAAGATGTAGATCTTTTAAACAATGATTAAGGAGCCGGTTCTTTTTATGAATTACAAATTCTATGATTTCTGCATTGACACCATGTAGGCTGGCTATGGCTTCTACTTTACCTTTTCGCACGAATCGAAATATCTCATTCGCCGCAAGAAGTTTTTTGTTTATGATTGTGTCAATACCAATGTTTTGAGAGATATGGGTATAGTTGACATTTTCTACTAAAGCTATAGTCTTATATACTCCCTCTTCTTCAGCCATGAGACTTGTTATTATATTGGTCTCAGAATTAGGTGTCAGGGCAATAAAAGCATCCATGCGTTTCAGTCCTTCACTTTTTAATTCATCCACATTACTCGGATCGGCATGAATGACTAGACTGTTATCTAATACTTCTACGAATTTTTTAGCTCGATCTTCGTTTTCCACAACAATTTTGATGGCATAAAGAGACTCTAATTTTTGAGCAGTTCTAAGTGCAAGATCTGTTCCTCCTATAATCATCACAGATTTAATAGGTTTTAACTGCTTGCCGACAAATTTTCTGGCTTTTTCAAGATTATGATTTCGAGTAGAAATATAAAGATGATCTCCCTTTTGAAGCGAAGTATTGCCATTTGGGATAATGGTTTTATGTCCTCTGAGTAGGGCAATTCCTCTAAAGGTAAAATCATCATTTAATTCGTCTACCTCACATATCGTTTTATTGATCAGAGGTGAGGTAGTATCCAATGTGAATCCCACAATAGAAATTTTACCATCTTCAAATTCAAAAAGATCTGTGAAGGAAGCCCTCCTTAATAATCGTTCTATTTCGCATGCCGCTAAATCTTGAGGTGATATGAGGGCATCAACACCAAGTTCTTGGTATTTATTTTTATTTACTTCTGATAAGTTATCTGCATCATTTACTCGTGCAATTGTCTTTTTGGCACCAAGTTGTTTGGCTAATATGGCAGTCAATAAATTAGTCTTTTCGGATGTGGTTACTGCGATCACTAATTGAGCTTTATGTACTTCAGATCGAGCGAGGATATCGAGTGAGGCACAGTCTCCTTGCATAGTCAGGACATCGAGGTTGGTAGCTACATGTTGCAATAGCTCTTGATCAGTATCTATAAGAATGATATTCTGATTTTCTTTGGAGAGTAGCTTCGCCAAATGGAAACCAACTGCCCCTGCACCGGCAATGACTATATTCATTATCTCTTGATGGATGTTGTTGGCCTACAATAAAGGTCAACAGCACTTTTTTACTTTTGAAGGCGCAAAGATTAGATTAAATTTTTATAAATGACAAACTGGTTAAAACATAATATACTAATCTAAAGGAATGTGGCTCAGACGAAGTCTTGGTCTCTCCAATCTTTTCTTTTTTCAGCATTGACAATTAAATCTTCGTCAATCTCTTCTCCGTGGAAGTCCATAGTTCGTTTTTTAAGCCTATGATATTCTCTTTCTACTTCTTGGTCTTCCCACTCATCAGAAAATACTTGTATACCGTGAAATGCAACACCAATACCCCAAGCTAATATTGGGAATATTGCCCAAAAGTAATCCGTCGTAAAAAGATTGATAAGAATAAAGAATACGCTCATGATCACCCATGTCAAGATATGGGAGTAGAATTTCTTGCGAGACTTAACTCTCGTTCGAACTTGATCATAAAGCTTATCGCTACTCATTATGTAAAGATATTTTATTCCTATTCTTTAGACATCTGAATAAGGCAATTAGATCACCCTATTAGATGAACGGCACCATATATCCGATACAAATAGCTTCAATAGCGACCGTTATCTGACGAATAACCACTCTGTGTCAGTTGAATTTTCCTCAGAATAGTAATATCCATCAGTGTTGAATCCTTTTATTCCTTGTTTGTCTTCAAGTCTGTGATCAACGATATAACGAGTCATCAAACCTCGGGCTTTTTTCGCATTAAAAGAAATGAATTTCAATTGATCATCTTTATATTCTTTAAAGTTGATCGTCAGGATGTCTCCTTTTATTTTTTTTCTGTCTATTGCTTTGAAATACTCATTGGATGCCAAATTTATGATCTGATTTGCGCCAGACTCTTTAAGATCTTTATTGACCAATTTAGTGATTTTATCTCCCCAAAATTGATAAAGGTTAGCACCACGTTCTGTGGGTAGTCGAGTACCCATTTCCAGACGATATTCTTGCATGAGATCCAAAGGTTTTAGCAGCCCATACAACCCTGATAAAATTCTCACATGCTCTTGAGCAAAAGCTAAACCATTCTGATCTAACGATTCTGCGTCCAGGCCTTTATAGACATCGCCATCAAAAGTGTTGATGGCTATATTACTATTAAGTTCATTATGCGATCTTCGGAAAGATTTAAATCTTTTGACATTAGTGGTGGCTATAGTCTCACTCACAGACATGAGTTTTTGGATGGCTGAGGAGTTATAGCTCCTTAACTCCTTTACTAATTTAAAAGTATCTGTCAGGAGTCTCGGCTGGGTAGGCCTGACACTATCATGAGGAACTGATTTTAGCGATTTGGCTGGGGACAATAAAATGATCATGGAACTGTAATTCTTGATATAAATAAAAAGGCCGACAAACAAAAATTGTTGTCGGCCTCAAGCATTTTTATTTTATTATTCCTAATTAGGAATCTTAAGTCCTTTTTTATTAGTAGGTACGCTTTCTTCTTCTGCGGCTTTATTTATCTTCCCGATCACTTTTAAGACATGAGCAGCTCCACCTTCATTAGTCGTAATGGTAACTGTTTTGTTTATTTTTCCTAATCTTTTGGTGTCGTATCTAATTTCTATTTTACTTGTTTCGCCAGGCATTATTGGTTGCTTTGGCCACTCAGGAACTGTACATCCACAACTTCCTCTGGCATTAGATATCACTAATGGCTCAGTGCCTGTATTCGTAAAATTGACTATTCTTAAAGGATCTGAGTTTTGCTCTATTTCTCCATAATCGACTATTGTGTTTTCAAAAGTCATAATCGGTCCTGACATATCTGTATCATCCTGAGCATATGCTCCAAATGCCATTCCCATTAAAAAGAATACTCCGAGTGCTAATTTTAAATACTTCATATTAGTTACTTGATCTTACAAATTTAAGTATAAATATTTTTAAAATCTTTGCTATCCATTATTATGACAACATAAGTCGTTTTAAGGTGCATGAAGATTAGTACTTTAACTAATCTTTAAAGATTATATTTTTGTGCTTCATTCGAGAAAACTAAATCCTTTATGTCTTTATACGATAGCTTGGCTCCAGCGATAAAAAAATCTGTAGAGGATCATCTCGATGGAGTTGATGCGCCTTTTGCTATCGAGGTGGTGACAGACTATTGGATTGGGTTGGTGAGCAGAGAATTAAGTCTTCAGGGTAGGCGAGAAGTACTCACAGGTAAAGCCAAGTTTGGAATATTTGGGGATGGTAAGGAATTACCTCAGTTGGCTTTGGCTCGGACTTTTAAGAAGGGGGACTACCGTGCAGGGTATTACAGGGATCAAACGTTGATGTTAGCATTGGGCTTGACAAGTGTAGAAGATTTCTTATCTCAGATGTATAGTGATGCAGCACATGATCCATTTTCAGGTGGTAGGCAGATGACTGCACATTTTGCCACTCCTTTTATCAATGAAAAAGGTGAATGGATAAATCAGAATGAACGAATAAATATAACCTCAGGAATTTCCTGTACGGGCGGCCAAATGGGTAGAGCGATAGGATTAGCATTCGCCTCCAAAAAGTATAGAGAGTTGGATTTAGGTCAAGAAGCTCATCAATTCAGTAATAATGGTAATGAGGTTTGTTTTTGCACAATTGGCGATGCCAGTACTTCTGAGGGCGTATTTTGGGAGACCGTTAATGCTGCAGCGGTATTACAAATTCCCTTAGTGATAGCAGTGTGGGATGATGGATATGGTATCTCTGTACCTACCAAACTACAAACTGCAAAGGGGAGCATATCAAAAGCATTAAAGGGCTTTGTCAAAAAGAAAAAAGATGAGAATGGTATAAGCCTCTATAAAGTGAATGGTTGGGATTATCCTGAGCTATGTGTGACATTTGATCAAGCCGTATCCAAGGCCAGAAGTGAACATATCCCCGTAGTGGTCCATGTGAAAAATCTTACTCAACCTCAAGGGCACTCTACGTCAGGTTCGCACGAAAGGTATAAGTCAAAAGAAAGATTGGCATGGGAGCACGATATTGATGGATTAAAGCGCATGGAAGATTGGATGCTCCTTCAGCATATTCTTACCGAAGAACTAATCAACCAATTAAAGCGAGAAGCAAGAAGTTATGTGAGAGAAAGAAAGCAATTATCTTGGAGCAGATTTCAAGAACCTAATAAAGCGCTTTTTGGTAAATATGTAGGTTTTCTCTCCGAATTGAGCGAAGACGTAAAACTACTTCCTCAAGTAGCTCAAGTTTTGGAGGAGCTGAATGGATTGGTTAATCCTACTAAGAGCGAAATTTTGGCGAATGTAAGACAACTTCATTTTGCGCTCAGAGCGGCTAATTGTGAAGTACCTGTATCTGTAGCAGATATGTTGGTTGAGATATCCCATGATCTTAAAAAGAGTTACTCACAGCATTTGTATTCTTCAAGCCCTAAAGCAGCCATTAATATTCCTGTAATACCTCCAAAATATACAGAGGACAGCATGGTAAAAAATGGGTACGAAATCATAAATACTTTTTTTGATAAGGCTTTTGAACGCTATGCTAATCTTATCGCTTTTGGTGAGGATGTTGGTCAGATCGGGGATGTTAACCAAGGTATGGCAGGACTACAGAAGAAGTATGGGAAAGTAAGGGTTTTTGATACTGGTATCAGAGAATGGACCATCATAGGCCAAGGACTTGGTGCTGCCATGAGGGGATTGAGACCAATAGCAGAAATCCAATATTTGGATTATTTGGTATATGCTCTTCCTGTATTGACAGATGACTTAGCAACTTTAAGATACCGAAGTAACAATCTCCAGCAGGCCCCTATGATACTTCGCACAAGAGGACATCGATTAGAAGGGATATGGCATACAGGATCTCCGATGGGTATGATGCTTAACTCTTTACAAGGAATTTATATTTTGACCCCACGCAATATGGTGCAGGCTGCGGGCATGTATAATACTATGCTTCAGTCTGATGATCCAGCCATCATCGTTGAATGTCTTAATGGATATAGACTAAAGGAAGAAATGCCAGATAATATTGGAGAATATACCACTCCTATTGGAATGCCTGAAGTATTGCGAGAAGGTCAAGATATCTCAATTGTGACGTATGGAAGTTGTGTAAGATTAGCCATGCAAGCCATTGAGACTTTAGAACATTTTGGCATCAGTGTGGAGCTTATCGATATCCAGACTTTGATACCTTTTGATTTGGAGAGAGGGATATTAGAATCCATTAAAAAAACGAACAAGGTGCTGTTTTTGGATGAAGATGTACCTGGTGGAGCAACTGCCTATATGATGCAACAAGTGTTAGAGGAACAGGGTGCTTTTAAATATCTTGATGGAGAGCCTTTGACACTATCTGCTAAGCCACATAGAACTCCATATGGAAGTGAAGGAGACTATTATGCTAAACCACAAGTGGAGGATATAATTCAATTAGTGTATCAGATGGTATTTGAAGAAGAATATTTTTAATGATATTTAAATAGTCCTTTTCTACAAAATAATATTTCTAATAAATCTTTTAATAAAAGGTGATAAGCCTCAATGAAAACTAAAAAGTAGTCTTGAAGAATTTAGTTATAATCCCTACATATAACGAGAAAGAAAATATCGAATCTATGATAGATACTGTCATGGATTTAGGAGATTTTCACATTTTAGTAGTTGATGATGGTTCACCTGATGGTACGGCGCAATTAGTTAAGAGTGCTCAGGAAAAATATGGTGAAAAACTTGCTCTGTTGGAGCGTAGTGGTAAACTTGGGTTGGGTAGTGCCTATATAGCAGGATTCAAGTATGGCTTGGAGCATGGCTATGATTATATTTTTGAGATGGATGCAGATTTTTCTCACGATCCCAAGGATCTCATTAGATTGAGGGATAACTGTGTCAAAAACAATAAAGATATAAGCGTAGGTTCGAGATATACTGAGGGTGGAGGATTTGTGAATTGGCCGAAGGATCGAATTTTTATATCTAAAGGTGGTTCTTACTATGTGAGATTGATCACTTTTATGCCTGTCAAAGATCCCACGGCAGGGTTTATTTGTTATTCAGCGGATGTTTTGAGAGCGATTGATCTTGACAAGGTAGGAATGAAGGGTTATGCTTTTCAGGTCGAGATGAAGTATGTGGCCCACAAATTGGGCTTTTCGATTGGCGAAGTACCGATAATATTTAAAGATAGAGAATTAGGAACCTCTAAAATGCATATAGGTATTATCACCGAAGCTGTAAAAGGTGTGCTAAAACTCCGCTTTAGAAATATTAAAAAATACTACGGAAAGCAAGATTAAATCATTGCCTCGAATTCGCTATTGCCTATTCCGACTAATTCTGGATCTATCAAGTACGGCCTAACCCTAATTCTATCAGATATTGCTGATAAAGTTATTGAGGTCTTCCGCTTTTTGTAGTGACAATTTTTTCTTCAACCGATATTTACGTGTTTCTACACCTCTGATCGAAAGATTTAATTGACGAGCTATGTCTTTTGTACTCATCTCCATTCGTAGATAGGCACACAACTCGAGGTCAACTAAGGTCAAGGTGTTATATTGTGCTTTGATGGTCTTGTAGAAATCACTTTGAACGAGGTCAAAATGGTTTTGGAAAGATTCCCATCTTTGATCAGTACTCACCTGTTGTGCGATAGATTTTTTGATTTTGTAAATCTCGGCTTTGATCAAATTGATATCTCTTACTCTCTCTAACTCGCTTAATGATTTATAGATCGTTTTCATTGATCCATGAATCGCTTGATATTTCATTTCACTCTTTAAGAGTTCTTTATTTGATTCTTCTACTTTTTTTCTATAGTGAATAGCTACAGGATTTCTGGTAGAGGATAAGTTAGGTGACTGAGAAGGTTCTAATGTATAGGAGATGCCCTTATTCTGAACATCCGTGACAGGATAGATATTTTTCATAACAGTTAGATTAGTCTTTATGATTCTAATATATAGATAAATTTCAAAATCCGTGCAGGGGCACGGATTTATTTTATAAAATTTTTAGTAACTGATGAAGTGAGAATAAAGTGCTAAAGTTTTTTTACAAATTCTAATCTTTACAAAATGAAGCGAGTGACTATAAAAGATTTAGCACAGCATGCACAAGTATCCCGTGGCACTGTAGATAGGGTACTGCATAATCGTGGTCATGTCGCAGATGAAGTAAGACTAAAAATTAATGAGGCAATAGAAGAGTTAGGATATAAGCCTAACATAATAGCACGCACACTTGCCCAGAATAATGAGTATAAGATTGCAGTACTTATCCCCGACCCAGAAGCGGATGAATTTTGGGAGCAGCCTAATGAGGGAATTAAGAGGGTGATGCCAGAATTTGAGGATTTTGGAGTTGTGGTAGAACCCTTTCATTTTAATAATGAAGAACCAAAATCACTTAGCGATAAGGCTAAAGAAATGTTTAAAAGGAATCCAGATGCTATATTGATGGCTTCCGAGTTTTATAAGGAGTCTCTTTATGTATTAGATGAAATCGAGCGTCGTAAAATACCCACGACCCTCATTATGACGCACATAGATTCGTCAAATGAATTTAATTATATAGGTCAAGATTCTTTTAAATCTGGAGCAATGGCTGGACGACTCTTTGACGTATCTATCAGTCAGGATATGAAAAGAATTCTTGTATTTAATTTAGGGGCCACTTCAGCTAATACATTACAGATTAAAAATAAGATAATCGGATTGAGCTCCTATTTCGATGGTCGGGCAGATTTTGAATTAATCGAAGTAGAAATTCAGAATTTTAAAAACACGGCTGCTATAAAATCTAAAATCACAGAATTACTGTCTACTCATGAGGATATATCGGGGATTTTTGTGACCAATTCTCGCAGCAAGTATTTGGCTCCAGCGTTAGAAGAATTAGGCTTAGATCATTTATGTTTTATTGGGTTTGATCTCCTCCAAGATAATGTTGATTATTTATTGAATGGTACTATTGATTTCTTAATTAATCAGAATCCGGCCAAACAAGCCGAATGGGCGATCAAAAAATTAGTAGATCAATTAGTTTTTAATAGAAAGAATAAATCAACAGAGTATGTTCCTCTTGATATCGTCATCAAGGAGAATGTATCCTGCTATCTCCACTAATTCGTAACCCGGATATTATCGTTTTGATCTAATATAGTTTTAAGAAAGTTTTCGACTTCTTGGACTTCGATATGAAGTTCAGCAGAATCTAAACCCTCCTTATATATTTTTAGCTGATTCATTTGTCCTTCTTTGGATACAACTTCTATTCTTTCAATAGATTCGATCATAAGTTCATAGTAAGGTGATTCATCTTTTCCTCCTATAGTATACTGGAGGATTTTACCTCCTCTGATGATATAATAGGTTCTAAAGAATAATCCCAAGAATAGAAGCGGAATAAAAATTACTAGTAGAGGAAGCACATCACTTATGTCATCTTGAGTAATCCACTCTATGAGCACAATAATAAGTAAAATAGAAATTAATGAGATCGTATAGGTTTTAGCAAACCAATTGGAGATGCTTTTATATTTCTTTGGCTTTTTCAAAATATTTCAACAGAAAGTATTTGTAGATAAATTAACTATGATGTATCCATGATGATCAGTCATCATTGAGATATGATCTAAGCGTATGTTGATACCAGTCGTTGTTTTTAAATATTCGACACTGTTTTGAGTGGTCATGGTTTTAATAATTCCATCTATTTTTTCTCCATTTTTTAAATGAATTATTACTGGGGTCTTTCGCATAGCAGCTATCTCGAAGTGATCATATAAGTCGCAGCTGATGGGTTGATATTTTTCGCTATGGTCAACATTTTTTGATAGGGCGAGTATCTCGTGATTCTTCCAAAGTATTTTTGTCGCCATGCCACCACCTCCGCCACTTGGCATATCTAAGTGTTTAGTCTCTTTGATTAGACCTTCCCATGATTCGTAAATTGCTAAAGCCTTAATATTGTCTTCAAAAACCCATAAATATAGTGGTGCCCTATTTTTACGTGTGGTTAGCTCGATAGAAATTTGATGCATTAATTGTCGACCTATTCCAAGTCCTTGAAATGCTTTTTTGACATGTAAATTGTCTAAATAATTACCTTCGCTATCATAATGTTCATACGCACAAGCGAAACCAATAATTTCTTGGTTAACCTCTGCCAATATTATAATTTGGTTTGGATCATCATGACTCAATCTTTTATTCCAAACATTGTGACGATCTAGGTCAACTTGATGATCCAAATATTGTTCGCTTAGAATTCCTCGATAGTTTTCTTTCCAACTTAACGCATGTATGGCGGCGATTGCGCTAATGTCAGTTTTATTCGCTTGCCGATACAAATATTTCATGACATCAATGATTTTCTTCCATAGATTGAGCAGATGGGACATTCTTTCATATCATGTCCACGGGCAGGACAATATTCTCTTCCAAAAAAGATGATCTGCAAATGCAACTTGTTCCATATTTCTTTGGGGAAAAGGCGCTTGAGGTCTTTTTCGGTTTTATCCACATTCTTACCTGTCGATAGGCACCATCTATAGGCTAATCTATGTATATGAGTATCTACCGGAAATGCAGGCACACCAAATGCTTGTGACATCACGACTGAAGCTGTTTTATGCCCAACTCCAGGCAGGGCTTCGAGCTCTTCAAAAGATTGTGGCACCTCACCGTTATGTTGGTCAATCAGTATATGTGAGAGATCATATATCGCCTGTGATTTTCTCGGAGAAAGTCCACAAGGTCTGATGACTTCTTTGATATCTTCTACTCTTTGATGGGACATATCATATGGATTGTCCGCCAACTCCCACAGATAGGGAGTGACTTTATTGACTCGTTCGTCTGTGCATTGTGCAGAGAGTAATACAGCGACTAATAGGGTATAGGGATCTTTATGATCTAATGGGATCGGCGTTTCAGGATATAGATTTTCGAGAATGGCGGCGATCTCATCTGCCTTATCTTGCTTAGTCATAGATCAATATTGATTGATTAAAAAATCCATTGTATCAATCATATCAGCATAATCATCTAGACTTGGCCTTTGACATTGCCCTAAAGGAATATGTTGCCAACCGTCTAAAGGGTTTTTGCTGCTTACGCATTGAAGTCTTTCTTTGTCTTTGTTAATTTGATCGGTAACCACCTTTACATCGCTATATCTCTCATAATGTAAACAAGCTATTCTGGAAGCCAGTTGATTATTTTCTTGAAGAATTAAAAAATCATTGGTAAGGAATTTTTGCTTAGTCAAGATGAGAGTGGCACTATTATAGTCGTAATTATTTTTGTATTTATTGTGATGAATAACGCCTTTGTAATCCACGATTCCTTCAAATAGCCTATCTGTGTTAAAGTCTTGAGGGACATAAATTTTAGATATACTTCTGCATCCTAATCCAAAATAGTCAAATATATCAGCTCCTATATCATGGATCTCTTCTTTAGATTCTGATCCATCCAATATCGCCACCGAACTTCTGTTTTTTCTTATGATATGAGGATACTTTGAAAAATAATATTCGAAGTGTACTCCAGCAGTATTGCCTCCAGTAGCAATAACGGCATCAAATCCTTTTAATCGATCAACTTTTTGAAAATAGGTTTTACTGTATGGATCAATCGACTCCATGATTGATATCAAAGCAGGTATCAATACTTCATCTTTAGAAGAGCACTTTATTTTTGTATGATATCCAGAGATGAATCCACAGAGCAAGTCATGAAATCCTACCATTGGGATATTACCTGCCATGACAATTGCTAAGGTCTTGGAGGTGGATTCAGATATATTATACCCTTTGGCCCAATTGAGCAATTTTTTTTCTTCTAAGAATTGATGTGCTATGGCATTTAAAGAATTTTGAATATTATCTATGGTAAACCATGAATTATTGATAAAAGCATGATGGATAGCTGATTCAAGCATTGGATCCTGTTGGACTATTCTCTGACCCAGTTCTATTAACAATTCTATCCGTTGATTTAGATTCACTTGATATGCTTTTAAATTTTAGTTGGTATTTCCTCCTTTAACTTCAAAATAATTTCTCCATCGCTCTAATGCGGCACTTATATCGTTGGGGAGTTCCGATTGGAACATCATCTTTTTACCAGAGGTAGGATGTACAAAGCCCAGACTTATAGCGTGTAGCGCTTGTCGAGGACATAAGTCAAAACAGTTTTCTACAAATCGCTTATACTTGCTATACACTGTACCTTTTCGGATACTGTCTCCACCATATCTATTATCATTAAAAACAGGATGACCGATATAGTTCATATGAACTCTAATCTGATGTGTACGTCCAGTTTCTAACCGACACTTTACCAATGATACGTAATAAAGATCTTCCAGTACTTCATAATGTGTGACGGCGTGTTTTCCATCCTCTCCTTCTGGGAAAACACACATTTTAGTTCGGTCATTGGGGTACCTACCTATATTACCTTCTATGGTCCCATGAGCTTGATCAAAACCCGACCAAACCAAGGCGTGATAGCTTCGCTCTATGCTATGGTCAAAGAATTGTTTAGCCAAGTGAGTCATAGCTACTTCTGATTTGGCGATGACCATTAAGCCGGAAGTATCCTTGTCTAATCTATGTACCAAACCCGGACGATCGTTGCTATTGGAGGGCATGACGGGCAATTCCTTATTGTCAAAATAGTATTTAAGTGCATTCACTAATGTGCCTGTTCGATTGCCAGTACCAGGATGCACAACCAAACCATGAGGCTTGTTAATCACCATCAGATCTTCATCCTCATATACTATATCCAATGGTATATCTTCCGCCAATATAATACTTGAGTCTTCAGGACTGCGGGGTAGCACAACTTTGATGCTATCATTGGGCCGGATCTTATAGTTTGACTTTATAGTATTATCGTTAACCATAATTGCTCCTGACTTAATGGCTAATTGGACTCTATTTCGAGAAACTTTTTCAAGTTTATTGATGAGATATTTATCTATTCTGAGTGGTTCTTGTCCAGGGTCCACCTTGATCGTATAGTGTTCAAAGTAAGCCTCATCTCCAGATAAATCCGCTTTTCTGATAGCTGTCATATGACAAAGGTAGCTTATTGCATAATAAGCATAATCTGCTATGTTAGATTTATCATTATTTCTACTATTGGCGATAGTCTAATGGAGGACTCCTATCTCCCAATAATGCTTCATAACTGAATTTGTTGCCTACTCTCTTACTCAATTCTTCTTTAGCTCTTTTTATGGAGTCAGTATTATTTAGCAGGTCCAGTATTGTTTGACTTAGCGTTTTTGCTGCAAGCATCATTCCCTTATGGCCAATACTCATGCCACCTGCTGCAACAGCTTGCCAAGTATGTGGAGATGTACCAGGTACCCATGTAGCAGTACTTAATCCGGCAGTAGGAACCACCCAGCTCACATCACCAACATCTGTGGAGCCACCAGCACCTTTTTCTACTACTCTAAACGGTCTTATCTGTTCTGTGATACTTAAAGATTGTCGCGACCTTTCAGGAAGGGTGCTGCTTATTTTTTCTGCAAACTCTTTCTCTGCATCTGTATACGTAAACCCTCCTATGTCGGTAAGGTTATCATGGGTTATTTTGGCTAAGGTCTCATTGGGCATTAAGTTGTACACTCCATGTATAACCTCATATTCCATAGTCGTCTCTGTGCCTAAGGCTGCACCTTCAGCGGCCTGTACTACTCTATCAAAAGTCTCTCGCACCATATCCATCTCAGGATGGCGCACGTAATAAAACACTTCAGCAAATTCAGGAACTACATTTGGTGCTTCACCACCACTCGTGATCACATAATGAATGCGAGTATCAGCAGATACGTGCTCACGCATCAAGTTAACCATATAGTTCATGGCTTCAACGCCATCGAGTGCGGAACGACCATTTTGTGGAGCTACTGCAGCATGAGAGGCTATGCCATAAAATCTAAATTTGGCAGATTTATTGGCCAGAGATGAATATGCTCCTGCATTATTTTGATTGCCAGGGTGCCAATGAAGTACTGCATCTATATCTTCAAATACCCCTGCTCTGACCATATACACTTTACCCGCTCCTCCCTCTTCTGCTGGAGTTCCTATAAGTTTGATGGTGCCAGAGATATTATTGTTTATCATCCACTCTTTGGCAGCTATTGCGGCAGCGGTCGAGGCCGTACCAAACAGATGGTGTCCGCAGGCATGACCATTACCTCCTTTTTCAACTTCCTGACGCATAGGTATGGCTTGTTGTGATATGCCTGGAAGTGCATCATATTCGGCTAGCAGTCCAATTACTGGGGCGCCTTGCCCATAGCTCGCCACGAATGCAGTAGGAATACCTGCTACACCCACTTCGATCTCAAATCCTGCATCAGCAAGAGTTTGTTGCAATAATCTACTGGACTGAATTTCTTGATAGCCTAATTCGGGATTATTCCAAATCTGTTGAGCTATCTCCGCATACTTATCTGCATCACGATCCAAACTCTCTATGACAGACTGCTGTGCGCGACAAGAGTAATGACATAGCGTACTGATTAATATAAAAAAGGCAATTAATTTATTCGTCATGTTAAGATAGTTCGTCTCTTTCAGCTAAAATAATGATATTCGCTCGTCTTCAAAACTAATAGATCATGCGCTTGAACTCTCTTTGTGTTAAGGATCCTAAAGATCCAAGAACTACGGCTCCACATCAATTGCCTATTTATGCCACTTCATCTTTCCAATTTGATACCGTAGAAGAAGGGATGGAAATATTTAAAGATCCATCCAAAGCCCATCTTTATGCCCGTTTCTCTAATCCAACAATAGATGCTGTGGCAGATAAGATTGCACAGTTGGAGGCATATAATACTGATGTAGAGGACGCCTGGGGAGTAATGACATCTTCTGGTATGTCGGCAATTAGTACTTTGTTGTTTGCTTGTCTTAAGAAAGGAGACAAAATATTATCTCAAGGAAATCTCTATGGAGGTACTACGGAGCTTATAAAGAACTTTATGCCACAATATGGTATAGAGGTAGTGTGGGTGGATCTGAGAGAAGAAGATCAAGTGATAGAAGCTTTAGAAAAGGATCCGAAGATTAAAATGGTCTATTTTGAGACCCCATCTAATCCTGCTTTGGATTGTATAGACCTATCGGCTATCAGTACTATTGCCAAGCGCTATAAAGTGTCTACTGCAGTCGATAATACTTTTTGTACTCCTGTAATACAGAGACCTTTTGGACATGGTATAGACTATGTCATTCATAGCACTACTAAATACTTAAATGGTCATGGCAATGGCATCTCAGGAGTGATCATAGGTCAAGGGGAAGAAAATAGAAAGAAAGTATGGAGCGCTATGAAGTTAGTAGGATCTAATTGTAATGCATGGGATGCTTGGTTGACTAATACGGGTATGAAAACCCTGAACCTTAGAATGCAAAGACATAGCGAGAATGCCCTAGCGTTAGCTCAATTTTTAGAGGGCCATAACAGGATCGAAAAGGTCAATTATATAGGTTTAAAAAGTCATCATGACTATGACATAGCTCAAAAACAGATGAATCTTACTGGTGGGATGCTATGCTTTGAGGTTAAAGGAGGCGTAAAGGGCGGATTGAAGTTCATGGATGGACAGCGCATGGGCTCTATGGCTCCGACCATGGGAGATGTTGATACGCTAATCATGCACCCGGCCTCTATGTCGCATCTAAATGTAGACCGAGAGATCAGGATCTCTCATGGCATCACAGATGGACTGATTCGAGTATCGGTAGGAATAGAAGATATTAATGATCTCATAGAAGATTTTGATCGTGCCTTGGGTTGAGTTTGATATTTTTAAATGTTAAAATCGATAAGGTAGTGATATTCAAATTAGATTATTTTTTATTTTTTGAATATGGATCCTACATTATTTGATTTTCAAGAGTTTGAGCCCAAAGATTCTCTTAAGCCTTATGTAAGTAGATGGATTAACTTGCATTTTCATAAAACTGAAGAATACATGCATAAGATTGCCCCGTCTGGACATATTATCATGGTGCAGACTTGTGGAGAGCATGTATACGCATATACAGAATCTGAAGAGGAGATAGTATACCGAAATACTACCTACTTCAAAGGTCATCGCCTAAAGTCCCCTCTGCGAGTAAAACATATAAAAGGAGTGAAGGAATTTGGTTGTGAATTCACCTATACCGGATTCTACAGACTATTTGGGATCGCAGCGAGTAAATTAGTAGATATCGAGTATGAGATTGGCTCTTTTGGTCAATATGATACAATAAAATCAAAGACATTTATTTCAATTTTGGTGATTTTGTTTTTGGCCATAGTCTAAATTATCGGTGGTTAGATGAAGTTAAGTATAAAATAGAATCGATGAGATAGTTTAAGCTTTATTGGGCCCAAAAGCCTCATACATAGGCACTATTTAGAGTAAAAGGGTACTAATTGTTAATTATCTCTTGTGCCCATTGACTACCTTTCTTTAGTTCATTTCTTAGGGCATGTTTGATGATCCAATCTCTATTTGGATTCGAGTTTTTATTCCATCTTTTGATTACTGCTTTTGCCGCAATAGCATTCTCTTTTAGGAGATCGTTGAGATTGTTGGCAACAGATTTTTGGACATACTTTTTTGGATCATCTTTTAGAATTTCAATGATATCAATGAGCGGTTGAGGATGGTCGACAAATTGGGGCATTTTCTTGGCCCAAGGAAGTCTGATTCTGATACCTTCTGAGGCTAATCTTCTGAGATGAAAGTTTTCTGATTTGGCCCATTTGTGCATCTTTTCAAGAGTCATAGATTGATGTTCGATTATAAATGGCCTAATTGCATATTCCCCCGTGTTTCTTTTAGTGATTTCTGCTATTAGTTCAAGGGACTCTTTAGGATGCACTAATCCATATTTTTCGACCCATTTAGCGATTGGCATAATCCAATAATATTTTTTAAACATGCCTGTTTCTTCATTATTCTCTGGTCCCAATATGGATCGAAATAGTGCTGCTTTTACTTCAAAAGTAGTGTTGATATAAAGATCTAAGAGATCAGCTATGAGTTCGATTCTATCTTTTAATTCTAAGCTAAGGACGCCCGTGTCTACAGCTTTTATAAAGCCGTATTTATCCAGGCCACTATACTTTACTATTATTTTATCAGCAAGAAAAGCTGCTAATTCAGCGTCAAACCAAAGCTTCAATTGTTTGTATGCCATATTGCTCGATCAGTATAATCAAGTTAGTGCTTTTGATTTTATTTACGTTGGTTCGTTAGTCTTTTTTAGTTGAAATGTATTGGAGAATTCAGTTTGAAGATAGTTGTAAGTGCTTGGTTTTCAAGATAAAGCACATTTTGAGTATCATAGCTGTAGCTCTGGGAATAAAAGAGCTGAAATGTTTGACAATCAATGGCTTGCAAATAATTTGTCATTGTATTCTTCAATCACTTCATTATTTCAATACATTTAAGTAACTGCTTAAGATATCAAATCGTATGAGACCAACTATATCCTTTCTGATGCTATTTTGTGTACTGATCTATTCTTGTAAGAATGAATCCTCTTCTATTGAGAAAGATCCTGTCCAGCAAGATCTCCTTCTCAAATATCTCAATCAATATTCCCCGAGATATATATCCGTTAAAGATGGTATTACTGTGAGCTTCAAGAGAGAGTATACTGGTGATCGAGCAGGTACTACAGTAGAAGGAGTAAAGGTAAAACCCTTCGTAGAAGGAATCTACACTTGGGTGAATGCTTCCACGTTAAGCTTTGAACCTTCAGAAAAATTAGACTATGATAAGACTTATCAACTCATCATTGATCTGCCAGAACTGCTAAGATCAGATGATATCGATGATGATCAATTGACCGTGTCATTTAACACGGCTCCTTTACATCTTCAGACCAAGCTTGGAGGAATGAAGATAGCCCAACTCAATGGAGCAGAAAACATAACTTATAAGGGGACGATTCATTCTTCCGATTATGTGGAGGAAGCCGTGATAGAAAGTCTCTTTAAAGCAACACAAGAGGGAGAAAGATTAGAAGTCGTATGGTTCCATCAAAAAAATGGGAAAGTTCATGATTTTGAAGTACAGGGCATAAAGCAATTTGAAGAGGATTCGCAATTAATAATTGACTGGAATGGAGGGAGAATTAAACCCCAATATAAGGGGCAAGAGATGATTGATGTCAGCCCTCAAGATGTATTTGAGTTGATTAGTGTGCAGTTAAGCGCCAGCCCTGAAAAAATCATTAAAGCCTCATTTACTCGACCTATAGATTTTAATCAACGGCTAAATGGATTGGTTTCTATCGATGATGAAGATGAGGATCTGAAAACAGAGGTAGAGGGTAATATTATTTATATCTATCCTACTCAATCCTTAAAAGAAGAATTTTCTCTTTACCTATCAGATAATATTAGATCTGCACAAGGGAAAAGATTAGGAAAAGAACAACTCATCACCAAGTTGAGGTTTGAACTCGAAAAACCAGCAGTAAGAACTATAGGCAATGGAATGATACTTCCGCAGTCTGTTGCTTCTATATTTCCTATAGAAACAATGAATCTTAAGTACGTAGACGTGGAGATATTTAAAATATATAACAATAACATCCTTCAATATCTACAGGAAAATAAACTCAATCAGGGTTACTATTTAGATCAGGTTGGGAAGGTAGTCTATGCTGGTAAAGTAGATCTCTCTAAATACACTGGAGATATAGAAGAGAATAAATGGATAAGAGTTGGACTGAATCTAAATGAATTAATAAATGCCGATTTAGGAGCGATCTATCAGATACGAGTGGGATATCAGTATGCATATGCAATGACTAATTGTGAGAGTAAAATATCAGAACGAGATATTAGTGCTAAGGATGGAAGAAGTATTATGGATTACAGGGATGACTATTATAATAATTATCAAGGTAGATCTAATCCTTGCGAATCATCCTATTATAATCCCGAGCGCTTCATCAGGCGAAATTTGCTCTCATCAGATGTAGGGGTTATCGTAAAGAAGTCGCCTGATCATAGCTATCATTTGGCATTGACCTCTTTAAGTACGGGGTCGCCGCTATCAGAAGCCAATGTCTATCTGTATGATTATCAGCAGCAGCTAATAGAAAAGAGTTTTAGTAGTAATAGTGGTCTTATGTCTATCAAGGCAGATGAGCGGGTATCGTTTGTAGTAGTTGAGCATAATGATGGATATGCCTATGTCAAGCTCAATGATGAAGAATCTAATAGCCTTACAGATTTTGATGTGAGTGGCGTAAAGGCCGATGGTGGTGTCAATGCTTTTCTGTATACCGACAGAGGAGTGCATCGACCAGGAGATACAATATTTCTCAATGCTATGATTTCGACAGGGGATGAATCACTACCCACTGGGCATCCTGTCAAGCTAACCATAAAAGATCCAAAAGGAACTGAAAAATTCAGCACCGTAAAAGTATCTAATGTGGGAGGTATATATGATTTTATTATAGATACGGACCCTAAGGATATTACAGGACTTTGGTTAGCAGAGCTTTCTGTTGGTCCCAAGAAATTCAGAAAAAATCTAAGAGTAGAAAGTATAAAACCAAATAGATTAAAGGTCAATTTGGACCTTCCTAAAGAAATCGATTATGCCATCCCAACCGAGAGACACATCAATGTCAGTTCTACTTGGTTGCATGGAGCACCAGCTGCCGACTTGGCAATTGAAGTAGATGCCGATTTTTACAATATAGCCCCAAATAAAGGCGAATACACTGGATATTCTTTTAAAGATCCTGCGAGGACTGGAAGTACTGGATTAATTAAGCTTTATCAAGGTAAGTTAGATGATGCTGGTTTAGGATCATTTAAGTTAAAATTAGAAAAAGATCTTTTTCCAGGTAAAATCAGGGCCAACCTTAAGACCAGGGTATTTGAAAAAGGTGGTGGATTTTCTGAGAATTATTCTTCTGTACAGATTAGTCCTTTTGCCGATTATGTCGGGGTAAAATCTCCGAAGAGTCGCTGGGGAAGTAATTCTATCAAAATAGGAGAGGATGCGACCTTCACTATGGCATGTGTAGATAAAGACGGAAATAAAGTCGGTAAGCGAAAGTTGTCCATCGGGTTATACGATATCAACTGGAGATGGTGGTACTATCAAGGAGATCGATACAATATCTATCGTCTAAATTCTGCAGAACATAAAAGTGCATTTTTCAGTGAGACAGTTACCACTGATGCTAACGGGCGATTTGATTTTACCTATGACTTCCAAGATGTAGAATATGGACGTAAGATGATCCGTGTCTGTGATCTGGAGTCAGGACATTGCACAGGCGATTTCTTCTATGCGAGAGGCTGGGGTGCCTCAATTCAAGAAGAAGAGCGCAATAGCTTGGCCAGACTTAATTTTAGTAGTGATAAAGCTGCTTATGATCTTGGAGATGAGGTGCAAATTACGATTCCGTCTGAGGCTGGTAGTAAAATATTATTATCTATAGAGTCAGGAAGCAAAGTGCTCCATCAAGAATGGATTGAAGGTGCCGCAAAAGAAACTAAATATCGATTCACCGCCCATGAAGAAATGGCACCTAATGTATATGTACACGCCATAATGATACAATCCTATGACAAGAAGAATAATGATCTCCCTATCAGAATGTACGGAGTGATTCCGATTGAAGTAAATAACCCAGCTACCGAACTAAAGCCTTTGATTTCGATGAAAGACAAGTTGGCGCCTGAAGAAGATTTTACCGTAGAAATATCAGAAGCAGATAATGCAGAGATGTCATATACTATTGCAATAGTCGACGAAGGATTACTTGATTTAACTAATTTTTCAACTCCAGATCCTCATGAATTCTTTTATGCTAAACAGGCTCATGGGATCACCACATGGGATCTATATAATTACGTATTGACAGGATATAGCGGAGCCGTGGATCGTATGATATCAGTAGGAGGTGATGGGGAGAATGAAGAAGGCTCCGGAGCAAAAAAGGCCATGAGATTTAAGCCAGTAGTGATGACAGCTGGCCCATTTCAACTTAATAGAGGAGAGAAGAAAAAGCACCAATTTATGATGCCTAATTATATCGGGTCTGTGAGGGCCATGGTAGTTGCTAAGCAAGATGATGCCTATGGACATGCAGATGTCACAGCACCAGTCATTAAACCAGTGATGATATTGCCGACGCTACCGAGAGTAGTAAGTCCAGGAGAGAAAATTAAAGTGCCTGTAACCGTGTTTGTTATGGAAGAAAGTGTTAATAAGGTGGATGTCAGTGTGAAGACCTCTGCTAATATTTCTATAATCGGAGACAAAAGTAAATCTCTAAGCTTTAATGGACGAGGTGAAAAAATGGTCTATTTCGATGCTATCGTAAATGAAGAATTAGGAATAGCGAATTTTGATTTTCAAGGATCTGGTGGGGCTCATCGTGTTAGTCAGCAGATCGAAATGGACATTCGTAATCCTAACCCAGTAGAGACTCAAGTGTATAATCAAGCTGTAGCGCCAGGAGAATCTTGGACCACAGAATTCGCGAAAATTGGAATGCTTGGTACTCAATCTGCCACCGTAGAATTCAGTGCTATGCCGAGTATAAATCTTGAGAATAGAATGTCATATTTGATGTCTTATCCTTATGGATGTATAGAGCAGACCACATCTAAGGCTTTTCCACAATTAGTGATAGAGGACATTCGGGATTTGTCAGTTGAAGAAAGGCAAGCTATCAAGAAAAACGTAAATGGTGGTATACGGCGGATCGCTAAGATGCAGTTGAGTAATGGCGGATTTTCTTATTGGCCGGGTAGTAGTAGATCAGATGAATGGGGTAGTAGTTATGCTGGACACTTTCTGCTTAAGGCTAAAGAGAAAGGATACCATATTTCATCACAATTGATGAGTGGATGGGAGCGCTACCAGAGTGATAGAGCTAAGCGATTTAGGATTACTAAATCTCGAAATTTATGGCATCAACAATCACAGATGCGCAATCAGGCATATAGATTAATGACATTGTCCATGTATGGTTCACCACAGTTATCCGCTATGAATGTGTTGAGACAAGAGATTAATCTTCCTAATACTGCCCAGTATATGTTGGCCACGGCTTATGCATATGCAGGAAAGAAAGAGATCGCCATTGAACTAATCAGAAACACCAAGTCTACTGTAGAACCATATAAAGAATTAAGTTTCACCTATGGTTCAAATCTGAGAGATATGGCCCTAATAGCGGGTTGTATGAAGCATCTTGATAGATCCAATGAGGGGCTACAGATAATAAAGAGGATAGCCGAAGAATTAAATAGTAATAAGTGGCATAGTACACAGACGGTTGCTCAGGCACTGATAGCAGTAGCTGATTATACGGGACAAGAGCAGGATAAAGGAATGGAATTTACATTTGATATAGCATCCTCTGAGTTGCAAAGCATATCTACCAGCAAATCTATGTTTACCTATTCTTTTGATCCAGATAAAGAGCTTGATCTCTCGTGTTCTGTCGTTAATAAAGGTGGTAGTACTTTATTCATAAAGGCGAGCATCAGTGGTCAAGAAGCTCCACAAAAAGTATTAGAAGGAAAAGCATATAACAAGAATATCTCCTTGTCTGTCAGTTATGAAGACTTAAATGGAAAATACTTGGATCCTAAAAGTTTAAGCCGTGGTACAGACTTTATAGCGCATGTCACCATTCGTAATCAGAAGAGCCGAGGAGAAACTATAGAAAACCTTGCATTGACCCAGATCTTTCCTTCGGGTTGGGAGATACAGAGTGGCGGACTTAGCAATGTGTCTTCTGCGATTAAAGAAGATAGCTATGATTATAGAGATGTAAGGGATGATAGGGTGCATACTTTTTTCACGCTCAAGGATCGTAAAGACTTTAAAATACTACTCACTGCTGCTTATGATGGTACATATTTCTTACCTGCGGTCAGCTGTGAGGCTATGTATGATAATGAGATACAATCTCGCACTGTTGCGCAGCAAGTGGAGGTGGTAGCTCCTTAAATGTAGAATGTTATGAGAATCCTTCTTGGTTTTATAATTCTATTGTTTGCATGTCATTCTTATGATGCAAAAAATGCTATTGAAACTACAAAAATCGCCTTCGGTTCGTGTGGATGGGAGGAGCACCCATTACCCATATTTGATAACATCGTAAGTCATGATCCAGACTTGTTTATATTTCTTGGAGATAACATTTATGGTGATACGAAGGAAATGGACACGCTCAGAGCTAAATATCAAAAATTAGGCAATAAGCCGAGCTATATTAATTTGAAGAACAATGTTCCAATTATAGCCACTTGGGACGACCATGACTACGGTTGGAATGATGTAGGTAAAGAATATGAGTATAAAGAAGAATCTAAAGATATATTCCTTGATTTTTTTGAAGAACCTCTTAATTCTTCGAGAAGAGGGCATCCAGGCATCTATCATAGTTATAACTACAGTATAGGTGAGAAAATATTGCAAGTAATATTATTGGATGGGAGAACTTTTAGAGATCCGCTTGAAAAAGGACGTGGAGAAATGAAGGACAATTGGAGATATAATTTTTATCGCCAAGACTATAGCCCCACCACGGATACCACTAAAACGCTTTTAGGTGAAGAGCAATGGATATGGTTAGAAGAAAAGTTAAAAGAAAAAGCGGACTTAAGAATTATTGGTACTGGTACTCAGTTTGGTATAGAATACAATGGTTATGAAGCTTGGGCTAATTTCCCTCACGAACAAGATCGCATGATTCAACTTATCCAGTCTACTCAGGCTTCGGGAGTATTGTTTATTAGTGGTGATGTGCATTACTCGGAAATTTCAAAATTGACCACCGATTATTATCCTCTTTATGATTTTACATCAAGTGGATTATCATCGACTTGGAGTTTCGCCACCCCTAATAAAAACAGGATAGAAGGACCAATCATGGATAATCACTTTGGGCTTATCACGATTACTCATGAAGACGATCCATCCATTATAATGGAGACCTGGGATTTAAATGACAATCAGCGAATAGAGTACAGCTTGAAATTGAGTGATATTGAGTTTTAGTGGATTAATCCACTAAATCTGGACAGTTTACTAATATATCCTGCAAGAGCGGTTGAAAGCTGAACCAGCCGGCTATAGGGAACCCAACTTCATGGTTACGAGTGGATAATGCCACTTCTGGACGAATTAATTGAGGTTTATCTCTCATCGATTCTACCAAAATCTGTGCTTGACAACAGCGCTCCATGGATACAAACCACCACACAGTTTCTTCCACTGTGTGTCCTACTGTAAGTAAACCGTGATTCTTGAGTATGGCCGCTTTTCTATCTCCTAATGCTTCAGCTATTCTGTCTCCTTCCGAAGTGTCTAAAACCACTCCAGTATAATCATCAAATACGGCATGATCATCATAGAAAGCACAAGAGTCTTGGGTTAAGGGGTCTAAGGTCTTGCCCATAGCCGACCATGATTTACCATATATAGAGTGGGAGTGTGCTGCTGCGATGACATCAGGACGAGCATGGTGTAAACGAGAGTGTATGGCGAATGCCGCTCTGTTGAGATTAGTATGTTTTCCCTCAACTATATTACCATCTTCATCTACTCTGATCAGGTCCGATACCTTAATCCGATTAAATGATACCCCAAAAGGGTTGACCCAAAATGTATCAGGAAATTCTGGATCTCTAACTGTGATATGACCCGCTACTCCTTCAGAAAATCCAAATCTACCAAAGATTCTAAATCCAGCAGCTAACATTTTCTTACGATGAGCTCTTTGAGCTTCTACACCTTCTATGACCGGCATTAGGGCTTTATATTGTTCTGGATTTTGAGTTCGCATAAGACTATAGTTTGTTAAATACCTCTCTAACTTATCAATATTAGGCTCAATTGTGCAATGAAGTATTAAACAATTTATCAGTATCTGTCAAATTTTTCCTTTTGTACTCTCGCTATTGCTTAGAATTGAGTGCTAACTTGGAGCTCAACAATTAGCAACATGGATAATATAATCGTCACATATAAAAGAGACTATGCGATAGTCCAGCTCAATCGAGGCAAAGTAAATGCTATGGAGCAAAAACTCGTTGACGAATTAAGAGTGACCATTAAGGAAATGGAAAACAATGATGACGTGAAAGGGGTGATTATTTCAGGGCAGCCTCATTATTATAGTGCAGGATTAGATGTTATTAAATTGTATAACTATAATGAATCAGAAATTGGCCCTTTTTTTACCTCTTTTGGCCAAATGTATATTGAGTTGGCCAGATTTTCTAAACCCCTTATTGGGGCCATTACTGGACATGCACCAGCTGGCGGGTGTGTCATCGCGATAACATGTGATTATAGAGTTATGCCAGATGATCCAAAATATAAAATAGGGTTAAACGAAATTTTGGTCAATGTGCCTTTATCGCAGGATTTGATAGATGGATATACTTTTTGGTTGGGTGCGGGATTAGCGCACAGATATCTATTATCTGGTAAGATGATGAGCCCGCAGGAAGCCTATGATATAGGATTTGTTGATGAATTATGTCCTTTGGATGAAGTCTTAAGTAGAGCTGAAAAGCAGATGCAAGAGTATCTAAATGCTGATACCAGAATATTCAAATCCATAAAATATAAAACTCGTAAGTCTTGGATAGATAATATGGGAGCCAACCCTACTGCAGCACTTAAGGAGAATCTTGATATATGGTGGAGCCCATCAGTTCGGGCCAGAATTAAAATGTTTGCTGAGATGCTATCAAATAAGAATAAGTAGAGTTAATTCAGTCTATCTCAACTTTTAATAATTAAGATTCTATTACTTGCTAATAGTAAAATAAAAAATACTACCACCTTCAGGGTTGTTATCTGCCCAGATCATCCCGTTGTGGTGCTCGACTATAGTTTTACAAATGGCAAGTCCTGTGCCAGTTCCTGCATAAGTTTCCTGCGTATGTAGTCTTTTGAATAACATGAATATTTTTTCTAAATATTCTTGTCCTATACCAATGCCATTATCTTCAATACGAAATTGCCATTCATTTTCTTTTGAATCTACGGTTATTGCAATCTTCGGAATGATGTCTTTTGTTCTGAATTTTATGCTATTCAAAATTAAATTGAGTAGAAGTTGCTTGAACAAGGTTCTATCGGCCCTTATGTATTTTATATTCGTATTGAGCGTAATTATTGCTTTAGATTCTTTTATCGCCAAGGATATATCCGTTATCAGCTCATTATATATTTCTCTGATAGAAAATTTGCTAATTTCTAATTTTTTATTGGATGCTTGAGAAAACTGAAATAGCGAGTTGATAGTTGTATGCATATTTTTGGTCCCACTTATGATAAAGTCAAAAAGTTCGGCCTCGTCTTTGGTGAGCTTGTTATAAGTTTTGGCTTTTAATAATTGAGAAAATCTAATCACATTAGACAATGGTGTCTTCAGGTCATGTGATGCGATATGGGCAAAATTTTCTAATTGAAGGTTGCTTTCGATATACTTTTCTAATTCGTCATTCTTGGTTTTAAGTATCCCGCTATCACGCTCTATAATATCTCTATATTTATTACCAATCAAAGCAGTCATGATAATTTCGACTGTGGCGATATATAATAATACAAAAGAAAAAATCTTATTGAATGTATCATATTCTGGGTATTCGGTTGATACATTGATCTCAATGTAATACAAAAATATTGAGGTAATAATGCAAAGTATCCCTATGAGATTATTCCATCTTTTTTGTTGGAAAGGATAAGTCGAATAAACTGTCAAAAGGGTAAGTGGCATCAAGAAATATTCATATTTGATAAATGGGAAAACGAAGGCTACGATGACAATAACCCCAAAGGCAGCGCCAAAATGTATCAACTTGGATAAGCTAAAATTTTCTGGTGTTACTGATATAATACTGAATAAGATAACCAAAGCATTACCTATTCCCATAATTAATATTAAAGGATCTGGACTAACTTTATAGGCTGCATAAGTCAGGATCAGAAGAGGTAGTATGGATGCAATGTATTTATCTATTTTGTACAGCTTGATCCTATACGTTTCTAACTCTTTATTGACATTGTAGTCTCGATCAAATATCATGAAAATTTTGTGGTTTCCGCAAAGTGTTACAAGGTATGGGATTAACTTTTTGAAGAGAGATTAAAATACGAAAAAGACAAATAGATTATAAAAACTATTGATCAATTCAGACTGTAGTCGAATTATCCGAATTAAGCCAAACTCCAAAATGAAAAAGTTGAAATATTTAGTAGCCCATGTATCGCGATTAAATTTTCATTTCCTTCCTAATGACTTCATTTTCGAGGACCTTTGTTTAATCAAAATGTAGAACAAATTAACCTTTGAATGGTGGTATTGATATTTTTGAACCATACCACTGATGATTTTGACTTTCAATGTTACATATAAATGGTTATTAGTAGGAATCGTATTAATCTTCATTCCATTGCTTTGGCCTATACAATTATCATTGTTGAATGATCCTTATTGTACAGTGGTTGAGGACCATGAAGGTCATCTTTTATCAGCACAAATTGCTACAGATGGTCAGTGGAGATTTCCACTGATTGATTCTTTGCCAGCCTCCTTTATTGATTGCATCACGAGTTATGAAGATGCAAGATATTTTTATCATCCTGGGGTAGATATTATCTCTGGTATAAGAGCTTTACAACAAAACTATAAAGCAGGTAGGGTAGTCTCAGGAGCGAGCACCATACCCATGCAGCTCATGAGGATGTCTTCGGATCATAACGATCGATCTCTGCGATCTAAAATAATTGAATCTGTTGGGGCATTGCGTCTGGATTTTCAATACGATAAGGACTATTTATTGAGACTTTATGCATCACATGCACCATTTGGAGGTAATGTGGTGGGATTAGAAGCAGCTGCTTGGAAGTATTTTAACAGAGATCCATATAATCTAAGTTGGGCAGAGATGGCCACTCTAGCTGTCCTACCTAATGCACCTTCATTGATTAGGTTTGACAAGAGTAGAGATAGGCTTTTGGAAAAAAGAAATTTTTTATTGAAGAAACTTCATGCCGATAATAAGATTGATAAAATCGAACTTGAGTTATCCCTTGAAGAACCTTTAGGCTCAGGATGGTATGAGTTACCACATATTGCGCCACATTTGTTAGAATGGCTCAAAAAGAAGGAGATAAAAGGCAAAATAATATCGAATATTCACAAAGAAGTTCAAGTTCAAATTAACCAAATATTGAATCGTCATTATGCTAAGTGGTCTTCCAATAGTATCCACAATGCCGCGGTAATGGTCATAGATAATAGTAATGGAGATATTATTGCATATAATGCAAATATCCCTGCTACCACCGAAGAGGAACATGTAGATATGATTCAAGCTGAGCGCAGCTCAGGGAGTATCCTTAAACCATTGCTTTATGCTTCTATGATTGAAGAAGGTTTGATAACTCCAAGAGCGTATGTTCAAGACATACCCTTATTTATTGATGGTTTTAGACCTACTAATTATGATGGTAATTTTAAAGGTCTTATAGGAGCTGCAGAAGCTCTAAGCCGCTCACTCAATGTGCCCTTTGTGGTTTTGTTACGAGAATTTGGCGTGGAGAAGTTCAGGAAAAAATTGTTTCAATCTGGACTGTCATCAATAGATCAATCTGGCAGCGGGTATTATGGCTTATCTCTCATATTGGGAGGAGCCGAAGTGACACTCTACGAATTAACCAAAGTATATTCGAATATGGCTTCCACGATGACTCAATCGTATGGGCAAGGATGGAGTAGAAGTAGTGTATTTCATACACTCGAAGCAATGAGAAAATTGCAGCGACCGAGTTTGCGTGGAGAATGGGAACAATACAGCTCTTCAAGAGTCCTTGCGTGGAAAACTGGAACCAGTTTTGGTCATAGAGATGCATGGTCTATAGGAATTACACCTCAATATACCATAGGTGTATGGGTTGGAAATGCAGATGGCGAAGGTCGTGAGGATATAATCGGCGTATCTACAGCTGGAGCAGTATTGTTTGATGTCGTGGATATATTAGAAATAGATGATGCTTGGTTTGAGACTCCATATGACGAAATGTTGTTCACGGAGGTTTGTGCATCATCGGGTATGCTACCATCTATACAATGCACAGATAAGAGTCAAGAATGGATTGCAAAATCATCTATAGAGTCACCTGTTTGTCATTTTCATGAGATTATACAGGTGGATAAAGCAGGAAAGTGGAGAGTCAACAACAGTTGCTATGAAGATGAGATTTTGAGTAAAAGCTTTCTTAATATGACCCCTATACAAGCAAAATACTATAATATTAATAATCCTAACCTCGTGAAGGCGCCACCGTGGCATCCTGATTGTATTTCTGAGGGATATAATGATCTAATGGAATTCATTTATCCTAATCCTAATGAAAAGCTTTATGTGCCACTTGATTTTAACGGAAGAAGACAAAATATCGTTGTCGAATTAATTCATAAGAGGAATGATGCCAAAGTCTATTGGTATTTGGATGAACACTTTATGGGAAGCACTTCCACTTTTCATAAGCAATCCATTGGGCATGACATAGGATATCACACTCTGTATTGTATAGATGATACGGGAACTGAAAAATCTGTTTCCTTTGAAATAATTGGAGAACGGAAGAATAATTAACAATACTTTTTCTGGTTTTTGTTTGAAAAGTCGTGTTGGCACTTACCTTTGTGCGCCAAATTTGAGGTATGAGATTTTTGATGACTTTTATTAGTTTTTTGATGAGTATACCGATCTTTTGTCAATTGACAGAAGTGGTTGACAGTGTGGTAGTTTCAGCTTTGAGAATTCCTGTAACTATTGAGAAAACAGGACGTAGTATCACGATTGTGGATCGAAATGAGATTGAATCATTTAATGCGAATTCTATTGATGAGATCTTGCAATTGGTTCCAGGAGTAGAAGTTCAATCTCGTGGAGCTTTTGGAGCGCAAGCGGATATATTGATGCGTGGATCGACTTTTACCCAAGTTATGATATTAGTAGATGGAGTTAAAATCAATGATCCGCTGACAGGTCATTTTAATGGCTACATCCCAGTAGCCAAAGACGAAATAGACAGAATAGAGGTATTACGAGGAGCGAGCTCCGCTGTATTTGGCCCCGATGCTGTCGGTGGAGTGATCAATATTATCACTAAGCTAAATAGCACCAGTAGAAATGAAGAAAGTATATCAGGTAGCATTGCTTATGGTCAGAATAGTCTAAGAGATTTTAATTTAGGATTATCCAAATCTTCAGATAAGTTGATACTCACGGCAGGGATCAGTTCGCGCCAATCTGACGGTCAGACATTTCAACCTATAAGTCTTAATCCCGATGTAAGTTTAGAAGAATACAATAATTACTTCGATATTACTACCGCAGGAGTAGGTGTGGCATACAAGTTCAACCCTAAATGGCAGATGAACGTCCGATCGAGCTATGACATAAGAGATTTTGATGCGCGATATTTTTACACTACCAGTACTTTTGATAAATCAACAGAGGCTGTTACCAGTTTGCTCAATCACCTGATGATTAAGAATATTAGTGACAAGTCTTCCTCTCAGATTGACATTTCTCACAAGCACGGTACGGATGAGTTCATCTTTTCTCCAGATTTTCCTTCAACTAATAATCATATTACAAAGTTTACCAATCTTATAGCTACGCATCATAGGGTCATAGGTGATGTGAGTGGAGTAAAGTTGGGCTTGCAGATGGATCGTAGATCAATTGAAAGCAATGACAGAGGAAATCATGAAGATTTTCATTTAGGTCTATTCGGTTCTTTTGACTATAGCTTTTCGGCATGGTCGATTATCCCTAATCTAAGATTGGATTATGATAGTAATTATGATCTCGAATTGCTGCCAAGCCTTAATATCGCCTATAATTTAGATCAAGCGACTTTTAGGTTTTCGACAGGTAGAACCATTAGGGCAGCCGATTATACAGAAAGATATGTTTCTAATAATTTGCAAAATCTAACACCGGGTAGGAGCTTAGGTAACCCAGAGCTCGTGGCTGAAAAAAGCTGGTCAACAGAGATTGGATTAGATTTTAGGGCCTCTGAGAATTGGACTGTTAGCACGACTATTTTCAATAGGAGTTCTCAAGATTTAATTGATTACATCTCTACTAATCAACAAGTTATTGGGTCGGTAAGTGAAATAGGAACCTTACAAGCTGGCGAGAATTATTTTTTCGCTTCTAATATAGCTGATGTTACCACTCTGGGATTTGAAGTTGCATCTACCATTCGGACAAATTGGGGAGATAAAAATCGTCTCTTATGGAATAGTTCTATTAGTATTTACAATCAAAATAGTTCAGAGGATATCATCTCTGTTTATTTGGCTAATGCCTCAAAATTACTTTGGACTAATCAAGTCAGTTTTTATACTGATAAATTAAATTTTCACCTTACAGGACTCTACAAACAAAGAAATGGCAGAGCAGCAGAAACTATAGGTTCTACCTTGTCAGACTCGTACTTGTTAGTAAACTTATCTGGATATTTCAATCTGTCTGAATCACTTCAATTAGGATTGCATGTTTATAATTTAGGAGATACTGAATTCCAAAATATTTTAGGAGCCCCACTTCCTAAGAGGTGGTTGAGTGGTAGTATCAATTGGTCCTTTTGATGAGTAGGGGGAGTTGAGCGATTAATGCAATCTTAGCTTATCCAAGATATCCGTACCTAAAAGTTTATTCTCTTTATGCGTATACCAAGTTCTTCTCTTAGGAAGTCTTACGCTTTTAAATTGAGTTTCCTCTTTTAGGATGATATACTCGCCATCATTGTCCTCTTCATTATGATAGAATCTATAACCAATCAAGGCAGCTGACATAGGATGAAAATAGAAATACCAAATGTCGTCTCCCACCTCTGGAGTATAGGTGACTTTTATCTCCAGTGCGTCTGCACCAAAAAAGTCAGTTTCTTTTACTTCTGGATGAATGATAGAACCTGGATCTCCCAATTTAGTGGGCAGATACCATAAATAATGATAATAGTTGCGCATCATTATAGTGCGCTCCTCAGTCATGCGATACTTTTCTATTTGCTCTTTATTTGGGGCCTTTTTATTCACTGTATGCCTTATATTGCCCTTCTTAATAGAAGTGTATGTTGTCTCTCCATCAATATTCTTTTGCATTGAAAACTGTTCTTTTTTTGGGTACATCATGACCTTACTTTGGCGATCAGGTCCATTTGGGCGGGTTTCTGTAAAATAAAAGCTGATTTTAGATGATTCCATTTTGTTAAAGGGATCATGGTATGCTATGCTCTTCTTGATCAGCGCTTCTGCGTCGCTTTGTGCACTTACGGTACAGATGAATAGCGTAAAAGTTATGAATAGCAAATGTTTCGATTTCATAATTATCTCTTATGAGCTACAAGATAAAGCACTACAACCAATTTTATTTTTCGCCCATTCTGGTCTTTTGGCGAACCATTGTTGATGTTGAGGTTGCTCATCATATGGGTGCAGCAACATCTGATACAGCTCATCTAATATGCTATAGTTTTCTTTTTCGGCTTCGTCAATAGCTATTTGAGCCATATAGTTCCTAAGAACATACTTGGGATTAATTTGATCCATGTTTTTTTTCCTAATCGTGGAGTTCGGTTTTTCGGACGAGATAAGATCTTGGTATGAAGTGAACCAATCGAACCAATCACTTTTTAATTGAGCTCCGATTAGCTTTTCTTGATAAAAGGATGGAATTATATTGACATAACATTCTTCTGGACTATTTTGATTGGTTATAGTAGATAAAAGTCTAAAGCACATTGTAAAATCAATATTAGACGAAATCATTAATTGATCTAAGGATTGTATAAGTTTGACCTTTTTGGGGGATGATGGAATGCTAAGGCCTAGCTTCTCACACATCATCTCCATATATTTACTCTGATAAGATTGTTTGTAGTGATTCAATATTTCTATTAGCGGTTCTGATTCTTCGATCAGAGGATAGATTGCATTGGCTAATTGTGCTAAGTTCCATTGCGCAATATAAGGTTGATGTCCAAACCGATATCTTTTCATTTGATTATCAGTTGTATTAGGTGTCCAGTCAGGATCATAATTATCTAACCATCCGTATGGACCATAGTCTATGGTTAGCCCTAATATTGACATGTTATCCGTATTCATGACACCATGAACAAATCCTACTCTTTGCCAATGTAGAACCATCTCTAAAGTTTGGTTTGTGACTTCTTTAAACCATTCTATATATCCATCTTTCGAACCATGCTTTAGGTGAGGAAAGAAGGTGAGAATAGTATAGTCTGCAAGGCGTTGCAGATTAGTGAAATCTTTTCTTGCTGCCAAGATCTGAAAATTACCAAATCTTATGAAGGTTGGAGCTACTCTGCAGACCACGGCCCCTTTTTCATAGGCCGCATTACCGTCGTACATCATATCTCGTAGAACTTTGTCTCCTGTAAGCATTAGAGACAGTGCTCTTGTGGTAGGTACTCCAAGGTGATGCATGGCTTCACTCATTAGATATTCTCTTACAGAAGATCGAAGTACTGCACGGCCATCTGCGGAGCGAGAATAGGGAGTTGGCCCAGCTCCTTTTAATTGAATTTGGTACGGCACGGAGCCACGATTTAGTTCAAATAAATTTATGGCTCTACCATCTCCTAATTGTCCCGCCCATTGACCAAATTGATGACCACCATAGCACATCGCATAAGGAATGTTATTGGGCAACACAGAATTACCAGAAAAAACCGTGACGAATTCCTCAGATCGAAGGTAATCAGGGCTGATCTTAAGTTCTTGGGCTAATTTGGAATTGGCTGATATGAGACGAGGATTTTGTGATGGAGTTGGATTTACATCCGAATAATGGGCATTATATACTTGTCGAGGTTGATTGCTTTTTACCTCGTCGACCACAAGAGCATCTCTAAAATCATTTGTTATTGCCTTTTTCCAATCTTCCATTCGTCTATTTATGCTAACCTAACATTCTAATTCACATAATGATTACATCCTATTCCATTTGATGGTAAGTACTCATGAGTATACTCATATATCAATTAAAAAAACACTTTAGATAGAAAGCACTTAAGAATTTTGGCTAAAGGTAGTGGTAAGTGCATAGTTTTTAAGATGAATCTCTTATTAGGATTATATCATCGAAGAGGTGAAGTATGCATAATTGAACTTGCAAAGCCGAATAACCTATATCAAAAAGAGTGTATTTTGGAGAGGGAGGACTGTAATATAGAAGTATATAGGAATCAATGGCTAACCAATAAATTATCATTGTATTCTTAAATGACTTCTTAATATAACTGGACATTTCACTATTTTGAGCAGCACTAATTTTTATTAAATACCAACCTAATGAAAAAATTCACCCTTCTACTACTCGTATTGAGCTTGAATATTGTTTTGATATCTCAAGATCGCAAGCTCGAAGTACAATCAGAGGTAATCACCAAGCATCAGACTACTATTAAAGGTCAAAGAATTTCATATACTGCCCAAGCCGGTACGCAGCCAGTATGGAATGATAAGGGTAAGGCAGTAGCAGCGCTATTTTATACTTATTACACTCGAGATGGGATAAGCGATCGCTCCAAACGGCCTTTGGTTATTTCATTTAATGGAGGTCCAGGTTCCGCTTCAGTGTGGATGCACATCGCCTATACAGGCCCTCAGGTTCTCAAGATAGATGACGAGGGGTATCCTATACAACCCTATGGCATAAAAGAGAATCCTCATTCTATCTTGGATGTGGCAGATATTGTATTCGTCAATCCCGTGAATACTGGATACAGTAGAGTTACTGATGAAGAGATGAAAAAAGAAGACCAGAAGAAGATGTTCTTTGGAGTTAATGCTGATGTGAAATATTTGGCCGAATGGATCAATACCTTCGTCACTCGAAATAATAGATGGCAATCTCCTAAATACTTAATAGGCGAGAGCTACGGCACCACTAGAGTATCTGGCTTAGCTTTAGAATTGCAGAATAGACAGTGGATGTACTTGAATGGAGTGATTTTAGTGTCTCCTACAGGATTAGGGATTAAACGAGATGGTCCAGTAGATGCCGCTAACAGATTGCCTTATTTTACTGCTGCAGCTTGGTATCAGAATGCCCTAAGCCCAGAACTGCAAGCTAAAGATCTTGATGAGGTTCTTGCCGAATCTGAAGAATATGCAATCAATGAATTGCTGCCAGCTATGGCCATGGGCGGATTCTTAGCCCCAGAAAAGAGAGATATGGCCGCAGATAAGATGTCTTATTATTCTGGATTATCTAAGGACATTATCCTAAAGTCTAATCTGGACGTTTCAACCAGATTTTTTTGGAAAGAACTCCTACGTGATAAAGGATATACTATAGGACGATTGGATTCCAGATATTTAGGGATAGACAAGATGGATGCTGGCTCGAGTCCTGATTATAATAGTGAGTTAACTTCTTGGCTACATTCTTTTACTCCAGCTATTAATTATTATCTGAGAGAACACCTCAACTACAAGACAGATATAAAGTACAACATGTTTGGGCCTGTTAGACCTTGGGATCGCAGCAATGATAGAACTGGGGAGAATTTACGTCAAGCGATGGCTCAGAATCCATATCTCAATGTTATGGTACAATCGGGATATTTTGATGGAGCAACTACTTACTTCGATGCGAAGTATACCATGTGGCAATTAGATCCAAGTGGCAAAATGAAAGATAGACTATCCTTCAAAGGATATCGCAGTGGTCACATGATGTACTTAAGAGCAGAAGACCTCCAAAAGGCTAATGACGATATCAGAGTATTTTTAGAGAATACTATTCCAGGAGAAGGCGTACCTGCTAAATACTAAACCATAAGCATAAAGAATATGTCAAAGAAGTACGATGTAATAGTTTGGGGAGCAAGCGGATTCACAGGTAGATTAGTCGCAGAATATATCCATGATAAATATGGTTTGAATGGAAACTTGTCATGGGCTGTAGCAGGAAGAAATCAGAATAAGCTGAGTCAGGTGATGGATGAGTTGGGCATTTCTGGTGTGGATCAAATCATAGCGGATAGTAGAGATAAAGATTCACTTGATGCGATGACTGCTCAGGCTAAAGTGATATGTACTACTGTAGGGCCCTATGCTAAATATGGCAATGAATTGGTGAAAAGCTGCATAGAGAATGGCACCGATTATTGTGATCTGGCAGGAGAAGTACAATGGATGAGACGGATGATTGATAATCATCAGGAAGAAGCGAAGGCAAATGGAGTACGGATAGTACATACTTGCGGATTTGACTCTATCCCATCTGACATGGGTGTTTACTTTTTGCAGCGAGAAGCTAAGAAGATGACCGGGTCTTATTGTAATCAGATCAAGTTCAGACTAAAAGCTGCTAAAGGAGGACTGAGTGGAGGCACCTATGCCAGTCTCAGCAACGTCATGGCAGAAGCGCAAGAAGATAAGTCTATCTATAAAGTATTGTCAAATCCATATGGTCTGAATCCAGCGGGAGAGCAGAGTGGGCCAGATCGAAGAGATCTCACCAGTGTGGTGATGGATGAGGATATCAATGCTTTTATAGGTCCATTCATTATGGCTGGTATCAATACAAAGGTGGTACGAAGAAGTAATGCTCTGATGGGTTATGAATATGGCAAAGACTTCCTCTATGATGAAGCGATGATTACAGGACGAGGATTAGGAGGAAGATTGAAGGGATATGGCATCCTAGCGGGATTGGGATTTTTGATGTCTGGTAAGCCTGGGTCTTTTATGAAAAAAATAGTGGATAAGACGCAGCCTAAACCAGGTGAAGGTCCTAATAAGCAAGAGCGAGAAAATGGGTTTTTTAATATCCTGTTCTTAGGTAAACAGAAGGATGGGAAAATATTAAAAGCCAAAGTCACTGGAGATAGAGATCCAGGGTATGGTTCGACCAGCAAGATGTTAGCGGAGAGTGCTATTTGCCTCGCTCATGATAAAGACAAAACTGCTAAGGTATCTGGTATGCTGACTCCTTCCGTAGCGATGGGCGATCATCTATTAGATCGATTGGCTAATAATGCTGGACTCTCGTTTGAAATTATTGATTAATTGTATTGGTAACTTTTTATCATTTCTCATGAAATATTTATTTGGCTTCTTATTTATTCTAATATTCTCTATAGCTCATGCTCAGGAGCATCAAATCTTCAGATATCCATCGATCAGTAGTGATGGGTCACAGATCGCTTTTACTTATCAGGGTGATCTATGGACCGCTGATGCTAATGGTAGTAATCTAAAGAGGATTACTATTCATGAGGCTTATGATTATACCGCACAATGGTCTCCTGATGACTCGAGAATATTATTCAGTTCTGCCAGATATGGAAATGATGATTTATTTACCATAGGTGCTGATGGCCGGGATCTGAAGCGACTGACTTATAATAGCGCAGGAGACTATTACGGTTCTTGGAAAAGTGATGAGACCGTTCATTTTTCAACCAGACGGAATTTTGCGCAACTGGAAAGAGAGGCCGAGTACTATGAAATCGATGCTGATGGGGGGACGCCATATAGATCTATGGATGCGTTAGGCTTAGAGTCTTCTTATTCTAATGATGCTAAGCTGTTGGCTTTTGTAAGAGGTACATGCAGACCCTCTCGAGAGGCCTATAGAGGACCTGCGAATCGTGATATTTGGGTTTATAATGCCAGAAAAGATAGTTACATCCAGCTGACCAAAGATGAGGGGCAAGATATGGCTCCCAACTTTGGAAATGGAAAAGACCTTTACTTCCTTTCGGCCAGATCAGGCAGATATAATGTGTATAAAATGGAGCTGAAAAATGATGGTACTCCAAAGGTTGATCCAGTCCAAATCACCAATTATACTCATGAGGGGATAGATTACTTCGATGTCTCGAGAGA
>JAHDDE010000014.1:0-26652 GCA_020629515.1 Saprospiraceae bacterium | reverse complement strand
TCCAAATCACCAATTATACTCATGAGGGGATAGATTACTTCGATGTCTCGAGAGATGGCACAGCGATGATCTTTACATTAGGTGGAGCTCTATACGTCAGAGGTACCACTCCAAATTCTACCGCTATTAAGTTAAATCTTAACATGCCGGACGATTATAGATTTGATCCGGATGAATATGTTACCTATACTAATCGCTCCAACGAAATCGCTCTATCTCCGGACGAAAAGAAAATCGCTTATATAGTCAGAGGAGAGATTTTCGTAAAGAAGAATGATGAGGACAGAAAAATTTCTGTAGCTCCAGCTCCACATACTCATCGAGAGAGTAATGTGCAATGGATCAATGATAGCACCTTGATTTTTTTAAGTGATAGAGATGGAGATTATGACTTATATGAAGTGAAAGCTAAAGGAGGTGGTGATATCTATGAATCTTTTGAGTGGACCGTTTCTAAGATATTAGATACACCAAATGACGAAGATTATTTCGAAATTTCTCCAGATCGATCCAAGATAGCCTTAGTCACTATAGATGGTAATATGTCTATCATAGAGGTAGATACTAATGGACTGTATGCCCCTCAAGAACAATTGATGTCGGGGTGGAATGCCCCTAATGACATTAGCTGGAGTCCTGATAGTAAGTGGATAGCTTATTCTCAATCGGATCTCGATTTTAATAGTGAGATTTACATCAGAAAAGCGGACCCATCAGGATATCCTATTAATGTGAGCATGCATCCAAGAGGAGATTATGATCCTGTATGGAGTAGAGATGGAAGTAAGTTAGGATTTATTTCGATAAGAAATAATGGCGATGCAGACGTTTGGTTCGCTTGGTTAAAAGAAGAAGACTATGAAAGGACATATTCAGACTGGGAAGAGATGGAAGAGGAAACGGAAGAAGAAGATATCGATAGTACCTTTCATATAGATGTCGACAATATTCATGAGCGACTAGTCCAAGTGACGAGGCTATCGGGAAATGAATATAACTTGATGATCTCGGCAGATGGAGAAGAGTTTTTCTTCTCGACACAGGGCGGCAGTCGTCAAGGTTCTTCTGGAGAATCATCGTTCAAAAAAGTAAAGTGGAATGGTGAAGACATGACTACTGTATTAAAGAACGGAAGAATCGGGGCGCTTACATTAGATAAGAAAGGAAAGAATATTTACCACATCTCTCGAGGTCAACATAAAAGCGTTGATACCGGAGGGAAAAAAGTGAAGTCTCTACCGTTTAAAGCAAAAATGCAAGTAGATAGTCGAGCAGAGCGTCAGCAAATATTTGATGAAGCCTGGCGTACATTAAGAGATCGATTTTATGATCCCCAATTTCATGGGCAGAACTGGGATGAGCTACGGAAGATATATGAACCAAGGGCTTTGGCAGCATCCACGAAGCAAGATTTTTCTTATATGACTAACCTCATGCTTGGGCAACTGAATTCGAGTCATATGGGATTAAGAGGAGGTGTAGATGAAGAGACGCAGCGTATTCAAACGGGTAAATTGGGAATAGAACTTAAGCCATTAGAAACTGGAGGAGTAGAGATCACCAGAATAGTGCCTAATAGTCCCGCTGATAAAAAGCAAAGTTTACTAAAAGTTGGCGATCAAATCATAGCAGTCAACGGTCAAGAAATAGATGGGAGAAACTTCTATTCTTTAGTGAATATGACTATAGATGAGCGAATTCAATTAAAACTTTCTGGTGAAGATGAGCCTCGCTACGTGGTTATTCGACCGAGCTATTCTACGAGAAATCTGCTCTATGAAGAATGGGTAGATGACCGAAAAGAATTGGTCAATAGATATTCTAATGGACGATTAGGCTACATTCATATCCGTGGTATGAACTGGTCCAGTTTTGAGAGATTCGAGCGTGAGCTTATGGCCAGTGGATATGGTAAAGACGGAGTGGTCATAGATGTCCGCTACAACGGCGGGGGTTGGACCACGGATATGGTCATGGCGGTGCTTAATGTAAGACAGCATGCTTACACTATACCGAGAGGAGCGACCGAAGATTTAACTCGTGATAATAAGAAATACAAAGAGCATTATCCATATGGAGAGCGGCTTCCGCTTTCGGCTTGGACTAAGCCTTCTATTGCGCTATGTAATCAGAATAGCTACAGCAATGCTGAGATTTTTTCTCATGCATTCAAGACATTGGGTCATGGATCATTAGTAGGCATGCCAACCTTTGGTGCGGTGATATCTACAGGAGGTAGAGGACTGATGGATGGTTTTTTTGTGAGAGTACCATTTAGAGCATGGTATGTCAAGGCCACTGAGGAAAACATGGAACATGGACCTGCTGTACCTGATTATATCATTGAGAATGCTCCGGATAGCCGAGCTAAAGGAGAGGATGAGCAATTAAAAAAATCTGTAGAGGTGCTATTAGGTCAAATCGATGCTCGCTAAAATCATAGAATTTTTACGACGACCTTTTCCGAGTTCTAATGCATTTGTAGATCAAGTCAAAGAATCGATTGGGGTAGGAGTATTTGTATTTTTATTCTTGTTTCTTTTACGTCCTTTTGGTTCGCATCAGTTAGATACATGGACGGCGCTCTGGCATACTTTTATATTTGGGGTGATTACTTTTTTAGTGAGTTTATCTTATGACCTCGTACTTCAAAGATTCTTTAAAGTAGAGTTTGATAAGCCAAGCTGGACTTTTGGTAAATGGTTATTGAGTACTATAGGTCTGATTATTTTAATCAGCATAGCTAATATTTTTTACCTCTCACACGGGTTGGGATTCTATAGTTTTTCTATTACTGGATTACTTTATCAGGTGTATGCTACTTTTTTAGTGGGTATTTTCCCGATAATTTTTTTTGGTACAGTGAATCTCTTAACCAATCAACGGAAATATGTTCATATAGCGGAAGAGATAAAAATGGATCGTGATCTTCAAGAAACAGAAAAAGCGACTATAGTGATCTTAAAGCACGAATCGGGAGGGGATGAGGTGGATTTAAACATGCTTCAGTATGCAGAATCTTTACAAAACTATGTAAAGCTACATCTGGACTCTGGTAAGCCCATAACATTGAGAGCTACCCTTAAATCCATAGAGTCTCAACTAAAGCCCTTTCACTTCATCAGAACTCATAGGTCATATATAGTGAATAAAGAAAAAATAGCAGGTGTGTCTGGCAATGCACAAGGACTAAAACTTAAGCTAAAAGAAGTGGATATGGAAGTGCCTGTTTCGAGAAAGTATGTCGCTATTGTTAAGTCTCAACTTTAGCTTGTCATTCGTCCCAAGACTTTGTTGTCCGTCAATTTATGTTGTCATTCGTCCCAGAGTGATTGTAGTTAATCACATATTCAAATATCCAAAAGATGTATTCCTTAGCATTGTGGAAGAAATAAAATTGTTGCCATGGAATTAATAGATAAAATAGTTCTTCCCATACACATCGTTGCGGGTTTCATAAGTCTTGTACTTTTTTGGTTGCCGATATTTGTAAAGAAAGGAGGCCAACTACATATCAAGATTGGTTGGTTCTATACCTACGGCATGTGGGTAGTCGTGGCTTCTGCGGCTATTCTATCTGTCATTAACACTTTACAGGGAGATTATTTTGTAGCGCTCTTTTTGGGATATCTGACCTTGATTACTTCTATGCCATTGTGGTATGGTATATCAGTATTGAAATTTAAGAAAGAGGTTAATTTATCTATGTTCCGCAGGAAAAGGTTGCTTCACACTTTGATCGTGATTGTAGGCGCTGTTAATGTCATTTATGCTATGAGCGTACAATTTGCTAATGGATCTATGTTACTTTTTATTTTTGGCCTGTTAGGCGTTTTTGATATTCGAGATGCACGGCTTTCATTTGAAGATTATCAATCAAAGATCGACCCTATCAAAGATCATATCACCGGTATGCTTACGACTGGTATTGCTGCGTATACTGCATTTTTTGCTTTCGGAGGACGCACCTGGTTAGGAGAAATCTTTACAGGGCAGTTGATGATCATTCCTTGGGTGCTACCTACGATTATCGGAGTAGTGGCTATTAAGTGGTATACTCGGAAGTGGGTTCGAAAACCTGCACTTTAACTTAGTTAGACAATTTTCATGGTTACTGGATCCCACTCAATTATTCTTCTTTCAAAATAGCTATTGTTGGTAGCTAGCGCAGGACCGGCTGCTCGAAGTCCAAAGGTTCCATTTTCTACTAACTGGGTGCCATTTCTGATGCTATCAATAAAATACCACCAATGGTCTCTATGGGAGCTATAGCCTTTTGGTACTTTATATTCTAAATCACTTGGTTCTATCATTTTAGGCTTTTCTGGTCCATAGTGAGACTCAAACCATTTTTTGTATTCTTCTTGTTGTTTTGATGAGAAGGTGTTATAGCTATCCCACCCTCCATAAGTGGGAGTAGTACTTACTTTAGATTTTTTCACTTTAATACCTGCAGAGCTGATGGTCATTACTCCTTCATTGCCTATCAGACGCACATGTGATCCTCCTCCTGAACCATCTACGAAGTTTACTCTCATTTGCACATTAAATGCAGGATGAGAACTGGTAGCTGGGTAGTCATATAATCCTAAAGTGATATCAGGGACATCCCTTCCATCGTTCCAAAATCTCAATCCTCCACTCGCATATATACGCTCTGGCCCCTTGGAGCTGGTGATTACATGGAGGGCGGAGAATAAATGGACAAAGAGGTCACCGGCTACACCAGTACCATAGTCTTGATAGTTACGCCACCAGAAGAATCTTTTAGGGTCGAATTCGACCGATGGAGCATCTCCAATAAAAGCCTTCCAGTCTATCGTTTCTTGGTTAGCATCTGTAGGTATGGAGTATTGCCATGCTCCATTAGAACTGGCTCTATCGTATCGTATTTCTGCTAAGTTTAGTGTGCCTATCACACCACTCTCAAAGAGTTCTTTCGCTTTAGCCGTTTCTATTCCACTGACTCGTTGGCTTCCGATTTGTAGTGCTTGACGATATTGATTTTCTGCTGCTATAACCCTATGACCTTCAGATAGTCGATGCACCATAGGTTTCTCGCAGTATACTGCCTTTCCAGCTTTTAAGGCTTCTATAGTCATATGGTCATGCCAATGATCTGTAGTCGATATACAGACTGCGTCAATATCTTCACGAGCTAATATTTCCTTATAGTTTTGAGTGGTATAGAGATCTTTTCCATATACTTCTTTTATGCGCTCAAGCCTACCTGTATATAAATCACAAGCGGCGACTATTTTGATTCCATCGATACTCATGGCTGATCTGGCATTACTAAATCCCTGAATACCACATCCTATCATCGCTAGCTGAATTTGATCATTCTGACTATAATTTTGGGAAGGATGAATCTTCGGGGCTAAGATCTCTTCGGCATTTTGTGACAATAGGCCCTTGCTGGTACCTCCGATCAATATTCCTCCAACAGAAAACTTTCTGATAAAATCTCTTCTTTTTTGTTCTTTTTTCATATCGATTATAGTCTTCTTATAAGGTAAGTAAAGCCGCAGTTACTTGTAAGCTAAGATCGAGTATGAAGTAGGATAGAGTCATTATTTGCCCACTTTTAGTACTATTTTTCTGTAGCTAATAATGTGATATGAGAAAAATTGCTATGCTTGGATCTGGGTTTATCTCAGAATTTTATTGTTCTGCTATTCAAGGTCAGAGGAGTAAGGATAAGGTAATCGTCGCTGCTTCCAGAAGTGAGCAGAACGTCAAAAAATTCGCTGAGGAAAATAATATAGAACAGTGGACCACTGACCTCGATGAGGCTATTAATCATCCAGAGGTAGAAATAGTATGTGTCGGATTACCTAATTATCTACACCATGAAGTGGTTCTTAAAGCCGCCAAAGCTGGTAAAGGTGTAATCTGTACTAAGCCATTGGGTAGGAATGCTGAGGAGGCATTAGAAATGCTTAGAGCAGTAGAGAAAGCGGGAGTATTTCATGGGTATATGGAGGACTTGGTTTACACGCCTAAGACATTAAGGACCATAGAGAGTATTCAGCAAGGTGCTATTGGAAAGGTGTTATGGGCAAGATCAAGAGAGACTCATCCAGGTCCACATAGTGAATGGTTTTGGGATCAAGAGCAGGCAGGTGGTGGAGCCATACTCGATTTAGCCTGTCATTGCATAGAAATAGCAAGGAGCTTTATAGGCAAAGAACATAAACCTATAGAAGTCATGTGCTGGGCCGACACCCAAGTTAAACCCATAGAAGCTGAGGATCACGCCATAGGATTGGTGAAATATTCTAATGGGGCTATAGGTCAGTTTGAGGTCAGCTGGGCTTTTAGAGGTGGATTGGATTTGAGAGATGAGGTGATGGGTACGCATGGTACAGTTTGGCTTAACCATTTTTTAAGAACCGGTTTTGATATGTTTACAGCTCCTGGTCAATCTGGATATGTGGCTGAGAAGGCCGAAAGTAATTCAGGATGGATTTTTCCTGTAGCAGACGAAAATCAAGACTTGGGGTATAATCATATGTTCACCGATATGTTTGAGGCATATGAGACAGGTAATGCCCCACAGGAGACCTTCTATGATGGATATATAGTTAATGCCATCATGGATGCTGCATATGTATCGGTTAAATCTAAAAAGTGGGAACCGGTAGTACTTCATGACTGGCGAGGAGCAGAAGATGGTGACAGTGATACCGCCGTATTAGAAGATTATGATGATACATACTTCTTGATAAAACAAGAAATATTACCGGGAGGAAAAAAGAAGATCATCTTAAAAGATAAGGCTTCGGGTAAGATCAAAGAAGTGCATGAATAATCATATATCATGAAGCGATCTGTAAAAATTCAATTGGCTGTAATGATGTTTATACAGTTCTTCGTTTGGGGAGCTTGGTATGGGCAGATGAGTAAATATATGTTTACTCAATTATCAGCATCTGGAGATCAAGTTGGCAATGCCTATACTGCTTTTTCTATCGCATTGATTATTTCACCATTCTTTATAGGACTCGTGGCAGACAGATATTTCTCAGCGGAGCGAGTATTAGGAGTGTTGAATTTGGTAGGCGCTGGTATATTATACCTGCTTATTCAAGTAGAAGATCCAGCTAACTTCTTTTGGTACATATTAGCTTACTGTATATCCTTTGGTCCTACGATAGCACTTACCAGTTCTATTGCCATGCGACATATGACTGATGCTCAGAATGACTTTCCGATCATCAGAGTGATGGGCACTGTAGCATGGATAGTAGTAACGAACTTAATCGGTTTTCTTGCAGTAGGTGATCAGGTAGCGATATTTCAAATAGCTATGATAGGCGCATTGGTTATTGGTGTATATAGTTTTTTTCTACCGAGTACTCCACCTTTGGTCAATAAGGCTTTTAGATGGAGAGATGTGATCGGATTAGATGCATTCTCCCTTTTTAAAGATCGATCTTATACTGTGTTTTTTATAGGATCGATTTTGATATGTATCCCATTATCTTTTTACTATGCTATGGCCAATCCATCTTTGACAGACATGGGCATGACTAATGTTGAAAATAAGATGTCCCTTGGTCAAGTATCTGAAGTATTATTCATGCTTATGATTCCTCTCATTTTTAAAAAATATGGCGTCAAGTGGATATTAATCATCGGCATAGTAGCTTGGGTGATTAGGTTTTTCTGTTTTGGATATGGTGATTCAGGATCTGGGGTATGGATGCTTTATCTTGCTATTATTTTGCATGGGGTTTGTTATGATTTCTTTTTTGTCTCGGGCCAGATATATACAGATAATAAGGCAGAGCCCGAGATCAAAGCTCAAGCTCAAGGCTTGATTACCTTAGCGACCTATGGCATAGGCATGGCGATAGGATCTAAACTAGCGGGATTAGTTACGGATCATTATACTGTTGGTGGTGTTAAAGATTGGACGGCCATATGGACGGTACCTGCCTTGATTTCATTTATTGTACTCCTTCTTTTTTTATTCTTCTTCAGAGAAAGAGGGCGTAGGCGCGAATCTTTGTCTTAATAAATAGGACTAAGTAATTGACATATTAAATTTCAGCAATATGTTAGTCATTTTCTTGACTAAGTCGAAAATGCTCTTACATTTGTAGCTGCCCTAATTTTTTGGAATGGAAGGAGTTGAGATAGAAGACAAACAAGAAGAAATAATTGGTAAGCAATTATATGACTATCAGCAGGAGGACTTAAAGCAAATATTCGAGCGCTTTGAGACCAGTCCAGCTAACTACAAGTTGTTGTATCAACTTCCTACTGGGGGCGGTAAGACGGTTATATTTTCTGAAATAGCTCGAAGGTTTATCGCTCAAAAAAATAAGAAGGTATTAATACTAACTCATAGAATTGAGTTGTGCCGACAGACATCCACCATGCTCAATGTATTCGATGTTAATAATAAGGTGATCAATAGTCAGGTCAAAGAGCTTCCTGATGCAGATCAGTATATGGCATTTGTCGCGATGGTCGAGACTTTAAACAACAGACTTAATGAAAAAAAGATTGATCTCAGCGAGGTAGGATTGGTTATAGTGGATGAAGCTCATCATAATTCATTTCGTAAGTTATTCAAGTTTTTTGATCACACTTTTATGCTTGGGGTGACGGCTACGCCATTGAGTTCCAACATCAAGTTACCGATGAAGGATACTTACCAAGAATTAATAGTGGGCAGTAGTATAGCTTCATTGATCAAGAAGGGTTTTTTGTCCAAGGCAACTATCTATAGCTACGACGTGGGGTTAGGGACTCTTAAAGTTGGCATCAATGGAGACTATACGGTATCGTCTTCTGAGGAGCTATATACCAGTGATGACATGCGGAGCAAATTGCTATACGCTTATGAACAGCGGGCAAAAGGCAAGAAGACGCTGATATTCAATAATGGTATTAATACTTCGAAGTATGTTTATGAGACATTTAGGGCCAAGGGTTATGATGTACGACACTTGGATAATTCACACTCTAAGAAAGAGCGATTAGAGATACTGACATGGTTTAAGAATACACCAAATGCAATTCTTTCCAGCGTAAGTATTTTAACGACTGGATTTGATGAACCGACCATAGAGACTATAGTGATTAATAGAGCGACCAGATCTTTGACGCTATATTTTCAGATGATAGGTAGAGGTTCTCGAGTGCTTGAAAACAAAAAAACTTTTGATGTAATTGATTTGGGTAATAATGCTGCTCGTTTTGGATTATGGGATTCAGAAATTGATTGGCAAAAAATCTTTAGATCGCCAACGCAGTTTTTAGAAAGCTTAATATCTGACGATGAGATCGAGCGAAGATTTAGGTATGTGATGCCTACCGAATTAAGAGAGATGTTTAGTAAGTCAGAAGAAGTTCTTTTCGATATTAATGCTGCTTATGACCATACGCTCATAACTCGTGAAAAATCATCAACGGTAATTGATAAGGCAATCGCTCAACACAAAAAGATCATACTTGAAAACACAGAAGACCTCATGGAGGCTTTAAGTTTAATACGTTTACTCAAGTATGACATAGAAGACCGCATCAGGCGATATTGTTATTGTATCTGCAATAGTACACGTAATTACAAAGAATGGGCTATAGATGACTATACCTCTCGACTCAAAAAAGAAGTAATGAGAGCTCTTTAGATATTAGGATAAACCATTAATTCCTTCCTTTCTTATATATCATTAGGCGTTTTGAGCGTTAAAAAAATCTAAACACTGTATCCTTTAGAGTATGGCACTCGTTATTAGGAAGTGTAATTATTGCATTCATCAAATTAAAATTCTTATGAAAAAGCTTGTCTTATTATTTTCGTTGGCATTGTTTTGCGCTTCAGCATTGTCTGCACAATTGATGCTAAGAGGAGGATTAAATTATTCAAACATTGCCATAGATTCTAACACCGATAATGTAGTCTTTGATAGTAAGCCAGGTTATCATCTTGGATTAAACGCCAATATACCTTTAGGAGCCTTCTGGAGTCTGAGACCGGCTGCTTTATACCATCTTAAGGGAGCAGAAGTAATGGATGGAGGAACTATCGAAAACACCAATCTAAAATATGTTGAAGTGCCCATTAACTTGGCGATGAATCTTGGACCATTAGTTATAGAAGGAGGACCTTATTTTGGATATTTGTTGAATACTTCCAATGGTCTTTTTAATGAAGACAGTTTCAATAAGTCAGATTGGGGTGCCAACTTTGGCGCCGTTATCAAATTAGATAAACTGGGTATTGGAGCTAACTACAGCAATAGCCTTAGCAATATATCAAGTGGAAATAGACTGGGAGAAGCAACCAAATTAACTAATGGCAATTTAGCCATATTCATTACTTATAAATTGTGATCTTAGAACGATAGGCTGTTAAATGTATTAAACAAAACATAGATAACAACGGCAGACTTGATTATCATAGATAGTCCTTTATATTGAGCCGAATATTTGGCACCTGTAGGACTAAAAATAGTACCTATTTTATCTAAAGTCTTGTTATACATCTCCATCGTTAAGTAGTTGCGTTACTATTATGACACAGATCTGTGGTAAAACCACTATATAAAATTCGATTCAAACATATTATAAAACATTATAATATGTATAATTTTAACAGTTTATCTTACTTCGTACTTTTCTTTTGTTTTAGTGCTACTAAGATGTGACACTCACTGTGCCGATGATAGGTTAGGACTTTCCTAGCAAGGGGCTATAGGAAGGGCAAGGGTGCCCAGCTGCACGTCTCCAGCTATTGATCTGGCCTATATGAGTTAAGATATCTGACATCGGGCCATTGATAATGTACCAAAATGGGAGGTAAGTATCAGTCCTTTTTAGATAAAGCACTGAAGATCTTAGTTGCTCTTCTGTCATATCTATTAGTCCATTTCTTATGTGGTCATATAATGCCAGAGTCGAAGTACGGTAAGCAGATAAACTATCCTCTTTTTTGAATTTAGGAAGGTCAACTTGAAATGTACTACCCACCCAAAAGCTTAATTGATAGATATGGTAATATACTTGATTCATAGACATGGCTGTTTCACATATTTGATAATCCAGCAGTTCATCTGGTATCCCAATCGTAGCATTGGAATAACGACTTTTGATCCCGTCGAGCATTCTGATTATGATATTGGAAGGAGATATCTCATTGGGGCATTCGGGTAGAGCTGTAGAGTTCATCTTAGTATATATTGGTGTAACAAATTAATAATTCTTAAACGTCTCTTAATTATTTGTGATATTACGTTAAAACTAATAATTACCGACTGTGCGCCATTATATTCAATATATAACTGTATCAATGAGGACTCTTTTTTTTATTGTTTTTTGTGGTTTTGTTTCAAACTTGATGTCCCAAGTAGTCGGCTTAGTGCAGGACGAATTAGGACAGCCCTTACCATTAGTGAGTATCTACATCAATGGGACAAGTATCGGGACTACTACTAATGGCGAAGGGATATATCACTTTAAGGTGCCACAGGGTAAGCATGAGTTGGTCTTTCAATTCGTGGGATATACATCAGTTTATAAAGTGGTGGACTACAAAGGAAGCGAAGTAATAGTCGATGTAAAGATGGAGCCAGAATCATTGCTCCTTGATGAGATTTTTATTGCTGCCGATGCCGAAGATCCTGCCTATAGAATCATAAGAAAAGCCATCGAAAAACGAGAGTATTATAAAAATCAGATTAAAGCATACTCCTGTGATGTTTATGTCAAAGGATATAACAAGATATTAGATGCGCCTGAAAAAATAATGGGCATAGAAGTCGGAGATATGGACGGGACACTCGATACTAATCGTCAAGGTATTGTGTACCTATCGGAGTCAGTATCCAATCTTTATTACCAAAGTCCAGATCAATACAAAGAAGTGATCACTTCTTCTAAAATCAGTGGGGACGATCAAGGATATAGTTTTAATAGTGCCAAGGAGATGCAATTTAGCATATATGAACCCACTATGGATCTGAACAGAGCAATCATATCCCCAATAGCAGATAATGCCTTGTCATATTATAGATATCGATTAGAAGGAGCGTTTTATGATGAGGAAAACCGGTTGATCAACAAAATCAAAGTATTGCCCAAACGTGAGGCCGATCCTGTATTTTATGGAGATATTTATATTATTGAAGACCTGTGGAATATCCATTCTTTTACATTGGGTCTTACCGCACAATCGTCACAACTATATGTACTGGACAGTCTGACATTTGAACAAGTGTTCATCCCTTTAGAAGAGCCTGATGTTTGGGGTTTATTTAGCAATGTGATCACTTTTGATGTAAATATATTTGGATTTGTTTTTACTGGAGAATTTACTGGTATACATAGTAATTATAATCTCCAACCCAATTTTGATAAGGGGTTTTTTAATAGTGTTACGCATATCGTTGAAGCACAATCTAATGAACGAGATTCTACCTATTGGGCGGAGATTAGGCCTGTACCACTATCAATAGAAGAGTCAACCGACTATATTGAGAAAGACAGCATATTCAAGATGCGAAATAGCCCAGTATATAAAGATTCTATAGATCGAGAGCACAATCAATTTGGGATAGGAGACGTGCTGTCGGGCTATAGTTACCAAAATTCTAACCAAAACCTATATTGGAATATTAGTAGCCCAATATCCTCACTTTCTTATAATACGGTTCAAGGGTTGCATGGTGCGGTAGATGTCAATTTTAGAAAGTACTTTGATGAAAAGGAGACCAATCGAATTCTATTTTATTCTACAATCAACTATAGTGGAGCAGAAAAAATATGGAGGCCAAAAGCCAATATGGTGTATCGGCCAAATAGAACTTCAAGTACCCAATACAATCTCTTCGCGGGTCGAGAGGTATTTCAATTTAACGGGTCCGATCCAATAAGTGATAATTTCAATATGCTATATACCATATTCGCTGAGCGCAATTATGCTAAATACTACGATAAAAAGTATTATGGATTCTCATGGCGCACGGATATTGCTCCACCTGTGGTACTAACATCATCTTTGAGATACGAGCAAAGAGCACCTTTGGTCAACAATGTCGTCAATCCCATCTTAGATAGAGACAATAGGGCTTATACCAGCAATGATCCGACCGGTGGAGCGATACCATTTAACCAACATAATGCGCTGATCTTGGATCTCATCGCTCGTATACGATTTGGTCAGAAGTATGTGATGTTTCCAGATCGCAGGTTTAGCGATGGCTATAAAGGCCCAGAAATGACTATCTCTTGGAGGTCGGCCATGAGCTTTTTTAATGGGGATGTAACTTATCAGAAGCTGGCATTTTCAATTTCTGATTCTAAGACATTAGGGTTATTTGGTGATTTAAACTTTTATGCCAATGGTGGTCTTTACTTCAATGCTGAAGAAATACCATTTGTGGATTATCGTCACTTCATGGGCAACCGGCTCACGATACTCGAATCAAATAATTATCATAAGCGATTCTTAGCGATGGACTATTATAGTCGTAGTGCTGCTGATAAGTATTTTCAGGCCCATATCCATCATGATTTTAATGGTTGGATATTGGACAAAATTCCGGGTATTAATCAACTCGGGTTTTCTCTCGTCGCTGGTGCTAAATATTTACATTCTGATAACTTTCCAGATTATGTAGAACTCCATTTGGGGCTTAACAATTTAGGTTGGAATTTCTTTCGGTTACTTCGACTCGATGGGGTGTGGTCTTATTCGGATGGGCGCGGCCAATGGCATGCACGTATTGGGATAGGCTTCGACAATTGATCTAATATTCTGGAAGTCGTGAGAACAGATTCAATCCATTTTTTAGCTGAAAGGAACTCTTTTTGGTAGATTACATATATCGAAATAATATATAATTTAATACTCTATAAGAATCGAATCGATGTGTTTATATTGGTCGATTGTTGACAATGGGCTATTGAAGTTTTAATATCTACCAATGAATAATACCTTATACCAATTCATACTTTTTTTTCTGATCAATATACCATCTTTACTCTGGGCATATGAGTGTTCGTACGCCACTGAAGTTGAATGTGGAGGGAGCTATTGGTATGATGCTCCTACTTCCAATCATTTTGAATCATCTGATTATGATGTTTCAGACTGTGGATCCAGTTCTTGGGCTTATTCGGGCAATGATCAGTTGTTTCATCTCGATTTGGGAGTTTATCCCCACGATGTGAGTATAAAGCTTACTGGGCTATCGGCTGATTTAGACTTACTTCTATTTAGGAGTTGTAATAGTGGCGGTGGTAATGCCTCTTTATCTAATTGTGCTGGAGTCAGCTTAAATGCAGGAAATTCGGATGAGGAAATTTTACTAACTGACGCTTCAGGAGAATATTATATCATGGTCGATGCTTATTCCGCTTCTGTGAGTTCAGGATTTGATCTTTCTATTGATTGTGTGGCTAAGAGTGTAGTGGTGACCTGTGCTTCAGCAAAGGAGTTGTCCTGTGGAAATTCCTATTGGATAGACGCCTCAAACACTAATAGTTTTAATAAAAGTAATTATGATTTTTCAAGTTGTGGTCATTCTACATTTGACTACGATGGTAATGATCATTTGTTTTTGCTGGATTTAGGGTCATCTTATAAAAATGTATCGATTATAGTGAATGGCATGACAGCCGATTTGGATGTTATGGTATTTGAAGCTTGCAATGGAAATGAATTTGGGTCTTGTGTGGCATTCGGTGTGAATGGTGGGAATTCTCCTGAAAATATAGAATTAAAAAACGCATCGGGTAGATACTATGTCATAGTGGATGGGTTCATAACAGGATCGAGTTCTGGATACGATATAAGAGTTAACTGTGAAGATGTACACAGCTCTAATGCTGAGTGTAGTAAAGCAACCGAGCTATCTTGTGGAGATAATTATTGGATCAATCCTTCTACTTCCAACCATTTCAGTGACAGCGAGTATGATTTTTCAAGTTGCTTTCAGAATGCATATGATTATGAAGGTCGGGATCATCTTTACAAAATTGATGTAGGATCAGTAAGACGTGATGTGAAAATAACCGTGACAGAGTTATGGGCAGATTTAGATATGTTCTTATTCAGAGCCTGTGATGATCGCTCCGGAGGAGATATTTTAAATTCTTGTCTGGCCTATAGTATTAACTCAGGCAATCGCTCTGAACAAATAGTATTAAATGGTGCTACGGGTACCTACTATCTTAGTATAGATGGATTTTCGCCAGGCATAAGTAGTGGATATGAAATATCGGTAGATTGTGAGGTTTATCAAGCGCCTTATGGTTGTTCTGAAGCCATAAACCTCACCTGCGGAGCATCATATTGGATAGAGCCATCTTCTTCTAATGAATTAGACGCTTGGGATTATGACCTTTCGGATTGTACTAATAGTGCATATAATTATTTAGGAAGAGATCACTTGTATGCTTTGCATGTAGGTAATGACGAAGTTGATCTAACCATAGATTTAACAGGGTTGACTGCAGATTTGGATATGTTTTTATTTGAGTCTTGTTATAACCGTACTACCGGAGCGAGGTTGGCTAATTGTGTCGATTTCAGTCGTACCTCAGGCAATGGGGCGGAGCAAATCTTTATACCTGATGCAAAAGGCACCTATTATCTATCAGTTGATGCTATGAGTACCATGTCATCCAGCGGCTATGAGATAGAAGTACATTGTGTTAATCGCAATGTGCCAAATAGAAATTGTGACGCTGCGGTACCTATCGGTTGTGGTGATACTGTTATAGGATCAAATAGTCTCAGAGATCCTACTTCTTCTGACGTCATGAATACTCATTTTGGCTGTAATACCAATGGATCGGGGTATGGTAGCAGAGAGGTTGTGTATAAGTTGGATGGCGGATATTATGATCTTAACAATGTAAGCATCAAAATGAAACCTCTATCCAGTGGAGTTAATTTCGATTTATTTATCTATCGAGGTTGTTCTTCATCTTATAATTCTACTATTGATGACTGGGAGTATGGCATGGATATAATGCTTGCCTGTGGTCAATCAATAGGGGCTCACGAAGAAGAAATTTACTTAGGAAATATTGATCCCTTTGACGACATCTACATAGTAGTCGATGTCAAATCCGTTTCTAATAAGTCAGGACTTTTTGAGTTGTCAGTAGTTTGTGAGAATTTCTGCAATTACTCTGCGGATGTATTGACATGTGGCGATGAGATTAGTGCTACGACCGCAGGAGGTAGAGATGCTATCCAAGATTATGCCTGCGACAATAGAAATAATTCTGGTCCAGAAAATATATATAAGTTAGTCATCAATGATCATATTGATCTGAAAATTGACCTGTTAGTGAGTGATGAAGCTGACTTGAATATGTATTTGCTCCCTTCTTGTGAATTTACCGCTTGCCTCAGCTTAAGTAATAATGAAGGGGCGGGAGAGAATGAGCAGATTATAAGATCGGTTAGCCCAGGTACTTATTATTTGGTTATAGATGGAACCAACCAAGATTCGGGAGCCTATGACTTATTCTTGTGTCACGATGGCGATCCAGAAGAATCAGAAAGCCCAACGGAAGAACCGATGGACCCCATGGAAGAAGAACCAGACAATACTGCATCTTGCCTATCAATAGTTAAAAACTATATTGATCAGTCTTTTGCAATCGAATTACAAATTGATATTGCTTGTTCTGATGAGGTGTTAACTCTTCAAGAAATTGATGAGACGACCGATACATTAATAGAGGGTTCTATTCAATCTTTAACTCTGGATAGTTCGGGTAAGACTATTTTCTTGCCAGCTCTTGATGAGCTACCCCATACATATGTGATATGTTTCGAGCAATGTGAAGCAGATAGCACTATGACCTGCTGTGAGCGGGTCACGACTGATCCAATTTTAACCTGTGGGTCATCTTATAGTGGATCTACTATTGGTAGAGAAAGTAATTTTCATAAGGACGATATAAGTGCTTGCTATGTGTCTGCATCCAATTTTGGAGGTCCTGATCAATTAATTCAGGTTGTAAAGGAAGATAGTTCAGATGTATTACAATTAATCTTGGAACAGGTTTCAGCGAACCTATCATTATTCATTTTTGACGATGAGCTGGAACCTCTTGATTTGAGTTGTAAGGGAAGTAATTTCAATGATTCTAAAATGATCGCTAACCCCATGTCTATAGGTGAGGTATATACCGATATAGATAATTTACTTCCTGCTGGAACTTATTATGTACTTGTAGAAGGTTACGCTCCTTGGGTCGCTTCGGATTTCACACTTACCGTGTCTTGTGGGTTGTCTTGTGATGGTCCACTTATGATTGCATGTGGGACGTCATTGCTTGATCAAACTGTGATGGATTCTATTTCGAGGCAATCTTTATATCGACTTAATGCAGATTCTTTGGCAGTAGGATATCTCGGCGCTGAGGAGTTATACCAACTTAACGTAACATCAGCACAAACCTTGACAATTACTTTAGATAATTTTTCTGACAGTGCTGACTATGATTTATTTGTTTTGGGACATGACTGTGGGACAGGAGTGGTGCGCAATTATAGTATACAATCAGGTAGTGCGGCAGAGGTGATTACTTCTCACTTTACTCCAGGATATTATAGGGTGATAGTTGATGGATGGTTGCATTCATCAGGATCTTATAATATTAATGTAACGGGATGTGAAGACGTATCTACAGAGACTTTATCAATGGCATCCACTAGGTCTACTATTCAGAAGGCAGAAGAGATAAATATCACCAATGTGGTGGTGTCTCCTAATCCTTTCACTGATCTTATGATGATAAAAGTGAATTCAGCAATTGATCAGAACTCAGACATTTCATTCTATGACCTCAGTGGTAGACTTATTTATTCAAAAGAAGTTTTATTGGATCAGGGAGAAAATAAGATTACACTTCGCTCAGAGGAATTAGATGGATATTCAGGAATAATTGTCTATAGTATTAAGACTGATACTTCATTGCATTCGGGTAGAGTGATTCGTGTTCAATAGAGATTTGACCTGCGGTAAAGCTGCAATACTTTTTTTGATAAAAATTGTCGCATGTAATTGCTATAGCTGAGTGTGTTCCTCGTTAGATAAACTTGCAATGGCAAAGGTTCTCGCTATGCTTTTTGAGCGAAATTCTATGTCATTCGAATAGGCAATTGAATTATAATTAGTGTAAAATATATCTCATAGATCTATAGAGATTAAAGATATCTTTGCAGACCGATGAGTATTATGGCAGATTACAAAGATCGATATGACCGTTTATTAGCTGCAATTGAAGCTGAGAGGGCTGCGGAGGAGGAGTACTTTAAGAAGTTGTCTACTTCTAAGTCGCTGAAGGAGCGCATAGCTGCGGGAGTGCTTTGGCATCCAGTAAGTATCAATCGCAAGCATTATACTGTAGGGGAGCATGTCGAGTTAGAGCTGATTCCTTCTACTCCATCAGCCAGTAAAAGTTCTAACAATTTTAAAGTTGGGGCAAGTGCTGTTTTTTTTATTAAAAAAGAGGAGCGGTTAGAATTCAAAGGGGCTATATCCTTTGCCAATAGAAGAAAAGTAAGAATAATTATCTCTGCCGACGTCATTGCTAAGGAACATCTTCTCAGAGGTGGGTCCTACGGTATAGAACTTATATATGATGATCGAACCTTCCGAGTCATGAAGGATAGTATCAGATACTTAAAAAAAGCCAATGATCCAGTGGTGCAAGAGCTAAAGAGTGCTGTAGCATCAGAAGCACTTGACCAGCACAGATTAACCATAGAAGTCAACGAGGATGGATTGGGTAATTTGAATACATCTCAGATTAATGCAGTGAAAGGGGCTATGAGCTTAGAAAGACTGGCAGTCATACATGGACCTCCTGGAACGGGTAAAACAACCACGTTAGTCGGAATGATTAAAAAGTTGGTTCAGTCTAAAGAGAAAGTTTTAGTTACAGCACCAAGTAATGGAGCTGTAGATTTATTGGCTAAGAGATTGTCCGATGTGGGTGTCAACGTGTTGCGCCTTGGTAATGTCACGAGAATTGGGGATAATATCGCAGAATTATGTTTAGATGAGCAGATCCGTAATCATAAAGAGTGGCAGCACATCAAACAAGTAAAAATAGAAGCAGAAGCTGCTCATCGAGAAGCAGGTAAATTCAAAAGAAAATATGGCGCCCAGCAAAGAATGAATAAAGGTCTAATGTATAAAGAGGCTAAACAGCTTGAAAATTGGGCTCGTGAATTGGAGGATAAATTAGTCGATAAGGTAATAGATGAATCAGAGGTAATATGTACCACTTTGATAGGATGCGCCAGCAAGACGATACATCATCTCAGGTTTGATACCGTTGTGATAGATGAGGCCTCACAGGCACTTGAGCCGGAGAGTTGGACTGCCATGTTGAAAGGCACTCGAGTTATAATGGCAGGAGATCATAAACAACTTCCTCCTACTGTTAAGTCCTCCAAAGCGAAGAATTTAGAGTTTGAAAGAACGATTTTGGATCGAATGATTACTGATCCAAAGGTGTCATTTTTGTTAGATACGCAGTATCGTATGAATCCAGCTATTTTAGGATTTTCCAATCAATTAATGTACAATGGTCAACTCAAAACAGATGATTCAGTCTTAAAAAGGACTTCCACATTTGGCGATGAGCCATTAGTCTTTATTGATACCAGTGGATGTGGTTTTGATGAAGAGATTAATGCTGAAACTTTAAGTCGAGCTAATCATCAAGAATATTTGATGATTAGAGAGCATGTATTGAGCATATATGACTTATTAGAAGGAAAGAGTATTGGGTTGATAAGTCCATACAAGGAGCAAGTCCGACTGATGCGTAGAGAGGTAGAGCAAGATCAACAGTTGAGATCTTTAGACATTGAAATTAACTCGATTGATGGGTTTCAGGGTCAAGAAAAAGATGTGATTTATCTGTCACTTGTGAGGTCTAATGATAATGGCGAAATTGGATTTTTGAAAGATTACCGACGGCTAAATGTAGCACTGACAAGAGCTCGAGAAAAGTTAGTAATTGTTGGGGATATGGCTACTTTAGGAATGGATCAAGTTTATTTAGATTTAGCAGATTTTGTGGAGACTTCGGGTCGATATCAATCTGCCTGGGAATATATGACAAGTTGATATGGGAGGAACTATGCAAAATCATATAGGTATATGTCTGTCGGGCGGTGGGGCTCGAGGAGCAGCACACATTGGCGTATTAAGGGCATTAGAAGAACATGGGGTTTCTCCAGGAGCGGTTTCTGGTGCAAGTGCCGGCAGTATTGTAGGGGCTCTATATGCTTATGGGCATAGCCCTGGAATGATATGGAATATTATCAATGAAACCAGCATATTAGGAAGCATAAGACTAAAATTCGGAGCAGGTTTACTGGATCTATCCAATCTACATGAGGCACTCGAAGAGATCTTTGATGATAATTCGTTTGATAGCTTATTAAGAAAATTTTGGGTCGGAGTCAGTAATATTTATTCAGGTAGTTGGGAGACTCTTAATGAGGGTGAACTCTTTAGCGCTATAGAGGCGTCATGTGCTATACCACTGGTATTTAAGCCGGTAAGCATTAATGATCAATTGTATTGCGATGGTGGGCTTCTTAATAACATGCCTGTTGAACCTCTCAAGTATGCTTGTGAAAAAATCATAGGAGTCAATATTATGCCAGCTAGGCCTATAGAAGAAATTGATGGGTTTTTAGATATGGCAGATAGGACGATGATGCTATCAGTGAGCGCTAATACGATCCCTCGTAAGGCAATGTGTGATGTAGTCATAGAAGTGGAAGGAATTGAAAAATTCCCTCCACATGATCCTCGAAAAATGGAAGAACTTTATGAGCATGCATATAACTATACCATCACTCAGATACCCGTTATTAAGGCTCAATTAGATTTACCTTAAAGGACATCACTGTTTTTGAGCTAATACCCAATCAATGGCTGGATCGCCCTCACTTTTAATATGATTCATTATTTGATTTAGCAAAACGTCTTTATTGTGATGATGCTCAATGATTATTTGTGGTTCTATACCTTTTCCTTCATAACTATTGCCCTGTAAATCATGATATATTTCATTGGATAGACTGAATTCCCAGCCATTGGGAAGTGTTTTGTCCAGCATGTCTGAAAAAACACCATTGGTTGTTCCACCTATAGTAGTGATATTGTTAAGAGACTTCCCAGCTAAAACTAAAATTTCGGTGGCGCTCGCAGATGCATCTGATATCAATAGCGATACAGGTCGGTCATAATATTCAGGCTTAGACTTTAGTTTAATGCAGTTTTTTGGAGTAAAATCCGTACCTGCTACGGCAAACTTGCAGAATACAACCTGCTCATTACTATTGAAATATTCAAGTAGTGCAAGACCTAATTCATCTTTTCCTCCACTATTAAATCTTAAATCTATTATTATGGAAGAAGTTTTGCTGAGATCAGACATCGCTTCTTTTATTATACTATTAAATCCCTTTAACTCTGAAATCCCATGTTCTATTGAGCTCTTTGATTCTCCTATTTCGAAATACTTTCTCCAATAATCATATACGTCTAAAGTGTCATTTGGAATATAATCGGCAAAACCCATCATCTGATTTAGCTGAAGGTATCCTATATTTCCATCCAAAATTCCCCACTTAATTAATCCAGATTTTCTGGATTGAATAGTCTTAAAGTAATGCTCAGCAACAGCATCAGCAACTTCAAATCGGGAGTATTTTTTTAGATTGGTAGGATTACTATCTGTGGTTTTGTCAATGATTAACTCTTGAGCCAAGCTGACAATACTATCAGGTGCACTCAATGTGATGTGACCATCGTCAAATGTACTCAACATGTTATCTATTAGGTTATAGAGTTGAGGCGCTGAGTCAACATCTTTCATCTGAGATTTATAGCGCTCGTAAGTCTTCGGCCAATCAATGTTGCGTTCTTCAAAATAGGCGTAGTGGTCCTCAAATGTAGAGGACAAAACTTCAAAGTTGTGCATAAGATCATGCGGGTCTGAGAGAGCTTGGCCTTTTTTACAGTGTATGGGCGCATCATCGATTTTTGTAAACTGGTAAATATTGATGGCATCTTTGATCCATAAAGTATCCGATGAGATGCCATAGTTTTCAAACTCAGATAGTGAACCTGACAAAGTTTTCTCACAAGAAATATCAGTGACATCTGCTAAGAGAAAATTGTCCTCTTCAATTTTTAGTATCCTGCCATAACCAATCGAAGACCATACTCCTTCATACGGGCTACTTGTGGAAATACTAAAATCGCAGGAAGACAGGGTAATGCATATTAAAAGTCCCAATAAAAAATAAGTAGTAAAGTAAGATTCTGTTTTATTCATTGACTATGATTTGATGATGCAATCATAAAGTATTAGGTGTCGATTTCTCTGAACTATTCGATTAAGCAAGCAAATTATAATACCAAAGTCATTAGTGAATGGTGAATTATTAATATTTCTTTCAAGCTCTTTCATTTAGTTTATAGAGTTTAATTACTTTAAAGAGATCAAAGAAAAGTTGGCCCGTAATGAGTAATATTTTTTCAAATAGCAATTTTTTGCATGAGTTATCCACAATATCGAAGTCAACTAATCAAGATTTTGAGGAGGTTCAGAAAAAGGCAAAAAAATACCTAAAAGAATTACAAACTGAACAAAATGCTATCGCCAGTACAGTTAGCTCACAGGTCATTGAGCAAATACTGGGAATGGCTTATGAGAGAACAATCGATGTCAACCCAGCTGAGATCAAGAGCCTCACCAAGATTATGCAAAAGCATTCTGTTGCATTTGTCATGACCCATAAGACCTATATAGACATGTTTGTCTTAGGTATAGCCTTAATGCGACATGGATTACCATGGCCATTTATATTTGCTGGAGCAAACCTTAGTTTTCCTGGATTGGCCGAACTCGGTCGTAAGATAGGCTTGATTTTTATCAGAAGGTCTTTTAAAGATAATCTTATATATAAGGTTACTCTTAGATATTACATTGCTTCCTTGGTGGATAATCGGAGTCATTTTATGTGGGCTATAGAAGGTACTCGATCCCGAACAGGTAAATTAGTTTGGCCTAAAATGGGCATTCTTAAATATATCGCTGAGGCTGAGGAAGAAAGTACTCAAGAGGTAAAATATGTTCCTGTATCAGTAGTATATGACTTGATTCCGGATGTCCAAGATATGACTGAAGAGGGTAGAGGCAAGGAAAAAAAAGCAGAGAATTTAACTTGGATGTTAAATTACATCCGTAAGCTGAATAAAAATTATGGTCGAATATCCCTAAGATTTGGTGAGCCAGTCGAGAAGAATGATCAAGCAATAGCAACTATTCCTAATCAAGAGACCATAGCTGGTAATAATAAGTATACGCTACCTCGGTTTGCTTTTGAACTGGTGCATGCTATCAATAGGATCACTCCTGTGACCACAGCATCTTTAATTTGTACCACGCTGTTATCTAAGTTTGCTCTGACCAAATCTCAAATCGAATCTGATATAGTGGCGTTGATGGAGTTGATAGAGAATCATAAGCCAGATGCATTAGTAGATAGAGGAGAGCCTATAGGTAAAAGTGTGCAGTCTGCTATCAATTTGCTCAAAAAAGCCAACCTTATCAAACAAATTGGTGATGGGGTAAAAGCAAAGTATACTATAGTGGTAGCTAACTACTTGTCGGCCACCTATTACTCTAATATGGCGGTGCATTATCTGTATCACCGAGCATTCATAGAGTTAGCATTAGTCAAAGTTTTAGATATTGATCCAAAAGAAAGAACAATAGCCTTTTGGCAAGAAATTATGTCACTGCGCAACATGTTTAAGTTTGAATTTTTCTATTCAAATAAGGCGCATTTCAGTGATGAAATTGAGCAAGACCTCGATTTTTTATATCCTGATTGGTTGAATCTACTTTCTGGACCATCAGACGATATTCGCAAACTATTGAAGGGTCAAAAAATATTGGTCTCTCATGTAGTTTTATTTACCTACGTAGAAGCGTACAAGGTAGTTTTGCACGCACTTGCTACATGGGATGACTCCGAGACGTATACTAAGAAGCGTCTATTAGATCATTGTGTGTTTTTAGGAGAGGAGATGCACTGGCAGGGTAGGATACATAGGGTAGAGTCAGTGAGCAAGCCATTTCTTACTAATGCTATTAGACTTTGCGAAAACCTAAATCTTATTCCTATTCCTAAAAAGAATGAAAGAAGCGAGATTTTTAAAATCGTATCTCAATTGGAGGATCTGTCGGGTCGCATCAATCAATTGCAAGGTGTGATCATGACCCAGGACCAAGAAACTCGACCATCCTTGCCTTTAGAGAGAGCCATAGTGCCAGGATCCAAAACCGAGAGCGTGGTGACGCCAGTTGTTGATGGTGAATCTGGTGCCCACATCGGTGCCTTTTTCGATTTAGATCGTACACTCATCAAAGGATTTTCAGCTAAGCAATTTTTTAAAAGCCGTCTCATGAGTGGCAAGATGAAACCAAAAGAAATTGTGGCCCAATTTAATGGGGTGATGGTGTATGCGATGGGCAACAAGAATTTCGCTGGATTAGCTGCTATAGGAGCTAAAGGCGTAAAGGGTACTAACGAGAAGGTCTTCATAGAGGTAGGAGAAGAAGTGTATGAAAAGCATCTTGCAAATGCTATATATCCAGAGTCAAGAGCATTAGTTGCCGCCCACTTGGCCAAGGGACATACTGTTGCTATAGTTTCTGCTGCTACGCCCTATCAAGTCAATCCAGTTGCAAGAGATCTGGGTGTAGAGCATATCATGTGTACCCGTATGGAGGTCAAGAATGGAAAATTCACGGGCAATATTATTGAGCCTGCTTGTTGGGGTGATGGAAAGGCAATAGCCGCTAAGAAACTGGCAGAAAAGTTTGATCTTGATTTGACAAAAAGTTATTTCTATACAGATAGTGCAGAAGATATGCCGCTAATGGAATTGGTAGGTAACCCATGCCCAGTGAATCCTGATCCTGAGCTTTCGTCTATCGCATTTAAAAATGATTGGCCCATATATCGATTTGATGATGAAAAAAGGCCAGGTGTTGAAAATGTGGCTAGGACACTTATGGCTGCAGGCACGCTTGTGCCAGCGGCACTGACAGGTATGGCTTCGGCGATGATGAATGGTTCGCGAAGAGATGGCGTCAATAATATGGTATCTGTCATCGGAGACTTAGGTACTACTATGGCCGGTATCAAGCTCGCAGTGATTGGAAAAGAAAATATCTGGGTACGTCGGCCAGCAGTCTTCTTATTTAATCATCAGAGCAATGCTGATCTGCTGATAATGTCTAAACTACTTAGAAAAGATGTAGTAGCAGTGGCAAAGAAAGAGCTAAAATATTCTCCTGTAGGCCCACTGTTTATGGCGGCAGGGGTGGTTTTCGTAGATCGATCAAATAAAGAAAAAGCGATAGAAGCACTCAAGCCAGTAACTGAAGTTCTTCAATCGGGGACCTCTGTGGCTATAGCTCCTGAAGGAACTCGATCGTACGATTATAGATTGGGGCCATTTAAAAAAGGCGCCTTTCATATGGCGATGCAAGCTGGAGTGCCCATAGTACCTATCGTTATCAAAAATGCCCATGACGTCATGCCAAGAGGAGCAAGTCTAATAAGACCTGCCGTGGTAGAAGTAAAAGTATTAGAGCCCATAGACATCACGTCGTGGACCTTAAAGAATATGAATAAGAAAATCGAGGAAGTACGAAATCTATATCTGAAAGAACTCGGACAGATCGAATTAGACTCAGCAGTAGTTAAATCTTAAGTATGAAAGTAGCACTATTAGGTGGAGGCTCTTGGGGTACAACAGTAGCCTCAATTACAGCGAAAAATACGAGTACCGTAATGTGGGCTCGAAATAGTGATGCCGTAGATGAAATAAATAATCAACATACTAATAATACTTACTTGCCTGGAGCTAAATTAACTGCATCTCTTGAGGCACGACATACGATTAAGGAGACCGTGAAAGACTGTGATGTGGTCGTCATGGCGATTCCTTCACATAGTTTTAGAAGTGTGCTCGAAGAAGCTAAAGATTACATCAGGCCTTGGGTGCCCATAGTCAGCTTATCAAAAGGATTAGAATATAATACTAAGCTAAGGATGACACAGATCATAGAGCAGGTGATGCCGGGTCATCCAGTAGGGGTATTGACTGGTCCTAACCTTGCTCGAGAAATCATCGCAGGTCAGGCCGCTGCGAGTGTAATTGCTATGGTAGATAAGAGGATATCGACTGCATTGCAAAAAATTTTTAACTCTGGTTTATTCAGAGTATATACTAATAATGATGTCATAGGGTGTGAACTTGGCGGAGCATTAAAAAATGTAATCGCTATAGCTGCTGGAATGGGAGATGGTACAGGTGCTGGAGATAATACACGTGCCGCTGTCATCACTCGAGGCTTGGCAGAATTGACCCGACTTGGAGTGGCCATGGGAGGTAAGCGAAAAACCTTTGCAGGACTGGCGGGCATGGGAGATCTTGTAGCGACCTGCAATAGCCCACTCAGTAGAAACCGAACAGTGGGATATGAGCTTGGACGAGGAAGGCAACTCCAGGAGATCATGGACTCTATGAATATGGTCGCAGAGGGAGTCAAAAG
>JAHDDE010000060.1 GCA_020629515.1 Saprospiraceae bacterium | reverse complement strand
ATAACCTTTGCACTTAACCCATTGATAAGCTTTGGAAACCCAAAGAGAGCACTTTCTATAAATGGAAAGAGAAGTAATATTGAAACTAAAGACATTCTTAAATTGGCAGACGAATACACCATAAAGAACCCAGAAGGAATAATAAAAGAGATTCAATCATATAGAGAAGAATTAATCGATCTTTTTGGCAAATATGATATTCCCAAACTTGTGTCAGAGAAAATAGATGATAATATTATTAAACTACTATAACTGCCCATACAATAAATATCAGATCATAACTATTCGTCCTACCTACAGATACCCTAAGACACTTAGACTCCACATTCGCTGATGTCAAGCCAGTATCCCACCCTGTCGATAACAGCTTCGTGTTAAATTAGGCGGAGCTTTATCTATTCTTACAGCTACACAGTACGGCCCTTCCGAAAGACTGTGCCGACCAATTCATTAACGATATGTTAAAAGAAATAAGATCGATACCTGTAGGGACAGTTATACCGTTTTGCGAGCAACTAACATCAAATACTCCTACTATGAAAAATCCTTTAAGTACTTCTGGGCGCCGTCACTTCATACGCAATTCCTCCATAGCTATCGGTGCCGGAGGATTGGCTGCTTTACCCTTTAACACAGCTCATGACCCTGTCAAAACAAAAATAGAACAACGCAACATAGTAGGTCCTAAAGAGGGATACACTGCACATATCGGCACCTTGGTTTCGATGATGAACTGGATGCGAGATACTATACTTAGTCCGGTAAGAGGTATGAGTGTATCTGACTTAGACTATCTACTTGATGACAATGCCAACACTATCGGTGCCATGCTGTGGCATCTTGCCTCAACAGAGCGCTTCTATCAGATCAATACTTTTGAAAACAGGGCATGGGGCGATTGGGATCAAAAGGATATTGATGCTTGGCAGATTGCCTCAGGTTTAGGTGATGAAGCACGTCAAGCGATAAAAGGAAATCCGTTAGATTTTTATCTCGAAAAATTAGAGTCAGTCAGAGACCATACTCTATCTCAATTTAAGCAGAGAGATGATGAATGGTTATTCGCAGTGGACCAAGACTGGTTCTGGGGCCCAACGAATAATTACTGTAAGTGGTTTCATGTCTGTGAGCATGAATCAAATCACAATGGCCAGTTCAAATTAATACGTAGTAGAATCTCTTAGTCCCTAATCCGTATAGGAAGTCGTACTTCAAAAGTTACACCTCCCAGAGTGCTATCCTTGATAGAGATGGTACCGTTGTGCATATCCACTATTTTTTTGCTCAAAGCAAGGCCAATACCCATACCTTGATATTCTTGATAGGTATTTTGGCGATTGAAAAGTTCAAAGACCTCTTGTCTTTTTTCGGAGGATATCCCTATACCATTATCAGAAATTCGGAAGACAAATTTACCTCTATGCTCTTCACATTCAATTTTTACTTTGGGGGGTATTCCTTTATGCCGAAACTTGATGGCGTTGCCTAATAAATTAGAAAACAACCGTGTCAATAAACCAATATCTCCCCATAGGTAGTCCGTATTCAATTGTAAGGAGACTTCTGCTGTCACATCATCCAATATTCTCTCTGCTACTATGGATTCTATCAGAGGACGCACTTCTACTTCTTCTATGTCGAGTTGCTTTTGAGCCACACTACCAAGATCCTGCAAGGCATCTATCAGCAAAGACATCTTCTCACTATTAGAAGAGACGATATCAAGGTAGTCTGATACTTGATCTGGGCTTAGCGTATCTTTTTTGATTCTTATTAGATCAATAAATGACTTAATAGATCTTAGTGGAGATTTTAACTCATGTGATGCGAGAAAGGCAAAATTTTCTAACTTCGAATTACTCTCGACATACTTCTGGAGTTCTTCTTTTTGAGCGGTGATATTCTTATTCTTTTTCTCTAACGAGACACTTATTTGATCCAATTCTGTATGGGCTAATTTGAGATTGTTGATAAAGTAATATCCTATGATATACACTATACCAATATGAAAAATACCTGTGAAATACTCAGGCCAGAATAGACTTGTTAATTGAATACCTTGTTGATCCATAGCCTGATGAAAAAGCAGAAATTCTACAACCATTATGAAGAATAAATAGATGCGTTGATACTTTAGCTTGGGGATAAATACCAAGGTATAGATCGTCATACTGCTACCCATCAAAATGATACTATAGAATTGACTATGAAACAAGAAAAATAATATGACATTGACTAATAATGCTATAATCAATGTCAAATGATAAGCTATATGCTCTCGACCCGTCTTAGATAAGTATAAGGAACATATTGACAATATAATAAAGGTGAGGTTGGGTATGCATAAGTTATAGTTCTCCGTCCATAGATAAAAAACAAAAAGCGCTACGCATACTCCCAGCATGGCATATATAATACGCTCATAGAGTATCTTGATAGAAACATCAAAGTAATTCATTGGTCTTTAGTGCGCAAGCATATCGCCACCCTATGACATGGCTATGAACCGTGCAGACATAAGATATCAATAGAGGCTTTCGCTTTTTTTTGGTTGATCACGCAAAAATATATTTTTTCATATTCTCCCAAGTCAATTGGTCTAATTTTTACTAAGTGACAATAAGCATATAGGTGACAGAACAGCATTTTATTATCTTAGGAACCTTAGCGGTGATATAACTAAGAACTCATGCAGACCACGATTATTAAAAACGGAATATGTTACGATGGCTCTGGTGATCCAGGAAAAAAGAAAGACCTAATCATTAAGAATGGAAAAGTCGTAGATATAACAGAACATGCACAAACTCCCACTGGATGCAGAGTAATTGATGCCAATGGAAAATGGGTAACACCAGGATTTCTGGATATACATACTCACTATGATGCTGAAGTTGAAGTAATGCCGGGCCTACAGGAGTCATTACGTCATGGGACAACCACTGTAGTGATGGGTAACTGTTCTATCTCTACTGCTATCGGTAGAGATGAAGATATGATTGATCTTTTTTGCAGAGTAGAAAATATGCCCGCTCAAGTACTAACTGATTGGATCAAAGACAAGATCACATGGAACACTATCAGCGAATATTATGATCATCTCGATACGCTTGCGTTAGGGCCAAATGTTGCCAGCTTCATAGGTCACTCCAATATCAGGATCGCAGCTATGGGAGTTGATAGGAGTTTTAAGGTCGCAAAAGCCACATCTCAAGAAAAGCAGATAATGGAAAATTTGCTTGAAGAAGCCATGGAAGCGGGCTACCTCGGGATGTCTATTGACATGCTCCCCTTTCATCGATGGGCAGGTATATTCTCTACACAACATATAGGTTCTTCTGTCCCATCTCAACAAGCTGCTGTCAGCGAATATAAACAGTTGTCCCATATCCTCCGAAAATATAATCGAGTCCTACAAGCGACACCTAACGCACTGGATAAAACATCGGCTCTACAACTGATGTCTATGAGTTCCGGACTACTGCGTCAACCCCTCAAAACGACCATTGTAGCCGCTATGGACCTCAAGTCCAACTCACGGATACATCAATTGATTACCACATTAGGAACTGTCGGCAATAGATTGCTCAATGCTGACATGAAGTTTCAAGCATTGTCTATGCCTTTTCTCAACTATGGTGAAGGGCCTATCACTCCACTATTTGAAGAATTTCCGTCTATGGTAAAGATCATAAGTGCCGATCGAGAAGCACGTCGATCTGCCTTTAAAGACACGACTTTCCGAAAATGGTTCAGAAAAGATTGGCATCATAAAACGACCTCAGTATTTCCTCGTTTACTGGAAGAAATGACTGTCATCAAGTGTCCTGACACTTCGTTGGTTGGTCAAACTTTTAAAGAGATAGCCAATAGAACAAAAATGGAGGGCTTGGAATGTTTTATGGATCTCATGATAGAACATGACACAGATATAATCTGGAAATGCACAGCCGCTAATCATAGAGATGATATAAGGCTCAAGCTACTGGCACATGACACTACTATCCCAGGATTTAATGATTCGGGTGCACACAATGTGAATATGGCCTTCCATGATGGAGCTTTACAGACATTGCGACAAGCTCAGGCCCACCCTACCATACTATCCATCGAAAAAGCCATATACCGATTGACAAAAATGCCGGCAGAATGGTTAGGCATCGATGCTGGCATCATCCAAAAAGGCCATAGAGCGGACATATGTATAATCGATCCTGATAAACTTCAGACGCATCTATCCGATGAACCCATAGAAGATTATCATCCAATGTTGCAGGGCGCCTTTAGATATGTAAAAAGATCAGATGGCGTAGTAGCACATGTCTGGGTTAATGGACAAGAAGTATTCTCCGCTGAGTTAGGTTTTATAAGCAATATCGGCAAGAGAAAATATGGTCAACTCTTAAAAAGTCTACACTAATGTCAGAAATGGATCCATTCGAAAGTTGGAAAAAAGAAGCGAAATTTTTTAAATATAGAGATCATCCTATCGCCTACTGGACAGCAGGTAAAGGCCCTGCCTTGGTACTGATACATGGATTTCCTACAGCATCATGGGACTGGCATAAGATATGGGATCAATTAGCTGAAAGATTCACCATATACGCGTGCGACATGATAGGATTTGGCTACTCAGCTAAACCCAATAACTATGACTATAGATTAACCGATCAAGCCAGGTTACACGATGCATTCATAGAGTTTTTAGGAATTGATGCATTACACTTGCTGGTACATGACTATGGTGTCTCGGTAGCGCAGGAGCTTTTGGCCGCACAGCAAGACTCTGTCCCTAATTCTCCTTATCGTATACTTTCTTGTTCTTTTCTCAATGGTGGATTATTTCCCGAGCTGCATAAAGCAAGGTTCATTCAGAAAATCATCAATAGTCCAGTTGGATTTATAGTTGGAAAATTTTTGAGCAAAAAGAACCTCCGTAAAAGCTTTGATGAAATATATGGCAACCTTAAACCCACCGATCAGGAGATAGATCAATTCTACCATCTTATGGAAAATCAAAACGGCATCAGAAACATCCATAAGCTCATGAGATATATCAATGACCGCAAGACCAATGCCCAAAGATGGAAGAATGCTTTGATCAACAGTGACATACCTATGCAACTCATCAATGGACCGCTGGATCCAGTATCTGGTAGACATTTAGCCACATACTTTAAGGAATTACTTCCTCACACTCCAGTTACAATATTAGAAGGTGTAGGACATTATCCTCATGACGAAGCTCCCAATGAGGTATTAGAGGCGTATTTAGAATTTGTAACTCCACTACTCTAAACTATTCGGACTCAGCTTTAGCCTTTTTCATCATATTATTAAACATGGCGTTGAGTTGGGAGCTCTCCACGAATGGAATTTCAATTTCGGCTGAAGTCGGGTGATCATTTCCTGGCTGGATCAATCCATACTTACGTACACTCACATAGAAAGGAACCAGCTGGCTCAATGCTGGTGAAAGCAACCACAGATTCTGCAAGATAATATCTGCATACTCTTTGGGGTCTTGCATAATATTATAGGCCTGAGGCAACCATAAATCCGAATAAGTGCGCTGTTCCTGTTGCACACCCTCTCCTCTAAAATAAAATTTAAATTGGCGCCACTTAGCTGCCATAAGTGTTTCTTGATGAAAATATAGCATTCCTTCTCTCGGCCCTTTTTTGCAAGTATTAAAAATCAGGCAGCTCTGATCTACTCCATCTATAGCTCGGTCATTTGGAATATCAGCCCCTACTATGCTTGCAATGGTCGTAAATATATCGCTTATGGCTACTATCTCATTAGTTACGCTTCTCTCCTCGATGTGATTATCCCATTTAATCATCATAGGCGTTCTAACCGCTCCTTCATGAACATCACCAAGGTATCCCCTAAATGGTCCAGTGTCTCCGACTGTAGGAAAGAGTACACGATCTGGGCCATTGTCGCTGGCATAGATAATCATAGTATTTTCTGCAATCCCTGCATCTTCAACTGCCTGAAGTATCTGACCCACTCTGTAGTCATGCTCTATCATCATATCTGCATAATCCCCATTTTGAGATTTTCCCTTAAAGTCAATATTAGGGGCATAAGGATGATGCATTGCTGTCCATGGGATATACAGAAAAAAGGGCTCGTCATCATTCTTATGTTGATGAATATAATTGACTGATTTATACTCAATAATCGAGTCCATTCTGGGCCTCATACTCATATCATAGGGCACATCAGCAACTACGCCATCTGTCACAGTACCTTGGAGGATATCAAACTTCTTGGTATACTTTGGGTCATACCCTACCTTGTCCAGCCACATCACATTACCCGTGCTATTGGATAAGCCCCACCATTCATCAAAACCCTGATCAGTAGGATAGCGTCCTGATTCTTTTCCTAGATGCCACTTCCCAAAAATAGCGGTGCGGTAACCTACAGTTTTAAGCACTTCGGCAAGTGTGATCTCCCATGGCGCTAATCCTTGTGGTAACCCTTGAATGGGTATAGCCCTGGTTGTTCCAGATCGAACCGCATACCTACCAGTCATAAGAGCTGATCGAGAAGGGGTACATTCAGCTTCTACATTAAAATTGGTAAATCTGATACCTTCATCAGCAATCTTATCAATATTAGGTGTAGGTGCAGCTCTAATAATTCCACCACCATAGCATCCGAAATCTCCATATCCTATGTTATCCGATAGCATCAGGATAATATTTGGCCTCTCCTGTGCCCCTAAAAAAACCGCACTGGATAATAAAATTGTGAAGACTTTAATCAAACTCATATAAAAATTTATTTAGGTAAGTACCAAATCGGTGAGCTCCAAGCTCTTTCTTGAATACTATGATCGACGTCGTCAGGCAATTCTGTTTTAATTGCCACCGCATCAAAAGTGGACCATCTTGGAGTAGGAATCTCTAAAACTCTCACATAATAAAAGGCTGACAAGCTTGGATCAAAGTCCGTATCGGTCCATATGGCCTGTAGCATCACTGATCCATACTCATTGGTATAACTTGCAGTAGAGAGATCTACGGTAGAAGGAACTGGCTTTACTCCATTTTCATCTTTAGGTCTGTCATCAGACCATGCTACGTCAAAAATTTGCTCATGCGTATTTCCATCTTTTTCTACCCACCCTTTTATGATCTGTATACGATCTAAATTTGCCCCGTCAGCATCCTTTTGAGCAGCAATTAAAAAAGAGGGAGCAACGCTTAAATTCGTTAACACTGAACCCATAGGAACTCCAAGAGTGTAAGCTAATGAATCCCAATTATTATGATCAAAAGTGAAATCGTTAAAATCAGAAGAACCGAAAAATCTTAACCTTATCCTGGTACCTGAAGTCGCATAAACTTCTTTTCGTTCTAATGCTTCAAAGATCGCTTCTCTTGTATTCTCCTTAGCCCATACCGCCGCCAGTCCTGCTACTGAGCTTTTGCGATTTCTTACCCCTCCAACTTCTTTACTTAACCTCACTTCGGGAGTTATATCTTTTATTCCAGATTTACCAATGTTATTAAATTCTTCCACATTAGGCCCGCCATTATGACTATCACTACTGCCTATAAGGCCAAATTGAAAAGGATTAACTCCCAACTTTTCCTGTATTGATAATCCATTTTTAAGAGCTTCTCTTACGTATCCTCCGGACGGTTCTACCTCTTTTCTTGGGTCTCCCTGACCTAATGCAAATTCATATATTTCAAAATCAGCAAATTCATCTTTTGGCGATAGTAAAGGATGTGTCATTGATTGCCCTTTAATTTGTACTACTTCATTCACTGGCTCGTTACGTCTTCTATTTTTAATATACTCTTTAGTAAGGGCGTTACCATCATACGTGGCCATGGCATACATTCGTCCATCACTAATATTGGCATTATGAGGGATTGCCATTAATTCCACTCCTTGATCTCGTTGAAGATCCATCCATTCCCATAGCTTCTCTGGATTTTGCGAATCAAAGGAAGAAAACGGAAGTGCACTTACTTTATCCCCTTTAAAGATGACATTGCGATGTAGATTTCTGGCATAACGAGGACCAAAGATCAAAGAACTATAAACTGCCGGAGAAGACGTCCATTCGTAAGCTGGAAAGGTCGTGAATACCCCGGGCTCATAATGTCTATCAGCTGCTTCAACCATCTTGTGCCAAGTAGATTTTAAATTTTCTGGTTGGATCAAGCCTTCGTTGGGCCAATTAGTGGCAATAGAAAATTGCAGCTTTCGCAACTGTTTTATGACCGTTTCTCTATCGTCACTACGAATATTAGCTGCTTCTTTCAGGTCATAAAAAGGGCTTTCTTTCTCTGTCATCTGTATCAATGCCCCCATATATTCTGCATGATCAGAAACGGCCATAAAATCTAAAGGTCTTGTCATTTGAACCTCCCTGCCAGTCACATGAGGCATCGGTTCTCCCTTACCAAATTGATACGCTTCATCGGGTGTGACTCTTACATCTGACATATATGCATCAAATGACCAACCTGTATGAATATGAAGATCACCAAAATAAAGGTTATTATGCGGATTGTATTGTTCTGTCTTGCCTTTGAAAACTTCAGTCCTCAAAATTTGGGATTGAGAAGTATATTCGGCAGTCTCCTGACATGAGATAAGACAACATATATACCCAATAATAAATGGAAGCATAAATCGCATAATGATGCTATTTAGAGCATCCTAAAATAACCATCTAATTCGATATTAAACAGCAAGAAGATCTATCTTATTGAATTGGTTGTTTAATTCGCTCGTGCAGAACCATTCACATCACCAGTCTTAAAACCAACAAAATCAACCAATGTGACATCTTCTGATCCAATTGGGAGCTGTATATTCTGAGCTACTCCACTCTGCAAAACGGTAGTACTCAAGGCAACATTCGCATCTATGAATTGCCAACTTTTGCGACCAGTAAAACTCTCACTTAGATTGAGCAATACTCTCTGTATCCCAACTAAGTCTACAGCAGAAATAGACTGACTATTATTGACATCAGCAGCCAACAATTGTAAAGGATCTTCAAATGGTTCTACTCCAAGGATATGTCGTGTCACCAGGATCAAGTCAATAGCGGATATACCATTAGCGGCATTACTATCTAATATTGGCCTGATCTTAATGGGAGTGTCCGTCGAAACATCTTCTATAAAATAATCACCATCCGCATCTGTTAAGACACTAAGTCCCTCTCCGTACTCTATTGTCACGCCTTCTAACCCAACCCCACTTACCATTGAAACATTGCCACTTATGGTCCGAGTATTTGGCACTTGCTCACAGGCTGTCTTATTGATAGTTAAAAATCGATCGGTGTCGGACAAAATAAAACATGAATCTGCTGTAATCTGATCAATATGGTCACCCACTTGATAATCTAAGTCTCCTGCATAACTCAATCCAAACACCAAGTTTTGCTCGTCTCCTCTACCTTCAAATTCATAAGACTCCTTATAGACTAAATCAATGATATTTCTCTCGTTATCAGTGATTATGTATGCATAATGATCACCTGCCATTTGGCCTTGATTATTGATGAAAGTTATGTCATCAGAGATCCCGTCAGACGCACATATATTGACTTCAGCAACCCAATTAGTAGTAGCCGTTACACTTGGTACGCAATCAAATATTGGTGTACAACTCATCTTGTTGATTGTTAAGAATGCTGAACCACTCGAAAGTTGAGCGCACCCATCACTGGTGATCGTAGATATAGATTGCCCAATGGTATAACTCAATTCTCCTTCATAATACACCCCAAAAACATATTGAGTTTCAAATGAAGAATCTTCAAAATCATACTCTTCTTGCTCAATTACTGCTATCAAATTATTATTGACATCGGTCAATAGAAAAACATAATTCTCCCCGATTTCTATAGCAACATTAGTCTTAAGTTCGATCACATCAACTATATCATCATCTGGACATATGGTTACTTCGCTTTCCCAATTAGTTGTCGCCACAACGCTCTCCAGGCAGACTGGAGATTCTGTCATAGTAGTGTCTCCCGACATCATAGTATCATCTGTACAAGATGGAATCGACCATCTCCCTCCACCCCAATAAGCGCTAAAAGTGACACATCTAAACACTATGAATTCGTAAGTCTCTATAGAAAGACTTTCAGGTAAGCTAAACATAATCTCTCCCCGAAAATGATTGATCCCATCAGTATCTCCAATATCCGCTATCATTATGCCTCCTGCTACAGAGGTGCTATCATTGGATAAAAAAATCTGGACATCTGGGCCCTGATCTGCTAAAAAGTCTTCTCCAAGCCTCAGATATAAACTGCCATCATCAAATCGTTCAAGATAGGCCGTTCCTTCTGTATCATACGACCTACTCCCAGTAAGATTTGCCTCTCGAACACAATCTATAGACTGAGCCATAATTGTTAAACTCTGAATGACTAATAGCGCTAAAAGTGAATATCCTTTCATATCATGATATATATGACAAAATTATAACGTAAAGAGCAGGTCTCCTAATAGTATATACTATGAAGTCATTTGAGAATATAACGATTATTGAATTGCAAGCCAGGGATTTTCGGATTTGAAAGCTTTTATCGTTTATAACTTTGGCTATTAATCTCTAATAGAGCTTCATCGTGAAATCCAAGAACTCTTATATAAATTCTAATTCTCTAATAAACCAATCGAAGAAATTTCACAAATACAATGAATCACTTCACTCCTTACAACCATTATATCCTATCAACTGTTGTAAAGTGAAATAAAATGAAATGGGCAGAATTAAACCAGGGAGTATAGTACCATCATTAGAAGGGACCTCATTTTCTAATGGAGATATAAATATTGAACAATTCAGAGGAGCACCGTTAATACTTTCCTTTTATCGTTATGCTGCATGTCCATTTTGCAATTTAAGAATGCATCACTTCATTAAAAATTATATTTCAACCTACCAACCAATAGGCATTAATGCTATTGCGGTTTTTCAATCTCCCATAAGTAGCATAGGATCATATTTAGAGCAAAGTGATGCCCCTTTTGACATTATAGCAGACCCTAAGCAAGTATGGTATAAGAAAATGGGATTAAAAACTTCATGGTTGGGACTTATGGCAGGATCAATGAATATTAAACAAGGAGTAGAAGCTACACAAAAAGGCCTCATCAAAATCAATCCTGAAGGCCCAATTAATAGATTGCCAGCCGATTTTTTAATAAGCCCAGAGGGAGTGGTCGAAAAAGTATATTACGGTAAGAATATAAGTGATCATATTCCATTTGATACTATAGAAAATTGGACTAAACAATATGTAACAGTTTGAATTCTTCCATATGAAAAAATGGAGCATTCGGCTTAGTATATTATTAGGCCTTCTATTAAGTCTTATCATTCTAATAAGCTACGTAGCCGAGTCTCAGTTTTTAGGAGACTCTGATTATTTGGAAGGGGTTTTCACCTCAAAAGGAATAAGTTATAAGGAAAATAACGAAAGCATAAATAACCACCCGATCAGATGGATTAGCACAGGTAATGACTCCAGCAGCGTCTTGACGCTATTATTTCATGGGGCACCAGGAAGCTGGCGTGACTTCGAATCCTATATCACCGACAGTACCATAATTAGTAAGACTAAAATAGTAGTATTGGACCGTCCAGGATATGGCTCATCTGATTATGGCAGAGCTGAGCCATCTATAATAAAACAACAAGACATCGCTCACCAGATCGTTGATAGATATCCTCAAGATTCTATCATAGTTATAGGATATTCTTATGGTGGGCCTGTAGCAGGGAGTTACGCAGCAAGACATCCAGAAAAAGTAAAAGGAATATTGTTATTAGCTCCTGTGATAGCCCCTGAAGGTGAAAAGATATTTTGGTTCAACCATGTATTACGATGGCCTATAATGTCTCTGATATTGCCAGAATATATCAATGTAGCTAATGTAGAAAAACTACATCATTCACAAGCTCTCCAAGAAATTAAGGACGACTGGGGTAAAATTAAAGCTCCAGTGATACATATGCACTGCATGGATGACTGGATTGCTCCTTATCATGAGAATACCGATTGGGCGCAAAGGCAGATAACTAAAGCGCGTTACACTTTAATTAATTGGGAAGGCGATAGTCACTTCTTGCCTAATCAGATCAAGGATAAAATCTCCCCAACGATACACGAATTGTTGGATTAAAATCTGACTTATTCTGAATTTATTGTGGATACAGTAGGTGATTGAGAGGTATTCTAAGTCTTATTATTGATACCTTTGTGCCTCAACAAATAAAATAACCCTTCTTAAAGAAAACATCAATGAGTCAATTAGATCTATCTATAGAAAAAAAAGCCCTTGAGTGGATTAACGGAGACTATGATTCGGCCTCCAAAGATATTGTGAGATCGTTATTGGTTGATGGACATTTCGACCAGCTAACCGATTCATTTTACAAAGATTTGGAATTTGGTACGGGAGGATTAAGAGGCTTAATGGGACCTGGTAGCAACAGAGTGAATAAATATACTCTTGGGATGGCTACACAAGGATTGTGTAATTATCTCAATAAACAATATGCAAATCAAGAAATTAAGGTGGCTATAGCCCATGACAACAGAAATAATAGTGATGTATTCGCAAAAGTCACCGCTGATGTATTCTCTGCTAATGGGATCAAAGTGTATTTCTTTGAAGGCTTGAGACCTACTCCTGAACTCTCATACGCTATCAGAGAGCTTTCTTGTCAAGGCGGAGTAATGCTAACTGCGAGCCATAATCCAAAAGAATATAATGGCTATAAAGCCTATGGTCCTGATGGAGGACAATTGGTTACACCTTATGACAAAATGGTCATAGAAGAAGTAAGAAAGATAAGTAGTGCTAAAGATGTTAAATTCGATGGCAACCCAGACCTAATAGAACAGATAGGCAAAGAAATAGATGATCGATATATCGCCACATTAGCACAACTATCTGTAAATAAAGATGCAATAGCCAATCAAAAAGACTTAAAAATTGTCTTTTCACCAATTCATGGGACAGGCGGAGTCAGTGTGCCTCCAGTACTCAAAGCAATCGGATTTGAAAATGTCACCTTGGTAGAAGAACAAATGATTGTAGACGGTAACTTCCCAACTGTGGTCTACCCAAATCCAGAAGAACACGAAGCTCTTACCATGGCCATCAACAAGGCGAATGCAATCGGTGCGGACCTCGTTATGGCGACCGATCCAGACGCTGATCGAGTTGGAATCGCAGTAAGAAATACAAATGGAGAAGTAGTACTTCTAAACGGAAATCAAACGGCTGCTCTGCTTGTAGAATATATGCTCGAAGCATGGGAAAAAGCTGGCAAATTAGACGGAAATCAGTATATAGTTAAGACTATTGTCACCTCCTACTTATTGGATAAAATAGCGGCATCTAAGAATGTCGAATGTTACAATACATTGACTGGATTTAAATGGATCGGTGATGTGATGACTAAACTTCAGGGTCAAAAAACATTTATCGTAGGAGGCGAAGAAAGTTATGGCTATCTAGTCGGTGAGCATGCGAGAGATAAGGATGCTGTGGTATCCTGTGCTATGATTGCAGAAATGACTGCTTACTACAAGGATCAAGGTAGTAGCCTATATGAAGCCCTCATGAACCTCCATAAAAAATATGGATTGTATGAAGAAAAACTGATTTCAATTAAGAAAGAAGGTAAATCTGGCGCTGAAGAAATAAAAGCTATGATGGAAAGATACAGAAGCCATCCACCACGATCATTAGGAGGTTCAGAGGTAATATCTATAAAAGATTACCTCAGCTCAACTGAAAAAAATATCGCTACTGGCGCAGAAACGAAAATCGATCTACCCAACTCTAATGTGTTACAATTTGTCACAAGAGATGGTAGCATTGTATCAGCACGACCTTCCGGAACTGAGCCCAAAATAAAATTCTACTGTAGCGTCAATGCTCCAATAGACTCTTTGGACTCATATGAAGAAAGTCGTAGTGACATGCAACGAAAAATAGATAGCCTTATGAAAGACCTCATTGAGGCCTAAAACATATTAAGCTTTACATCCATAAAGTAAGCTGATAATAACAGGGCTATAACGACAATTGATAGTATAGCTAAGAGCTTTTTCATCTTCTCTCTTTTAGCCGTTCGAGCGCTTGCTTCATTCAATGAGAGGAGTTCCGTCTTTTGACCCATAGACGATACTTTGCTAGGCTTAGTATTCAGCATCTTAGGTTTACGATGAATATTGCGAAGTTTTGCATTATTCCTTACAGATATCATCCCAGAATTTTCGAAAGACATAATATACTATTTTGAGATGAATATATTCTCAATAGTAAAAAAGGTGAACTATTATCTACAAATACTACGAATTACAAGACGAGGATATAAAGTAAAGAATCAGAGAAGGTGAATAGAACTTTTTTAAGGTATGTCAGAAACTATTGTATATAAATTAAAAAAGGCTGCTCTTTAGCAGCCTGTGTAACCTTAGTAAATCAATGGTCTTTTGAACGATTGTTACCTCAAATGTACAGCAGGATACATCATAAAATCAGAATAATCGACTATTCTGTAAAGTACTTTACAATCAAAAGCAAAATATATGTGAGAGTGTGACAATAAAGGTATGTGACACTTTTGAATAAAATCTAATATGATGATTATTCACATCCCAATTCTTCTTTAGATAAGAAGTCATTATTGGGGAAACAACTATTAGATAATACTTTTTCTGGTGTATACCTTTCTAAAGAGGCATCGTACAAAGCAGTTTCAACAAATGCTGTAATAAGATCAATTTCTTCCTCTTCTAATTCAAGCGGAACAAAGAAAGGAGACAATTGATCTTTAGCCACATTACTATTTTCTTGAATAGCTAAATTCTTATAGCTAATAATATCTCTTATAGAAGTAAAAGATGCCCCGTGACCATAAAATGGACTACTTTTTAAATTGTAAAGCTGTGGCACCTTGAATTTATAATTATCCTCTTCTCTTTTTGTGAACGCCCCTCGACCTTTCATGGCCTCATCCTCTGGATCAAAATTAGCCACCGAGCCTTGGTCAAAATCGTTTAGACCAATAGCATGAAACTCCATAGCTGCCAAATTAGGACCATAATGGCAGTTACTACATTGCCCTTTTGTGAAAAACAATATGGCTCCTTCCTTTTGGGCATCCGTCATAGCCATTTGATCGCCTCGTAACCATCTTTGAAATGGTGCCGCATTAGCCAAAACAGTACGTTCATAAGCCGCTATAGCTAATCCAGCTCCTTCATTGCTATATTTAACTTCTGAAGGTAGACCCGCCAAAGCTCGATCAAACAACTCCTTATAACCATTTTCTTCGATGGCCTCAGGAGTAAATTCTATCCTATGTACACCCAGACCTGCTATAGCTTGTATCTCCACACCCTCGTAACCCAATCTGTTTGTGGCAATTGGGGTATCATCTGGCCAAAGGTTTTCAGTACCTATATTCACTCCAGTTGCTCCAAACTGACCATTCCATAATACATTCGTCTGATACGCAATATTCAGAACGGAAGGAGAACGCATTGGTTGCACATCTATATCTTGCATCTCTACCATTCTATCAATTTGGCGACCTTCTCCAGCCATACCAAATCCGATACCTCCATCTCCTATGCCTTGCATCATACCAGCCTGAAAACCAGCTGCCTCATGGTGGCAACTTGCACAAGAATAAGTCTTAGACAGTTCCGGGAAATTGCCACTAGTAGAAAAAGCCGTCTCATGAAATAACATCTCACCTAATAGTACTTTTTCTCGAGTGAGAGGATTCTTAGGATCTTGAGGAATATTATTAAAATCTGCGCTGCCAGGAAGAATATAATTGGATACGCCTCGACTATTTGTTGAAGTATTTATCGCAAATCGGAGATCAGTGTCAATAGATTCTTCTTGTTCTGTACATGCCGTGTATAATAATACCGGAAGTATTATTAAAAATATTTTTCTCATTAGGGTGATAGGTTTTACACTACTTAGTAAGACATCGCTATCTCCCCTGCCCCTTATGAGGATATCTAAATTTTTAGTATATAGATTTTCACTTATTTAAAAGATTAAAATTCTCCACCTTCAAAATCACCACCATCTCGACCGCCAGATCTTTGACGTTTTTTCTTCTGATTAATCCTATAATTAAAAGCAAGATTAAATGTCCTTGCCCGCCATTGAAATTCTGATTCTCGATAAAATCCTTCACCAAAAGTCTCGGAGCGCCTTTTACGCGAATTGAATAAATCTCTCACACTTAGCGTCATAGACGTATTGGAGTTAAGATCTTTGGAAAAACCAACATCTAAAGAAGCTATAGCCTTACGGACTCCTTGAGGCGTATCAACTGGAGCTCTATAATTAAAGCGCAATTGAAGATCACTTTTATTCCAGAAAGTAAATCTTGAAGTTAACCTTCCGAACCATGTATAATCATCAGCCGACAATGATCCATCAATATTGCCGCCATCAACTTGTGTGCGGAATGCATTGATATTACCATCCAATCTTAACCAAGGTAAGCCGGAATATGCAAAAGTTAATTCAGCTCCATAATCCTTTCGAGTGGCTAAATTTTCTGGTATTCGGTTGGTCGTCCCATCGCTGTTAAATTCTAAAATTCTTTGTATTGCGTCCGTGGTATGCCTGTAAAATAGTCCGCTTGTCACAGTTAACTTATCCCAAATTTTAATATGATTGAGCTCATAAGAATTAGTTAATTCTGGATCAAGATTGGGATTACCGCTGAAAGTATTTCGGCTATCACTGAAAGTAAAAAATGGATTGAGATCCCAAAAACGTGGTCTCCTGATTCTTCGACTGTAACTTATCTGTAGACTATTTCCTTCATTTAATTCATAATTAAGAAAGGTGCTGGGAAATAAGTTCGAATAACTTCGATCATTTACTTCTCCAGTGGTAATCAACTCAGTTAGCACCAAGCTATACTCATATCTCAACCCTCCTTGATAACTAAATCTCCCTAATTTATTGCCATAGATCGTGTATATAGCATGTATGTCCTCATCGTAATTAAAATTATTAGTTAAGCCTGGTAAAGACTCGAATACGCCATCATTCAATTGTTCGACCCTATAGTCATTATTGATCATTCTAATAGAGCTCCTTCCACCGACCTCAAATCGTCCATCTTCGTTAATTGGTTTTACAAAATCCAGTTGAAAAAGCCAATTCTTCTCTCCCTCATCATTTGCACTTTGTTGTACTATATTAGGGATGTTCTCTCCTATTAAGGAGCGAGCTGTTTCTAAAAAATCAGATCCCTCTGACTCGATATCGTCCCTATATTGTACAGTAGCTTCAAGTCTATGATTTCGGGAGCTAAATTCTTTTGCATAAGTTACGCTATACTCTAAGTTGCTCTCGTCCTCTTTCTCATCATCTGTCCTAAGGGTCTCAGTGATCAGATTGTTGGGATAGTTATCCCTATAGTCTGCGTAATTTATCGTAGCAAAGTTGTCCTCATCTGATCTTCGGTACAAGAAGGCTCCTGTAATGTTTTCTTTTTCAGAAAGAAAATAGTCTACACCCGCCCTTATACTGTTGGAAAGACCTGTTCGATCGCGGTCTTGGTCAATTTCTTGATAAAAAATAGATTGATCATTCTGAGTCTCTAAATAGGAAGAACCTCCCCCAACATTCTCTCGATACCTTACTCCCATATTAGCAAACCAGTTGATATTACCTTTCCTGTAGTTGATATTGGCACTCACCCCTGCTTGAGCGGGATAACCAGTATTGACATCAAACGAGCCATTAAATCCAGAACGATCTTCTTTTTTGAGGATAATATTGATGATTCCTGCCATTCCTTCGGCCTCATATCTGGCCCCAGGATTAGTTATTACTTCTACCCTTTCTATCATATTAGAAGGGATAGATCTCAGGCCATTGGCATTATCTGCGCCTGCTAATCCAGAAGGCCTTCCGTTTATAAGAATTCTTACTCCTGCACTTCCCCGCAAGCTAACTCCACCATCTATATCTACTGTCACCGATGGCACATTATCTAATATATCTTCAGCTGTACCACCACGATTAGCTAAATCTTGACCTACGTTAAAAACTCTTTTGTCAAGTGCCATTACGGACTCGCTCCTTTCTGCTACAACTTCTACCCCTTCGAGTTGAACGGCATCTGCAGATAAAGCAATTTGACCTAAATCAACTGTTCTATTGCCCGATCTCAATTGATCTCTATCTATTACAATCTCAACAGGCTTGCTTTCGTAACCAATAAACTCTGCAACACCATAGTACCTTCCTGCAGGTATCTGAAAACTGAAAAGACCATCCATGTCAGTCAGGCCTCCAGAAACCAAAGCAGAATCTTTTAATTGATAAATAGAAATAGTCGCAAACTCTAAAGGGCTGCCAATTTCACTATCTATAATGGATCCAGTAATATTTATCTGTGGACGCTGCCCACCTGGTCGATTACCTCTCTGACCATTTACTAAAAAACAAACTAGCAAGAAGCCAAAAAGTAATATCGTTTTTTTCATAACTCGTTAAGTATGTCTAATTAGACATATAAATGAGCACAAAGTTTAATTCAGCTATCTTTTATATTTTGTTAACGATATGTAAACAGCATTATTCACCTATTACCACACGAATATTCCAATTGACACTATCGTTTACTCTATTAGCAAATCGTATGAACTCTTGGTCAGATCCATCATAAAGCCAATCTCCATTGGGGCTGGCAGGACCTGAGTCACATCCTATAGTCTGCATCTGACTATTTAGATTAACCTCAAATCCAACCCAAACAGCCGAGCCATCTAACATCACTGGAGAAGTTAATTGAAAAGTATTCCAATCCTGAAGGTTCTGACTTGATACGGACTGCGTATGAATTATTTGACCTGGCAAATTATTTTGTTCTGAATAAATGTTCAGATTCATGCTACTTGGCTGATTGTAAATGTAGGCAACTACAGACTTGATAAACTGTCCTTCTAATCTGTTAAGCGTGGTGACAGGCATTCTCATCGCAAAAACATATTCTCCTGGTGGAAGGTTGGGCGCGGTAAAATTGTCACCATCATAGTTGATAAGAATATCTTCTGCAGGTAACACACAACAATCATCATCATCACCGCAAGAAGTAAAAACAACGAAAAAGAATAAAATGCTAAATAAACGAAATGTGGTCATAAAATTCGATTTTGATAGTCAAAGTGTTTGAGAAAAGAAACGATCATTTTTTGGCGATAACAAAT
>JAHDDE010000059.1 GCA_020629515.1 Saprospiraceae bacterium | reverse complement strand
GAAGGAAAACAAAGATTTCTCTGTCATACTTCCTTCGAAATGAAAAGGACCTTGGCGTTTTTTTTTCATCTCGACTAAAGGGAGAGATCTCTGTTATTTTCAAGCCAAAGTCTTATTTCACCGTACTCTTCAGCGACAACTCATCGTATTGCTCATCTGCTATAGGGCTTGGAGCATCTATCATCATGTCTCGCCCTTGATTATTCTTAGGGAAGGCGATGAAGTCTCGTATAGAATTGACACCATTCATCACAGCGCAGAGTCTATCAAAACCGAATGCTATACCGCCATGAGGAGGAGCACCATACTCAAAGGCCCCAAGCAAAAACCCAAATTGCTCCTCAGCTTCTTCTTTGGTAAATCCTAATAGATCAAAGTTTTTTGATTGAAGTTCCCGATCATGAATTCTGATAGAACCGCCTCCGATTTCTACGCCATTAATGACTAAATCGTAGGCGTCTGCCTTAAGGGCTTTCATAGTAGCATGATCCCCGGTGAGCATTTTATCTTGGTCTTCTTTTTTAGGTGAGGTAAATGGATGATGCATAGCATGAAATCGCTCTGATTCTTCATCCCATTCTAATAGAGGAAAGTCGACTACCCAGAGTGGGTTAAAGACTGTTGGATCCATAAGTCCCATGCGATTACCCATTTCAAGGCGTAGTTCATTAAGTTGTTTACGGGTTTTATCCGTTTCTCCAGACAGAATAAGTAGCATATCGCCAGGTTCAGCACCCATTTTTTCACCCCATACTTTGAGGTCTTCATCACTAAAGAATTTTCCTACTGATGATTTAATATTTCCATCTGCCTCAAACTTTACATAGACTAAGCCTTTAGCTCCAATCTGTGGACGTTGCATCCACTCTGTTAATTTCTTGATATCCTTATTAGAATATTCACTCGCCTGTCCCTTAGCACAAATACCTACTATTAGTTCTGCATTGTCGAATACTCCAAATCCCTTGCCTTGAGCGACATCATTAAGTTCTACAAAGTGCATCTCAAATCTCGTATCTGGCTTATCTGATCCATAGATTTTGACGGCATCGTCGTACGACATTAAAGGGAAATCTGGTAGATCTATTCCGTTAAGTGTTTTGAATAGATATTTAGTTAATCCTTCAAATGTGGCTAAAACTTCATCTCTGGTGACAAAGCTCATCTCGCAGTCTATCTGAGTAAACTCTGGCTGCCTATCAGCTCTGAGATCCTCATCTCTGAAGCATTTCACGATCTGAAAGTACTTATCCATACCTCCTATCATCAATATCTGCTTAAAGGTCTGCGGAGACTGTGGTAGGGCATAAAACTGTCCCGGATTCATCCTGCTGGGTACGACGAAATCTCGAGCACCCTCAGGTGTAGATTTAATAAGTACAGGAGTCTCAACTTCTATAAATCCCTCTTGATCCAGATATTTACGTGTCTCGATAGCCAGTTTACTTCTGAAGATCAGATTATTTCGTACTGGTGATCTACGGATATCAAGATATCTATATTTCATACGGAGGTCGTCTCCACCATCCGTCTCATCCTCGATGGTAAACGGCGGTACTTTGGACTCATTGAGTATAGTCAGTTCTGTTACTTCAATCTCTATATCACCAGTATCACGATTAGGATTTTTATTACTTCTTTCTCGCACTTTGCCATTAATCTTTATGACATCCTCACGCCCTAATTTTCTTGCTTGTTCACATAATTGAGCATCATCATCCATGTTGAACACGATCTGAGTGATACCATATCTATCTCTCATATCCATGAAGGTCATTCCTCCAAAATCTCTACTTACTTGTACCCACCCTGATAAGGTCACCTCTTCACCTACATGCGCTATTCTAAGTTCTCCACAACTATGCGATCTATACATATCTCTATTTATTATATATGAAGCTGCAAAAATAGCGTATAACTATTAGTTGTGTGGCTTGGTAGGGAACAAAATGAACTTCGAATAACTAAAGAATTAGAATTAACCATGGAATCGACTTAAAAATGCAATTCAGTTGTCTTTTGCTCTTATATCAGCCAAGAGATACTCTTATCTGATCTTATAAAGAGTCGTATATGGTACTAATGAAGTGCTTATATAAAAGGTGACATGAATATTTATCATTCAAGGCGCATAGATAAAGAACATCAATTGGTATATCGGGTCTATCCCGATCTAATTCATATTCTTCAGTGCAGATTTTATTATTGAAAGAATTTTTCTACGTCGAACAAATGACATAAGCATGACAAACGACTTCTAAAGGCACTTTATCTTTAGGTTCGATTAAGGATGATAGAAAATTTTAGGTTAGTTACGATCACGCATAAGCAACTCAATACTGAGGACTTAGAACATTTCATAGTCAAATATGATGATCGAACGGAGTATACAGCAAAACTAAAAGCTATCAAATCTAAGTTTGCTCAAAACGAATTTTTTTATCTCGCTACGTGCAATCGTGTCATTTTCTTTTTCTACGGCCATCGTCCTTTTAAGTTATCCCAAGCTCCTGAACTATTACAATACGTTAATCCTGCACTTTCAGATTCTCACCATCACAGGTTGGACAAGTTGATTGAGTTTCATCAAGGTATCGATGCGATAAGGCATATATATGAGGTATGTGCGTCCATTGATTCTTTGGTTGTTGGGGAGAGGGAGATATTTAGGCAATATAGACAGTCCTACGAACAATGCAGAAATATAGGTCTATGTGATGATATGATGCGCTTAGTTGAAAAATCTGTGGTCAAAGCGGCCAAAGATGTATATACCAATACAGAGATAGGTGCCAAGGCGGTATCTGTTGTTTCTTTAGCTGTCCAAGAATTCCGTAAAAGGAATTTAGAAAAGAATGCCAGGATATTAATCATTGGGTCTGGCGAAACCAATACTACCGTCGGGAGGTTTTTAAAAAAATATAATTATAGCAACATTGTCATTTTTAACAGGACTTTTGATAATGCCTTAAAGCTATCTAAGGAGTTGGGAGCGAAGGCGATGCATTTAGCAGAATTAGAAGAATATCAGGAGGGCTTTGATTGTATATTCACCTGTACGGCATCACAGGAGCCAATAGTCAATGCGAAGGTTTTTGAAAAAATCAATATCGACTCAGGAGAAAAGTTGATTATTGATTTGTCTATACCCCATAATGTGTCAAAAGAAGTAGCTCAATATGAGAGTGTTGACTATATCAGTGTAGATAGTGTTAGGGTACTTGCAGAAGAAAATCTTAAAAAGCGGAGTGGTAATATAGCTGCTGCAAGGATAATCCTCAATGGTCATTTGAGAGAGTTTGAGCAACTGTGGAATAGAAGGAAAATCGAAAAAACCTTTAAAGCGCTACCTAAAGAAATCAAAAAAGTCAAAGAAAGAGCACTGCATAATGTGTATAAAGATGCTATAGCGGATCTTCCTGAAGATACTCGAGCGCTCATTTTTGAGATAGCTGACTATATGGAGAAGAAATGTGTGGCAGTACCTATGAAAATGGCCAAATCAGAGGCTGAATAAGAGTTTCTTTTCTCTTACCGCAAGAAGGAGGTTATCTTAGATAGTGCTTATTAAATTAAAATATTTCGCATGAAAGCTTTTTTCTTCCTATTTGTATTGGTTCCGATAACTTCATTGTGTTCTCAATCAAGATTTGATAAAGTAGAAATAAAAACAAACCTATTAACTGATCAAGTTTATATGTTAGAAGGGGCTGGAGGAAATATTGGAGTCGTTGCTGGTAAGGATGGTATATTGTTAATCGATGATCAGTATGGCCCTCTTGCCCCTAAGATTAAAGCAGCAGTCGGGAAATTGTCAGATGGCCCTATCCAATATGTAGCTAATACGCATTGGCATGGTGATCATACAGGAAGCAATGAATTTTTCGGGACCGAAGGAGCGACTATCGTAGCTCACCAAAATGTGAGAAAACGCATGAGTGTAGAGCAAAATCGTGAGGGAAGAATCACGCCGGCTGCTCCTGAAGTCGCCCTACCTGTGATAACTTTTGGAGAGGACTTACAGTTATATTTTAACGGATTAGAATTATTAGCTATTCACGTGGATAATGCACATACAGATGGCGATGCTCTTATTTGGATTCCTCAGGCTAATGTTCTGCACATGGGTGATGTCTTTTTTCATTTAAGATATCCTTTTATTGATTTGTCTTCTGGAGGTTCGGTTGATGGATTAATAGGAGCAGTCGAGACGGCACTATTCCTTATAGATGAAAGCACCCAGATTATCCCTGGACATGGTCCCATAGCTTCTAAAAGTGACTTAACATATTACCTTAAATTCTTGAAGACCATCAGACTTCGCATCAAGTCATACATAGATGTAGGCAGATCACTTGATCAAATTGACTCTTCAAAGATAGTGGAAGGATATGAAGAGTGGAGTTGGGGATTCATTAATGATGAGACCTTGGTACGACTATTTTATAAAAGCCTCACTACAGAATAATACTATTATATAAACGACTCCACGCTACAAAAAAACCCATCATTTGATGGGCTTATCTTTTCAATAGTTGAACAAGAATCTTAGATTGCTTTCTTGTTGGTTTTTCTTAATAGGGTTTAATGAGTTGTAACCTTCATTTTATTTTTAGACGTATCTGGACAGCCAGTAGTCACTTTTTAATTTGACGGCTATTTTACATTTGATCTACTTAAAAAGTAAATCATTATATCATGATGGTAATCCCCAAGGATATACTGATCCCAGGCTCATCGGCAAAATACCGCTGGCGATTGAGATAATCTCTGTATTGTACATTTAGTAGGTTATCTACCTTAAAAACCCATCGACTGTCGAAAGATTTTGTTTTGATGTTTGCACTTGTCTTAAAAGCTAATAGATTATAAGCATCCGGAGGTAGGACAAAGTCTTGATCTGGGCTGATATTGTTTTGTCGAAAAACATATCTATTAATAAGCTCGATTTGCAAATTTTCAAAGTGAGTATTGCCCATAGTGAGATTCTTATTCGTTTGATAGACTATACTCGCATTGATATCATTAGAGGGTAGATTGATCACGGCGAACTGATTATCTTTTCCTCTTCCTCTTATATAACTGTATACCCATTTGGTAGAAAGAGAATTGGTTAGCTGGTATTGCATCGAGGCATCTATACCAAATATGTTGGCGTCTGTCTGTTCATATTTAAACACTGGAAACGCTCCTCTTATGGTCAATCGAGACTCGATTTGAGGATTTAAGAATATGTAGTTGTTTATAGATTGATAATAACCTAATAACTCAAATAGAAACGATTCTTCAGAGCCTCCCTTGATGGAGAGGGTAGACTTGATGGCTCGTTCTACATCGAGATTTGGGTCGCCTTCTTCGATACCGCTAACTCCTTGGTGCAATCCTCCACTGTATAGTTCGTTGATCCCTGGGTTTCTTGTACTTATTCCAGAATTGGCTGACAGGGCAAAATGATCGCTGAAGTTGTAGGTAATTCCGATTGACCCATTAAGATTGTTATACCTATTAGTATATCTTATTATTTCTCGGGGCAACGTATTACTTATGGTTGGGACATTTTGGTAGATGTGATCATAGCGTATTCCGAGCTCCAGAAAACTTCGATCTCTACGTTTAGTAATGATACCATATATTCCAGACTCAACTGATCTATAATCTGGAATAAGTGGCAGAATACCTGTCACAGGGTTATTTGTATTTTCTGTAAAAGTGGATTGAATGCCTAAATTGATTTTTAAATCATTGGCGTATTCTTTTTGATACTTGGATTCACCAAAAAATGAATATAGTGATAGATCTAATGCTGGTATATCTGATCTATTGCCTCGGCGTATGTCATATTCTTTTCGATCGTTAAGCTGTGCGGCTACCGTTAAGTCTAAGTGCTCATTATCATTAAAGAAGTATTGAGAATGAATTTTTAATAGCTGATGATTTACGTGCTGTCTCGGTGCTTCAATTGTATAGCTGAATTCAGATTCTGTAAAAAATGGAACTTCTCTTTGAAAGGCTGATTCCAGATCCGTGAGATTGCCAATATGCGATCCTCGTAGTATTCCTAATTCTGTATTGAATGAGCTAAAATATAAATCAGCCGTCCAGTAATCTGTGAAGGTTTTTTCGAGTTGGAGAGCCACATTGTTTTCTTGAATTCCAGTATTGTTCAGAAAGTAGTTAGGTGTTTTTTGATCTCCACCTTTCTTGAAGGTTCCGTTTACTTTCCAAGCTAAATCACCTTTGTGTTGTTGCAACTGTATATTGGCGCCAAAGGTTCTTCCATTCGTTTCGTAAAACATTTGCGCTTTACCATGCAGATGAGGTTCTTTTTTTATTTTCTGTGGTTCGATGAGGACTACACTACCCAGATTAGACCCTGAATACTCCAATGCGCTCGCCCCTTTGATTACTCTGAGTTTATTAGCTACCAATGGGTCTATTTCAGGGCTATGATCAGCTCCCCATTGTTGTCCACTTTGAGACACACCATTGTTAAGTATGGTTAGGCGATTGCCATATAACCCGTGTACAATTGGTTTGGCTATAGAAGACCCATTTTTGATAGAGCTTACACCAGCGATACCTTCAATGAGTCCTGCCAAACTTTCTTGAGCATTATCTTGGATAGCCTGCTCGTTAATTACATTTACATTTTTAGTAGATGCATCTGTACTGCTGCCACTTATTGTGATACCATCTAATACATTAGAGGTATGCTCCATCTCTATAAGCAGAGAGGTATCCTGCTTTAGATTGACATAGTACTGTTGAGTCTCACAGCCTATATGACTGATGCCTAAATGATACTCTCCAGGGCATAGATTCTCTATAGAGAAATGACCAGCTGAGTCACTGACCGTACCCCTCTGTACTTCTTTGATATAAATATTCACCGATTCGAGAGAGCGATGAGTATCGTGATCAGAAATTTTTCCGGATATATTAATTGTACAGTCTTGGCTATATGTAACCAAGGTCATACAACTATAGAGGATTGTATAGATTAACTTATTCCACACTTATGCTAAAATTCACTTCTATATCTGTCTCTCCACCAGCATTACCTATATCACCATTAGATACGTTGGAAGCAGCTTTGGCAGGCTCGTGTCTAAGTATGATCGTGAGTATACCTGACCCAGCTGAACCAGTATTGATTATAGTGCGCAATCCTACAGGAAACCCCATAGAATCCATATCGTCATAAGAAATAGTCATGCCAGAGATATTAGTACTAAAGAAAAATTGATGTTCATCGGCTTCTTCTTCGACTTCTGCACTTATCGAGGCTACGGGATTTTCTTGTTCGTTAAGAAGCGTTAACTCACCTGTGTATGTTGTGTTACTATTAAGCACTCCTCCAGTTATTTCAGGATCTTGTCCTCCATCACCATCTAAGTCTCTAAAGGTCAATTGTACAGTCCCGCTACCATCGGTAGGGGTAAGGTTATATTGTAGGGTAGTAATTACTTCTTCTTCGTTTACTATCACTGGATCATCATCACTGCAAGAGGTTATGCATAAAATTACTGCACTAAAGATTATTGAACACTTTACGATTTCACCCATGATTGTTGTTATTTAAAATCAAAGATATATATCATGCAACAATGTTGCAAATATATCATGCAACAATGTTGCGATTATATCGCCTTAGTCTTTAGTTGGTATTGATCTTCGAGGTGATGCACAAAATGCACTTTATGAAAAGATAGCATTTCATCAGGTGCGAGGATTCCCATCATAGGGTTATAATAGGGTTTTGCACCTCGACTGGAGAGATCGGCTAATAATCTATCAACAGCGACTTGAAGTTCTGTTTTGGCGGCATCCAATGATGGCATACGTAGATCATTTAGCTTAGCACCGTCTTTTGTTCCTCTGAATTCCATAGGCTTTCTGGATTTGACAAAGTGCATAAACTTTTGCTGCCCAACGCTTAGTTCAGATTCATCAGGAGGAGTCCCCATGTCCTTAATAGATGATTTAGTAACCCATATTAGATGTTCTAACATGTGTTGAGGAGTCATTATCCCAAATGTAGGAGCATGATCTTCTCTCAAGCGACCTATTAATTTAGGAACCTCGTTGAGAAAGTAGTTTTTATTATCCATAATTAAAATTTAAGAATTTTTGAAGCTACAAATTTATGAGGGGAAAGAATTGTATTTTATTGGCTAAGAACGATGATATAAGAATATCTTACGTTCATTTTTTAAACCGTTAAAATTGATACGTAGATATGGCCGTAGTAGCTCTCCAAGGAATGAGGTTTTATGCATTTCATGGGTATTATGAATTTGAAAGAAGGGTAGGCAATAATTTTATAGTTGATGTTGAGGTTGACATCAAAATGTCACAAGATCCAAATGATCGAATAGAGAATACCATGAATTATGAAATGGTATATAAAATCACAGAAAGATTTATGCAGAAAAAATATCAGTTGCTCGAGAGCTTAGCATATGATATAGCTGAAGAGATAAAGGCCGCTGATGATAAAGTGAATAAGGTAAAAGTATCTTTGAGCAAGTTGAATCCGCCTGTTGGAGGAAAAGTAGATAGAGCAAAAGTGATTATCGAGATTTAACACAAGAGTAACTCAATAATTTCTGTGCTGTGCGTTAAGAAAATGAATTAAAAAAAATGTTGAAGATGAAATATTTATTACCTCTATTATTTAGCTTAACTTTTATGGGATGTCCGGCATCGCTAGGCGATCTCATAGATGTGCCTTTGACGAATGCCGAAATTGCAAATGGGTTAAAAGAGGCCCTCAATGTAGGTACAGATGATGCGGTGGGATTCTTATCGCAGAAAGATGGTTACTTTAAGTCGACATATAAGATCCTGCTGCCTGAAGAAGCAAGAAAAGTAACTGAACGCCTCAAGGTTATACCTGGATTCACTAATGTCGAGAATATTATCTTAGAAAAAATTAACAGAGCTGCAGAAGACGCAGCAATTAAGGCTGGACCTATTTTTCTAAGCGCAATTAAGGGTATGACCATATCTGACGCCATGAGCATATTAATGGGTGAAAGAAATGCAGCGACTACATATCTCAATAGACAGACTTATGACGCTTTATATGGCGAGTTTCAGCCAGTGTTATTGGAGTCATTACAAAAATTTAATGCCGTAACTTACTGGGAGGATGCTGTGAATGCTTACAACAAAATTCCTTTGTTAGCTGATGCTAATCCAAGATTGGATGATTATGTAGCCCATGAGGCTCTAAGTGGATTATTCGCTCTTGTAGAAAAAAAGGAAGATGGAATAAGAACGGATGTAAGTCAACGAGTAACTCCTTTACTACAGAAGGTATTCGCTAAGCAAGATCCAAGTTAAGTAATACTGAGGGTTGAAGGAGTTAAGGTTTTAATTGTGCGGCAAATAACTCCTTCAATCTTTTTTATTAGAGGCCTTCGGTGATTCGTTGGACCACTTTAAATTCGCTTAAGAATACTTTAGCCAACACTCGTAATACTGTATAGGCCGGTATAGCTAAAATCATTCCTGTTACGCCTCCTAACTTAGCACCCATCAAGACTACTATGAATATTTCTAATGGATGAGCCTTGACACTCTTGGAAAATATATTGGGCTGAATGATGAAATTGTCAATCAATTGCATGCTGGCAAAAACCCCCAACACTTTCAAAATCTTTGGTAAAAGCACATCGTAAAAGGAAACGTCGAGATTAGCAGAGACTACAATGATCATAGCGAATGCCGCTCCAAGGATCGGACCTATATACGGCACTACATTCATCAAGGCGGCAAAAAAACCGATAAGCAAAGCATTCTCAAAATTGAGGAAGCTTAAAAAAGAACTTACAAAAAGCGTAATTATGAAAACTTGAATAGCAATGCCTATAAAATATCTCATAAGTAGATTGGCACTTTCGTCTATTGCATGGATGGCTCCATCTTCATAATCATTAGGCACTATAGATCTGATGATTCTTGTAAATAGACCTTGCTCTTTTAGGAAGAAAAAGGCTATAAATAGAACAGAAAGGATGGTAATTAAAAGATTACCCAAGAACCCTACAATAGAGCTAAACAGTCCTGTGACTCGAGATGGGTTAAAGAATTGAAGAATATTTTTCTTGGCTCTTTCAAAAAAATCGTCTGAATGGGATACTTGAAATTGGTCATTTTGATTATGCTCCTCGTGTGTCGGTTGGACATTGACTACCAGAGTTAACCCTGAGGCTTTACCATTATTTTGATATATCGAATCGATTTGGATGATCTCTTGAGATATTGGATCTTCAACTATTTTTTCTTCTGAGGGGTCCTTTTTATCAGGAGTTTCATCAGTGAGCAACCCTTTCTCGATTAGCCATTCGTTCCAATCATTAAGAGGCTCCTCAAAGCTCAAGGCCAACTGATCATAATCTATATTAGCAAAATTCCTGGTCTGCTGGACTATTGGAGGAATAAACATCCAAAATATAAGTAATAGGATAAAAGCGAATGAAAATAATGTGGCTATGGCGGCCGCAGTTCTGCCTATATATTTATTCAACCAATTATTCAACGGTGCTCCAATCATAGAAACGACCCATGCTATAGCTACATACATAAATATGTCGTTGAAATAGTATACCAATAGTCCTGCGATGATTAATGGTACGGCAGCAACGATGTATTTTTGATAGGTTTTTATCGGCATATGTACTTAAGCTATACTATTCATTACTCAATTTTTATGCCTTTTAGTGTGATAAGAATTCAATATTTCTTTTCAATCCCTTGAATTTCGTCCTTTTAACAGCAGATTTACTAAAAACCTTACTAAAAACTTCTTGGGTTATTTCTTCCCAATCGGTTTTAGACATCTCAAGGAGTTGGTTTTTAGGCTCAAATTTTGGTTCATCATGCGGTGTTGAAAATCGATTCCAAGGACATACTTGCTGGCAGATATCACAACCGAACATCCATCCATCCATCTGACCTTTAAACTCTATGGGTATTTCTTCTTTTAACTCAATGGTGAGATAAGAGATACACTTGCGAGCATCAAGGATATATCCTTGTGGACTTATAGCATCAGTAGGGCAAGCTTCTATACATTTAGTACAAGTCCCACAATGATCAGAGGTTGGGACGTCATATTCTAATTCAAGATCGCATATTAATTCAGCCAAAAAAAAATATGATCCTCTCTTCTTGGATAAAAGTAGAGTATGTTTGCCGATCCACCCTATGCCACTACGTTTAGCCCAGTCCCTTTCTAATACTGGAGCAGAATCAACAAAGCATCTTCCATTGATTTCACCAATTTCTTCTTGAATGTAATTAAGTAAAGTATGCAGCTTTGCTTTAATGACGTGGTGATAATCCTGGCCATAAGCATACATCGATATTTTGGGTGATTCTGGATCCTCTTGTTCTTTAGGATTGAAGTAATTATAGCTAAGACTAATCACGGATTTTGCGTCAGGAACGAGAAGGGTCGGATCTATTCTTTTATCAAAATGATTGGCCATATATGCCATTTTGCCATGATGGTTTTGATTGAGCCATGCCTCTAACTTTTTAGCCTCAGCATCCATTTTTTCAGCTTTGGCTATACCGATACTCATAAATCCTAAATCCAGGGCCTTCTGCTTGATCAGCGAAGTTTGGCCAGCAATATTCATCAATTCAAAATTTGTAGCTTGGCATATTGCAACATGATCCTCTTTTTAGGATTTTCCGGTACTTGATGGAAGTGGATAGTAGCTACATTCCTTTCGTCAATTGCTAATACTTCTCCTTCTCCAAATTTCATATGAAGTACATTCATGCCTTCTTTTATCTCTTCAGCACTATTGGCAGAGAAATTCGCAACATCTACTTTTGGCATTGACTTTTTAGAGCTGATAGGCTTTAAGCCAATACCACCCAACACCCTTGGCTCTCCAAATTGAGCTTTAGGTTTGAGGGGTACAATTGAATCCACATTTTCAGGTGGAATCTCCTCAAGAAAACGGCTTGGATCATTAAAACGCATTTGGCCATATTGATATCTGCTATTGGCGTAGGTCAATGTCAACAATTCTGCTGCTCTTGTTATAGCCACATAAAACAATCTTCTTTCTTCATCAAGTTGGTTTGGATCGCTTAGTGACATGAAAGATGGAAATAAGTTTTCTTCTAACCCTACCACAAAAATTGATCTGAATTCTAAGCCTTTAGCGGCATGTACGCTCATCAAGGTGACCACATCAGTATTCCCCTTATCTTCATCCATATCAGTTATGAGAGCAATATTTTGTAGGTACTTAGCCAAAGATTTATCTGCGATTTCTTCCCCTGGCTCAAGTTCGTCGTCTTCCACAAATTCTTGAATACCGTCTAAGAGTGCATTGATATTTTCCAATCTTGACATGCCTTCCATACTATTATCGCTTTTTAAGAGATCTGTTATCCCACATTTTTTAGAGATATACATAGCAGTATCATATGCGTTGGCTTTTTCTGCTTTAATCCTAAAATTAGCGATCAAACGCATGAAATCTGTCAAAATCGTTTTTGCTCTTTTGGTCATTTCCACCATTGGGATAGACTCAAATATGCTTATATCATTATCTTCTGCAAATTGAATGAGTGATTCTAAGCTCTTATTGCCAAAACCTCTTTTAGGATAGTTTATTACTCGTTTAAATGCTTCATTATCTTTTGGATTAATGGTGAGTCGCATATAGGCCATAAGGTCTTTAATCTCTTTTCTTTGATAGAAGGAAAGGCCACCATATATACGATAGGCTATATTGTACCGTCGCAGATATTCTTCAAATACTCTAGATTGAGCATTGGTCCTATAAAGTATAGCTATTTCTGTATTTTCTAAGTTGTAGCGATTTTTCTGTTCTATTATGGAATCAGCTACTCTTTTCCCTTCTTCAGTATCAGTTAGGGTCTTGACTATTTTAATTTTCGTTTCACCAGGCCGATCTGTCCATATTTTCTTTTTAATTTGTCGCTGGTTGTATGAAATTACACCATTAGCAGCCTCAACAATATGCTGTGTAGATCTATAATTTCTCTCCAATTTGAATGTTTGTACATCAGGAAAATCAGATTCAAATTGTAGAATATTTTCAATAGTAGCTCCTCTAAATGAATAGATGCTCTGGGCATCATCGCCAACAATACAAATGTTTCTTGGACTATCTTCATAGTTCACAAATTGACGCATGATCTCATATTGCAAAAAATTGGTATCCTGAAACTCATCAACAAGAAGATACTGAAATTGACGTTGATATTTTGCTTTGACGTTTTCAGGATTCTGATACAAAAGCCTAAACATTTGGAGTAAAAGGTCATCAAAGTCCATCGCTCCGGCACGCATACACTTTTTCACATATTTATCATAGATCATATGCATGAGTGGCATCCTATTCATTCGATCATAGGTTAGCATTTCTTCATTGACGGCATAGGCCTTTGGTGTGATAAGATTACTTTTAGCAGAAGATATTCGAGATCGGACTGCCCCTGGAGAGTATACCTTGGTATCGAGACTCATCTGTTTCAATACTTCCTTGATTACACTTTTTGTGTCGTCAGTATCATATATGGTAAAGTCATTGGGATATCCGAGATGATGAGCTTCTACGCGAAGTATACGTGCAAATAATGAATGAAAAGTCCCTGCCCAAACTTTTTGAGCTCGAGGCCCAACGACTTTTTCGATTCTCTCTTTCATCTCTCTGGCTGCCTTGTTAGTGAAGGTTAAAGCCAAAATTTGCCATGGTGCAACTCCTACATTGATCAAGTGGGCGATTCGATAGGTAAGGACCCTGGTCTTACCTGAACCCGGACCTGCAATAACCATTACTGGCCCGTCTACGGTTTCAACCGCTTTTCTTTGGATTTCATTTAATTCATTCAAGTAACTGAATGACACCTCTTTGTTGGCCATAAACTACGGGCATTTATGATGATAAAAAATGATACGAATTTAAAACCTTTAAGATGAATGTATTAATAAAAGTACTTATGTGTCTTTATTAAATATAATAGGTCAAGTATTTTCATTTTTAATACTTGGTATCAATACTTCATTTTGGTATTGAGTTAATAGATCTCGTGATGATCGATAATTATTCATTTCGGTCGAAAAAAAGATGTACCAAAAAGGTATGCATATGACATAAGCGATCAATAAGCTGGTCAACTCAGATCCAAATGGTGTTGAAGAATATATCACCTTGTACAAATAATACATCAAAGGAGCAAAAAACAACATATAGTATTGAGACACGAGTTCTACTCTTTTCTGCTTAATTCCTATTGCTGATTCAACATAGGTTATCTTATGGGACAAGAAAATTTTTTCGCCCTGCCCATTTTTATTTTCTGTCCATTTTAGTTCTTTATTATTATTGATCACTCCTTTCATGCTTGTGTTAACGTACAAGAAAAAGGTCAGCAACAAGACGAGATAAAAGAATGAAAGACCTAGGCCATTATGATAACTGTGATAGACAAGTGTTCCAATTAATGGTACTAATGTGAGAGTGTAGACTATCTTTAACTCATTTAGATCAGATTTATCTCTTAGATCTTCTAAGATCTCATTGATGTTGTTTTTTATGAGATCAGTATGGTCTAATTCAGTGTCCACATTATGCTGATCGTTGATCAGTTCTATCTTCTTAAGATACTCTTTATATTTTGCTTTTCGATAGATAAGATCCACCACAAACCACTTTATTGGATAATCGTTATACCAATAAAGTTAGTATATAAGTATAAATAAAAAGTGAGTAGGAGAAGAATAGTTGTTTGTGAGCTCTATTGAGCCTGTAGACCTCTAACTAAGAGAGAGACTTCATCGTTAAATACTTCGATAAATCCTCTCTCTATAGTATAAGATATTTTTTGACCACTTGTGTCTAATACTCTGACTTCTCCCTCCGTCAATGATGATACTATCGCTGCGTGTCCAGCAAGCACTTCAAACTGTCCTGATGTACCTGGAACTTTGACTGACTTAACGCTGCCAGTAAAAACTTCCTTTTCTGGAGTTAATATAGTTAGATTCACTTTGGGTCAGATTTTATGTGATTAAGCATTGGCCTCTTCGAGAAGCTTTTTACCTTTTGCAATGGCATCCTCTATATTGCCAACTAAGTTGAATGCTGACTCTGGATATTCATCTACTTCACCGTCCAAGATCATGTTGAAACCTTTGATAGTATCTTCTATAGGTACTAATACACCTTGTAAACCTGTGAACTGCTCGGCTACATGGAATGGCTGTGATAAAAATCTCTGTACTCTTCTTGCTCGATGTACAATTAATTTATCTTCTTCAGACAATTCTTCCATACCCAAGATGGCAATGATATCTTGGAGTTCTTTATATCTCTGAAGTATATTGATTACTTTAAATGCTGTGTTGTAGTGCTCATCTCCAATAATTGCTGGATCAAGGATTCGCGAAGTAGAATCTAACGGGTCTACCGCAGGGTAAATCCCTTCTGACGCCAGTTTTCTACTTAATACTGTAGTGGCATCAAGGTGAGCAAAAGTCGTTGCAGGTGCCGGATCTGTTAAATCATCCGCAGGTACATATACCGCTTGTACTGAAGTAATTGATCCTCTCTTGGTAGATGTAATTCTTTCTTGCATTCTACCCATCTCAGTGGCCAAAGTAGGCTGATATCCTACTGCAGATGGCATCCTACCTAAAAGGGCAGATACCTCAGAACCTGCTTGAGTAAACCTGAATATATTATCAATAAAGAAGAGTATGTCTTTGCCTCCTTGAGGGTCAGATAAGTCTCCGTCTCTGTAGTATTCTGCAATGGCCAATCCTGACAATGCTACTCTTGCTCTGGCCCCTGGAGGCTCGTTCATCTGTCCGAAGACAAATGTTGCTTTAGAATCCAATAAGGCAGTTTTGTCTATCTTAGACAAATCCCATCCCCCTTCTTCCATAGAATGCATAAAATCTTTGCCATAATTGATGATGCCTGCTTCCAACATCTCCCTTAGTAGATCGTTTCCTTCTCTTGTTCTTTCACCTACTCCTGCAAATACAGATATACCGTCATATCCCTTTGCGATATTATTGATTAATTCTTGTATCAATACTGTCTTTCCTACTCCGGCACCTCCAAATAAACCAATCTTTCCTCCTTTAGAGTAAGGCTCAATTAAGTCGATTACTTTGATCCCAGTATAAAGTACTTCTGTCTCAGTAGACAAGTTTTCGTAAGCAGGTGGATTTTGATGAATTTCTCTTCTATCGCCTTCTGTAATTTCGGATATACCATCTATAGCTTCTCCTACCACGTTAAATAGCCTTCCTTTGATGGCATCGCCAATAGGCATTGATATTGGTTTTCCTAAGTCCGTAACTTTGGTGCCTCTGGTCAAACCATCTGTAGCATCCATAGCAATAGCTCTTACACTATCTTCCCCAAGATGCTGCTGACATTCCAATATTATTTTGTCGCCATTAGCCTTTTCAACAACCAAGGCGTTCATAATTTCTGGAAGAGTAGAATCATTAGCGCCAAAGCTTACGTCTACTACAGGTCCGATGATTTGCTTAATTTCTCCAACGTTTGCCATATATCTTAGTACTGAGGGTTTCCAAATTTTGCCGCAAAGATAACTTTATATCTTGTCTATGAAAGAGGAATAAACCATAAAAATTGAACAGTATTTAATATTACTCTTGTCATTTCTAATTTATAAGTTCTTCTGCTCCTTGTGTGTAACGCCACTTTTGATATAAGAGATTGATGAGTTTGTCCAATTTTTATTTGATTCTTGAAAGTTTAATTTGGTCTTTTGGTGCTTATTGCGAAGTTATTTATACTGATTCCAGTTGTGATGAATATTTCTTCAGCATTGATCAATTCTAATAGAGCTAAGAAGGTAATAATGCAATGTAAGCGATCCCTTAATCCACTAAATACTGTCTCAAAACTACTATTGGCTTTGCTTCTTATTTTATCAAGAATATATTCTTTTTGCTCCTCAAGAGTATAGTTATACCTATAGACAAGATGTTTTGGTTTGGTGTTTCTGATTTCGAGTTGTTTCATGACATTTTCGAAAGTTTTAAATAATCGAAACAATGTCAGAGATTCTAACTCCACATCAACTAATGCTTTGGTCGCTATTGTACGAAGTTCTTTCTTGGTATTGCCACGATGAGAGATTTTTTCTCTTTCTTCGGCCAAATTGTTTAGGTCTCCGAGTATATCTTTAAATCGTTTATACTCTAATAATTTTTGAGCGAGTTCTTCGCGGGGATCTATTTCATTCCCTTCTTCGTCAAGCTCTGGTCTTGGTAAGAGCATTTTGGCTTTAATCCGCATCAAACTCGCAGCAACAAGTATAAATTCACTGGCAACATCAATATTGAGAATTTCAAGTTGGCGGATGTATTTTAAGAAATCTTCAGTTATCTGAGAAATAGGGATATCCATGATGTCGATCTCATCACGTTCTATAAAAAAAAGCAATAGGTCAAATGGTCCTTCAAACTGCTTGATTTTAATAGTATAACTATCTTGCTCTTGAATCATTGTAAGACAAATATATTCAAATCCATGCCTACCCTATACCTAATACCTGTTACAATTGTTGATGATGCTTTAGAGTATATTCCTCCTATAGTACCTAAACGAGTAGTGGCATTGGATCGTTTCATAGTAGAGCGAGCCAGAACTGCTAGGAGATTTATCAAGCGAATAATACCCGCATTTGATATAGATGCGTGTGAGTTCATCGAATTAGATAAAAGGGAGCCAAGTAATAATATAGGGCTTATAGAAAAAATGGTCGGCTCTAATGAGGATATCGGATTAATGTCAGAATCAGGGACACCTTGTGTAGCTGATCCGGGTTATAGAGTGGTAGATTATTGCAGGTCAAAGGGTTATGAAATCTCACCCTTGTCTGGTCCGTCTTCAATTATAATGTCGCTTATGGCATCAGGATTTAATGGGCAGCAGTTTGTTTTTCATGGATACCTTCCCATTAAGGAGAATGATCTAAAGAAAAAGCTAAAATTGATAGGGGAGCGTATAAGGACAGAAAAGTATACCCATATTTTTATTGAGACACCATATAGAAACAATTCATTGCTGAAAAGTATATGTCAATGTGTGAGTCCAACTTTGCGTTTATGTATAGCATCTAACATTTCAGATGAACATGAAAGTATACGGACATTTCAGATAAAGTCTTGGCAAAAACAAAGAATTACACTTGCCAAAGAGCCAGCCATTTTTTTATTGGGCATATGAAAAATGTAAAGGGGCCATAATTACTTATAACCCCTTTGTAAACACCCTTTATTAAATTTTATATGTCTTAGACTTCTTTTTTGGTCTTAATTACAAGGATTCAAAAGAACCCTTGTAAAGACCGTCGAAGTGTGTTTTTTATCTTTATATATCCGTAACATCGCTTCCTATTATTCTTTGCATTTTGTTTGATTTAAAAGTATTGAGTAATACGCTCAAAGATAATGCTCGTTACCTTCGCCAAACAAAGACAAATTATTGCTATTTAGGACAAGTTATAATGAAATTTTGATTTTATATTTCTTTATAAATACCAGTAATACAGTGATTTGAGTAAACGGATTACATCACATATATTTAAAAAATGGCAGAACCGATTTAACTATTCAAAAGTATGTAATTTGAATGTTCATTTTTCAGACTGTACATTGAGAATATGGACAATTTATTTTTTTAATAAAAAATTAAAAAATTCCATAAAATGTACATAATCAGATACTTATGAATGTTATTGAGAGAATATACAAGATATTGGAACTTGTTCCAAATATTCAAATTGATGAATTAAAATTCAATAATGGAATTGATGCTTTAGGATTCCAAAAGAAAGGTATAGTTGAATTTCTACTCAACAATAATGTTAGTTCTGTGGAAAAGCTTCATTCGCTATACTGTCCTAATAAAAGCATGAAATCTATGATTAGAACGCTGAATCGACTAGAGAACCAACTGATTAATGAAGTGCTTTTTTTTGACATCCAAAAAATATCTAGAACAGCTAAGGGCAAAAGGGTAATTAACTTATACAAAAGATATGCTGCAATAAAATCTATGCTTGAATTTAGTTACATCAAATTAGCGGTTTACTATTCAGAAAAATTGTTGGCTGAGGCAATCAAAATGCAGATTTTAGATTTGGTTATTTTATTATCTGAATATTTAGAATATCACTATGCATTTAATCATATAGATCAGAAAAAATATCTGAAATATTCAACCATTCATAATACTACATTAGCTAAGATTCAATTGAAAAGAAAGGTCTCTAAGCTATATTTTGAGTTTGCACAGCACATTTTATCTGGTAAAAGTTTTCTTCCACTAGATGATATGATTCATTATGAAAACACAATAAAAGATATGGATAAATTGGTCTTCCGAGGTCAAACAGAAATTGTCATCATTAGAATCCATGCGATAAGGTATTTTTATTATTTGTTGAGACGTGATTATGAGGAATTAGTTCAAATGGCCGAGGATTCTGTAGAATATTTTCAAGTCAATATGCCAGACAACCCTATGGAAAACTTCATGTCAATTTTAAGAAGAGGAGTAGCGTACATTTATATCCGTCAATATACAAAAGCAAGGGCGGATCTGGATTATTTGATTAACCTAAAACCAACAGTCGCAACTCTGCATTGGAATTCTCTTTTTTCTTATTCATTTGTGTTGTATATGCTAATGAACAATTATCAATCTGGTGCTAATACATTAATATATGTTACTTTGGAAAAAGGACTGAATCGTCTCGACGATATGTGGTTGCAGCAGTGGAGGATAAGGTCTGCGTATGTCCACTTTTTGGCTAAGATTGGTAAAGTAGATTTAGCGGCCTTGGGTAAGAAAAGGGTACCTAATTTTAGAT
>JAHDDE010000013.1 GCA_020629515.1 Saprospiraceae bacterium | reverse complement strand
AGGTTATTCAATGTTTGGTCAGTTGCATGATGATAGGGGCATTTGAAAGGAGAAATACTACAAATGGAATGGCACACAAATAATAGAATACGCCATGTAATCGAGATGACGGCTCCATCCCATCATCTATGACGGGCACATGGGTGATCCCTAATGTCCTACATCGCCGAGATCTTATCATCATATGGTAGCCACATAAAAAATGTTAAAGTCTCATACTATCATCTATAGTGAATGGCTTATATATTAATTTCGCTGGCCCCAAGATACCCACCGTTTTTATAGAATCTATTCAAATCAATACTATTAACTCATTAAAAGTGACTGTGCTTTTATGCTGACTTTATTTATGGATTCTATTCAGCGTGTGATACACCTTGGATTTACTAAAGAGACAAGATTGGATGATCGACTGATCATCAAAACCATCAATATCATCGCAGTAGTTGTAGGACTATTAGCCTTTTTTGATTTGATCCTATTCCCACGACTACTCAGTTGGGATGACTTCGTCATCAATCCGACCGTCATGGCTATCTCTTTTACTCTGCTCTATTTAAACTATAAGAAGAGGAGTGATGTGGCGAGGGTTCTTTTTTACATAGTATTCCCGCTCATCATCGGTATTGCCTTGATGATCTATGGCCTCGGAGTGAATGGATTAGAGATTCTCCTTTTACCCATATTGGCCCTACTTTTTTTTGATAATAAGCTCGGAGCTAACAAGACCTATCTCATCTATTGGATTATATTTTGTCTCGTCGCTCCAGCAATCTATACAGTCTGGCAGGGCCCTATACAGAACATGCACGTAGAAAACCACGAAAGCTATATCTACATATTCGTCGCCCTCATACTGTCCACCTGCCTGTCGTGGATTACCATCAATACGAATAAAAGATTCTTACGACTCAATAAAAACCTCAACAAGAAACTCGAACGCCAAAACATCCGACTCAATCAACTCAATTTCGAACTCCGAGAAGCTAATAAAGACCTCAAAAATTTCAACTACGTCGTCTCTCATGATCTCAAGACGCCTCTCAGATCGATGATCAGCTTTCAGACACTGATCGCACAAAAGGTAAAAGACTATGACGATCCGAGTCTACAGGAGTACCTCTCCTATGCCTCCCAGAGCGCTAAGCATATGCAAGAGACCTTAGAAGACTTATTAGTCTATACTAAACTATCTACTAATCAAGCCCAGATCAAGTTGCAGTCCGTAGATGTCCATACCCTATTACAACAGATCATCGTAGAGCGCAGACAATCTACTGACAGACGAGAAACAATCCAGATCCATGGCTATATACCGAAGGTTGTGGGTACAGAGAGTTTCTTGAAGCTGGTACTGCAAAATATCATAGACAATGGCCTCAAGTATAACCGTGCTGATCAGCCAAAGGTAGAAATCTCTGCCACTGCACATGGTCAAGAGGTTGCTATCAATATAAAGGATAATGGTCTTGGTATCGATCTGGAGCATCAAGAAAAGATATTCGAGCCATTTCAGCGACTACATACTAACAAAGAATATGAAGGCACAGGATTCGGACTGACCATTACAAAGCGTGTGATTGAAAAACTCAAAGGACGATTAGAGATATCCTCCGTCAAGGATCAGGGTAGCACCTTTACGATACACTTAGAAGCTACTTAGATCAAACGAGGCTCACCGCACTGATCCAAGTGGCAATATATTGATTGATGGAGAGACCATCTTAAAGGATCTTAACAAGACATGGTAGCAACTATTAAAGTTCCAGCAGAAAGAATGGAATGTCAATTGTCCCCCACATATTGAGAAGAGAAATACTTTGGAGGAGTGCGAAAATAAATCGGTGAGATAATTATAAAACACAGATGGAATTACCCCATATATTTGAACTTATCAATTCTACATCCATCCAAATCGAGATATTAAATCATAAATAGTAGAAGGTATTGCGACCCTCAAAAGGATTATCTTGCAAGAAATCTATTTAAAATGAAAACAACCACATTTCTCACGTTTGTAGGTCAGCAATGCGGAAAAGCGGAAGAAGCCATCAACTTCTATATATCTCTATTCCCAAATTCTAAGATTAAAGGTATAACCAAATATGATGATGGTGAGGCTGGAGGATCCCCAGAGTTGATAAAATATGGGCTATTTGAGCTTAATGGCGTGGAGTACATGATCTCCGAGAGCAACTATAATCATGCCTGGTCTTTCACGCCTGGCGTATCCTTATTTGTCTCCTGTGATACTGAGGAAGAAATACATTCTTTGTTCGAAAAGCTATCTGTAGATGGGGGGCAAGTGATGGTGCCACTGGACAACTATCAGGGAGAAGGAGATTATGGTTTTGGTAAAAAATTTGGGTGGTGTCAAGATAAATATGGGATATCTTGGCAGGTCAACCTTTCGGCAAAGTAGGGCACTATCGAATTATAAGCACCACGCCAAATCGATGTATCCTCATATGATGCATTCTTTCTTAGTCACTGATATTTCTACTTCTTACAACCATCCACCCCAAAAAGCTAAATACGATGAAGACCAGTAAGCTGTATACTTCAACCTTAGTCAAGAGCTCCCCTATCATCGCTTCATTTTGATCATTTTTAAACATCTTAAGGTCGGCAACGATCAATGGATAATCATAAGGTATCCATAGGGAGATCGGAGAATTTAACGCTGCCAAGATAAAAGATATAATAGATCCTAAGATGCCTATACCCAAGGGGATAATGAAGTGATTAAAATAGCTACTCAGGAAGTACTGTATTCCTAAAATACCAAGAGAGGCTATAAATACTTGTTTTAAGACAGCATATCTTGAGGACAATCTCGGAGTATAATAGCTGTACTCATATTCAGGCACAAAAAGATCTACCACGTATCCCGATAAGGCTGTCATCAAAGGAAGTATCGCAAAAGTGACCATAATCATCAATAGTAGGAAAAGGGCTTTCCCATAATAAAATTCCCTTCTCGATATCGGGGTACAATACCTAAACTTATCCGCTCTGGCATGGTGATCTACATAATCACATGTCGTCGTCATCAGTATGATCAGAGGAGTAATGATAAATACAGAAAAGATGGCGAACACCCCAGAATAGTGCAATGACCACGGGTCTCTATTGAGGTCAACCATGTTGTAAGAGTCGAAATAAACAGGCAACAATATGGTAAAAGGTACCATACAAGCCGAAACAAACAATAGAATCAAGAAGGGCGTAGATTTAATTTTGAGCCACTCTACTTTCAATACATTGATCATCTTATTGGCTATTTTGATTAGTAATCCCTAAGAATATGTTTTCCAGTTCATTCTTATCCTTTCTAACTTCATACAGGTCGTAGCCACCTTTATAAATTTCTTGGATCAATCGGGCGGTATCAGGGTCTGATGTGAATGGAATACTGACATAGCTGCCGTCAATATGTGCCTCTTTATCATTGCCTAAGTACTGCAATAGAGACTTAGGATCTGCAGTCCTGATAAGCAATCGAGTAGATGCATCAATCTGCTGTAGTAGGCTTTGATAAGTCCCTTCATACTTTAGACAACCATTTTCGATGACACCAAGATGGGTCACCAACCGTTCTATCTCGCTAAGTATATGGCTGGACAGTATGATTGTAGTCCCTTGTGCGTTGATATCTAATATCAGCTGACGTATTTCTTTTATCCCAGCGGGATCCAATCCCCTAATAGGTTCGTCCAAAATGAGCAATTCTGGATCATGAATTAACGCCATAGCCAATCCCAATCTTTGTTTCATACCAGTGGAATACTTTTTAGCCTTAAGTCGGCCAGCATATCCCAAACCGACTTTATCCAATATAGAGGGTATGATCTGCGAAGAGATTGCGTAATAAGCACAGACGATTCTGAGATTGTCAATACCTGATAGATGTTCATACAGGGAGGGGTTTTCTATAAGGCTCCCAACCTTGCTAAGTAGTGGATGTGCATGTCTTGAGATCGCTTTGCCATCTAGATGAATCGATCCTGCATTTGGCTCAAGTAGCCCAAGCATATTTCTAATAGTAGTAGTCTTGCCAGCGCCATTTTTGCCTAAAAATCCATAAATAGAGCCTTTAGGAATACTCATATTGAGATTATCGAGCACTGGCTCTCCTTTCTTATATCCAAAAACTAAATCTTTTATGTCTACATGAATCTCCTGCATCAGTTGGCAGATTTTAAATTTTTCAAATACCAAACTACTTTTTTGATCAAGCGATCCGTACTCCCATTTAATGTATCGATTGCTATGGTGGCCTTGAGATCAGGAATATGCAGGATAACAGTACCCCAGAAGCCGCTATGCATGTAGCCATCCATGCCATATAATGAAATTCTATACAAGCCCTTGCGATAGTCCAAGAATTTTTTGTCTGTTGCAGGATCATAATCTTCGCCATAGCTCACCTCCGAGAGCATATGCTGCAATGTCTCAGGTCGATCAAAGACTTCATCATTAAATAAAGCCTGTAAGAAAACTGCAAGATCTGAGGTACTTGAGATCAACCCACCTCCACCAAATAGGTCCACGCTGGCATCAAAATGCGAGAAGTCTTCTCCCCTATTATATCTGAACAGCTCTTCTGGGATGTTATCACCGGGCTGCTCATAGTATTCTAACCAAGTATGATCAAGTTGCAATTGATCAAATGCCAAAAGTTTACGCATAGCTACACCATAATGTTGCCCAGTGATCTGCTCAATAATATGCCCCAAAAGGATATAACCTGTATCAGAATAGTGAAATACTTCTCCAGGCTGACCTACCGCCGAACCGAACTCCATGGCATGCTCCAATTGCTGCCTACGGTCCCACTTATGATGAGGATCATCAACGACTTTATCAAGATATGATCGGCCTCCTTGAGCATAATTGAATAAGCCACTTGTGTGCGTAAGACAATGGGAGATAGATATTTTGTGGGGCTCATAACCGTCATTGACCAACAAGTTGATATAAGAGCTATCGATATATTGAGTAATTGGGTCCGAGAGGTGAAGCATAGTCTCTTCCTCCATGCGCAAAATAGTGGCTGCCACAAATGTCTTAGTGACACTGGCAATTCGAAAGGGCCGATTGATCTCCAAGGGTTCTTTCTTCTTCAAATCATTGAACCCACAAACCCCTGTCCAGTTGATCCCCACTTTGGGAGCGAATACGGTCATGCTCACCCCGAGATTAAAGCTGGCTCCATTTAGGTGCTCTTTCATCAATTGTTGAAATACTTCCTGATGGTCATCACTCGTCTGTCTGTCACAGCTACAGATTAATAGTATCGTGAACAACAATGAAAGCAAAGTAGAATGGGTTTTCAAACGATTCAATTTTTGACAAACTTAATCAACTCATTCCCTGTACTGGATCAGGATCGACTAAAAGCAACTAAAATTATACTAATACTATTAGATTTGAGAATTCTTTGGCTCTCTGCCAGATACTAAAGGCCAATCATCAAAAAAAGTCGCCTGATAATCATAAAGTCTTTAATTATCGGCACTTTCATCGTATTTTACTTAAGTTAAATCCTATAATTACATGAGCAAAATAATCCAAACCATAGGACTATTAATCATGCTGGCCGGGATCCTTATTATGATCGACCCTGATCGCCTATTGGACTGGATAGCTGATAATGAATCACAAAACTGGTTATATTATGGCGCTATCTTTGGCAGACTCATTATAGGCATCCTACTAATTAAATCATCCTCTGAATCGAGATATCCAATAATTATCAAGTACTTAGGTTATCTATTTATCATTGCAGTACTCATATTTATTGTGATCGGCCAAAATCACTTTCAACAGCTCATCTCCTATTTGATCCATAACTTCAGACCATATACCCCTCTTAGTAGCTTTATGGCGTTAGGGTTCGGTGGATTTCTCATATATGCATTCACACCTAATCGCAAATCTACTTGACTTCTGCAGGATAGATGAACCGAGACCTCGATAGATTTGACAGCAAAAAAAATAGACCAAAAGCAACTTTTGGTCTATCCTATATTGAATGTCTGAAGATTACTTAACAGTCAAACTATACTTGGGTGTTGGATTTAATGGGCAGAAGTACTCATAAGATCCTGGGGAAAGAGTGACCACTCCCGTCTTTGAAGATGTACCTTCTGCTACCGGTGCACTGACATAAGCTGTTTTGATATGATTAGCAGGATCATATTTCCCTTTAGGTACCAATACAAAGCCTACTTCATGATCTACTCCATCATTGACTATATCAAACTGATAGGTGCCTGCATCAAGAGTAAGACCTTTTTGAATAAAGTCTCCAGGAGTCTGTACCAATTTTACTTTTTCAATCTCCTTGACCACTGTCAGCGAATATTTAGGCGTAGGATTCAATGGGCAGAAGTATTCGTATTCGCCAGATGTTAAATTAACCACATTGGTTGTGACGTTTTTGCCAGTAGCAACTGGTGCTGTCACATATGCGGACTTAATATGATCAGCAGCATCATACTTCCCTTTAGGTACTAACACGAAACCAACTTCATGATCTACATCATCATTAAAAATATCAAATTGATATGCCCCTTCCTTAAGAGTAACTTGTTCGGTAGTGAAGGCGCCATCAACTTGATGCAGTTCGACCCGCTCTTGTGCAAAAATTGAAGTAACTAAAGCCGCAAATACGATGGATAAAAATAACTTGTTCATGATATAATATTTATGTGTTATAATTTTATTTACCACACAAATATGAATCACTTTTAAGGCTGTACTAAGGTCAGTTTTTCCTTAAAAAAGGTCAATTATTCCTTTCATAAGTACTCTTGACTATTGGGCTACTTTTATCTTATTCTTTCTAAATACGGAGGGGCTGAATTTTTGATGCTTTTTAAAAAATTTGGCAAAATGGCCTGCGTCTTTATAGCCTAAATCTGTTGCTATCTCTTCATTGGACTTATCTGAATACAATAGTAGTCTCCGAGCCTCCAATACTATACGCTCATTGATGATAGCCAGTGGCGATTTATCAATATACTTATTAAAAAGATTAGACAAGGTTTTGGGAGATTTATGCAACATATTGGCATAATCCATCACCCGATGATATTCTTTAAAATGCTTTTCTACTAACAAATTGAATTCTCTGATTAAGTTCAAATTATGATCAGCTACCATTCCGTCGCTAAGATCTCTGCGAAGAAGCCTGGTAGCGCTAATTAACAATCGCTTAAGCGTACTGCGTAACATTTCACCTTGCAAATGGTCTTTTTCTATGATATCATCCAATAAATCTTTATACATAGTATCAAAAGAGCCTACCTTATCTTCAGGGATTGTGATAATCTGAGGTTGCGCAGATCCAAAAAAAAGAAAACCTTGACAAGAGACCTGTTGATCATGCGTCTGAATACAAAAGAACTCTTTATTGAATAGGATTGCAGTAAGACCGGGAGAATCCATCGGTACAGACATCACATTGATCGGAGTACAAAATATTAGCTCATTGGGATTAAGCTGCACTTCATATCCATCTACTACAACACTTATAGATTGATCTTTACTCCATAAAATTTTATACAATCCAGCCTTCTCAAAAAGTTCTTGTGATGGATTACAAGAAAAGTCAGTTACTATGAATCTATCATCATCTCTAAAACTGGAATAGGTGTGCATCATATACAACAAGATTACTAAAAACATATTTTTGATAAAGTCTTGTAGAAAACAAAAAAGACATATTCGCAAATGCAAGCCAATAAAAAACTATCTGAAATAACACCCTTATGAAGGAATCCGTGAAAAAGATCGAATTCAGGAATGCCACCAATCCAAAAATGGATTTTGACATGGTATCCATAAGTGAATTGAAAAACAGAGCCTTTATTGACCATTCTCCTTTTGAATTGCATCAAGTGAACTTTTTTGCCATCCTATGCTTCACTTCAGGTCAGGGTATTCATTCAGTGGACTTTAAAGACTATCAATGTGAGAAAGGCTCACTCATAATCCTTAGAAAGGATCAACTCCACAAATTTGCCGATGACACCCTTGATGGCCAACTGATCTTATTTACTTTTGAATTTTTGGGTAGTTACTTTGAAGAAAATGAAGCCTTCAAGTCTTTATTGATATTTAATGAATTTTTAGCATCCCCTAAACTCAAGCTTAAAAATCACCAATATCGAGAAATAGATCAAATCATAAATAGACTACATCAAGAATATATAGAGGTCAATGATTCATTGTCTCCTGGCATAATCAGAAGTGAACTACAGATACTTATCAGCAAAATATTTAGAATCAAAGCGCATATTAACTCTTTTAATCACGATAAGAAATACCTCAAAGAGTTCATAAGATTGAATCAGCTGGTAGAAGATAAATATAAAGATACCTTAAAAGTGATGGACTATGCTCGCATGATCGGTGTAAGTACAAAAACATTGAATAGCATCACTCGTAGTATAGTTAATAAGAATGCTAAAGAATTCATCGATGAGATATGTCTCAACCATATCAAGAGAAAATTAATTCGCTCAAAGCTGTCTATTAAGGAGATAGCCTACGGCTCTGGATTCAACGAAACCTCCAATTTTTATAACTACTTTAAGAAGAGAATAGGCCAAACGCCTGAAGAATATAGGAACTCGAATAGCTAAATTTCCCATTTTTATACTAACCGTACCTTTTTTCATAATTATTTCGCCTTCACCTAGTCTTAGCTTTAGATCATAATTAAATAATCAGTGATCAAACTAAAACAAATGAAGAATTTATTAGTCGCATTAATGCTCCTTACCAGTCTAATCATCTTTAGCTGTAATCAAAAAGGAAGTACCATCCTCGATGACAAGACAAAAGTTATAAGCCAAAAAACAGTCATGGAGGTAACCACCTTCAACATTCAGTCCACTATTGAACCTAAAAAATTCAATGAACGTGATGCTAAAGTAGAGGCGAATTTCACAAAACATCAACCTGGCTTTATAAAAAGGCAAAGCGGAGTTGATGAAAATGGTCAATATGTTGTAATCGTTTTCTGGGAAAGTGCAAAAGATGCAGATGCATCTATGCAAAAATTCATGAGTGACCCTTCTGTCGCAGATTATGCGCAGATGATTGACGGGCCTTCGATGGAGATGTCAAGATATGAAATGAATGAGGCATTTGATGCAGTAGGTAGCGAATTCGTGGAAGTGATGACTTTTGATGTGAAACCTGGAACTGATCTACAATCATTTAATGCGCTCAACAAAAGAGTAGAAACTGAATTCACTAGCAAACGAGAAGGATTCTTACAAAGACTAACCGGTACCAATGAGTCTGGTAAGCAAGTCGTAGCAGTTTATTGGAAAAATAAAGCGCTATCGGACGCTTCTCTTGAACCATTCATGTCGGCACCCATAGCCGGAGAATTCATGGGTACTATGAACCAATCTACTATTAATATGAGTAGATATCAAACACTTAAATCATTAAAACATAACAACATGGAATTATCAAAGAAAGACAAAGTTGTCGCATTACTTAACAGTTTTAACACAGGAGATCAAACACCTATATCTTACATTAATCCAAATAAATACATTCAACATAATCTGGCTGTAGGAGATGGTCTGGCAGGATTTGGTGAAGTGATGCAACACGCTCCCCCACAAGGGTTCTCGGCCAACGTGGTTAGAGCATTTGAAGACGGAGAATATGTATTTACCCATACAGAATATGACTTTTTTGGACCGAAAGCAGGATTTGATGTTTTTAGATTTGAAAATGGTCAAATCGTAGAACACTGGGACAACCTCATCGAGGTACAAGACCCTAACCCAAGTGGAAGAACACAATTTGACGGAGAGACCGCTATAGTGGATTTAGATAAAACAGAGGCTAATAAAGCAACAATCAAGGGATTTATAAATGATGTATTGCTCAATCACCAAAATGAAAAAATAACTCAGTACATCAATCCTACCAAATATATCCAGCATAACCCTGCAGTGGCTGATGGATTAGAGGGTTTTGGGGCGGCCATGCAATACTTTGCTGAGAATGGATTGGTCATGGAATACGACAAACTTCATTTAGTACTCGGACAAGGCAACTTCGTATTAGCATTGAGCGAAGGAAAATTTGGCAAAGGTGAACATTCTGCTTTTTATGATCTCTTTAGATTAGAAAATGGCAAAATCGTAGAACATTGGGATGTTATATCTACTATCCCTCCACAAAGTGAATGGAAAAATCAAAATGGCAAATTCTAAATCGAGCAAAAATTAGCGCATTAAGTTTAGTAAAGAAGGGTTGTCACGTTGACAACCTTTCTTATTGTCAAGTTAATTTTAAAGACATCAAAAATCAATCAATATGAAAATTTTAAAAGAAAAGTTAGTTCAACAGAAATTAAAAGAGCTCCACCATGATGCTCAAAATGACTATAAAAAAATAGGCGGAGGGATCATAAAGTCCATCTTCAGACCTCTACAGCCCTCTGACTTTAAGGATGCCTATTTACCCATCTCTCAACAGCAAGGGAAGGATCTCAAAGAGTTAATCATCAAAAATAAGTGCCAGAACATTGTTGAGTTCGGGACATCTTTTGGTATTTCTACAATCTACTTGGCAGATGGCGCCAGAGAAACAGGAGGTCAAGTTATTAGCACAGAATTAATCGAAAGCAAAGCGCTGAAAGCACTATCCAATATCCAAGAGGCAGGACTAATTGAATACGTAGAAATAAGGATTGGTGATGCCATGCAGACGTTGCAAAAGCTGGATAAATCCATAGATTTCTTATTCTTAGATGGATGGAAAAATCTCTATCTACCCTTGTTTAAACAGCTCGAACCTATGTTAAGTGAAAGAGCTATCATCTATGCTGACAATATGGATATGGGTGGTACACAAGCTTATGCTCAATATATATTATCAAAGTCCAACCAGTACGCTACCCAAACTATACATGATGGCAAAGCTTACTTATCAAGGAGCATTGGACCATACCCTACTAAATATGTCTAAAACATCTGTAGGTTGGTCAATAAAAATTAATTGTTGAGGGAATTATCGAGTCGTTTGGTTAACAATTCTTCGGCTCAATCGTTCTTAGACTTTACAAAACGCTTATGAGGAAATTCCCTTTTTTATTGTTTTTTTTATTATTTATTGCTTCAACGCTATTGGGTCAGAAAGATATACGGACCATCAGCGGATATATCAAGGATGCTGCGAGTGGCGAAACTCTTATTGGGGCTAACGTCTATATCAATGAACTTGGAACGGGTACCACCAGCAATGAGTATGGATTTTATTCTATCACACTACCACCTGAACAGTATACAATTCAATATTCTTACTTGGGTTTTGTCACCGTGACCCAAAAGATTGATCTAAAGGAGAATATCAAAAAAGATGTTGAATTAGGAATGGAGTCCACTGAATTGATGGAAGTAGTCATCTCATCAGAGGCAGAAAATGCCAACGTCAGCGATATCGAAATGAGTGTTAACAAACTGGATGTCAGCACGATCAAGAAGATGCCTACACTATTGGGCGAGGTAGAAGTGTTGAGAAGTATTCAGCTGCTTCCCGGAGTAAGCTCTGTGGGGGAAGGTGCTTCAGGATTTAATGTGAGGGGAGGAAGTATAGATCAGAATTTGGTACTCTTAGATGAGGCGCCAGTTTACAATTCATCGCATTTATTTGGTTTTTTCTCTGTCTTCAATCCTGATGCTGTCAAGGATGTCAAACTTTATAAAGGAGGAATCCCCTCTCGATACGGAGGTAGACTATCCTCTATACTTGACGTAAGGATGAAAGAGGGTAACAGCAAAAAAATGGAACTCAATGGAGGTATTGGTGCCATATTCAGCAGGTTTTCGGTAGAAGCACCCATAGTAAAGGACAAGTCCTCTTTTATAGTGGCTGGCAGGCGATCTTATATAGACGTATTAGCACAACCATTCCTCAATGAAGACTTGGAAGGTTCAGCACTCAACTTCTATGATCTTACTCTCAAAACGAATTGGGGCTTTGGAGAAAAAGATAAATTGTTCTTGTCAGGGTATTTAGGGCGTGACAATTTCGGATTTGGCGATGATGCAGGATTCAACTGGGGAAATGCTACCACCACATTAAGATGGAATCACCTCTTCAGCGATAAACTCTTCAGCAATATCACCTTGTACTTTAGTGATTATGATTATCAAATTAAGTTTGGAAGTGAAGCAGATAATAGATTTAATTGGGACGCCAGAATCAAAAACTATAGCATCAAACCAGAATTCACTTGGTTCCTCACTCCCGACAATCAAATACGATTTGGCGGTCAAAGTATCATCTATAACTTCGAACCCGGTAATGCTGTAGGTGTCAGTGAGGGAGAAATTACCGATCTGACGGTACCGGAGAAATACGGAATTGAAACAGCCATTTTTGTTGAAAATGAGCAAAATGTAAATGAAAAAATCAGCATCAATTATGGCTTGCGGTTATCCCATTTTAACTATACCGGCAAAGGCACGGCGTACGAATTTGAAAATGACTTCATCCCAGGAGTAAGAAGAAGGGCGATTTCGTCCCAATCTTATGATCAGTGGGAATCCATCAAAACGTATGTCAATCTTGAACCAAGATTTTCACTTAAATATCAAATGGATCAAAGTAAATCATTCAAATTGAGTTATAACAGAATGACCCAATACATCCATCTGATATCCAATACTGCCGCATCTACTCCAGTAGACATCTGGACGCCAAGTACTAATAATATAAAACCTCAAACTGCCGACCAGGTAGCACTCGGGTATTTTCAAAACTTCAATGACAACAAGTATGAGCTGAGTGCAGAAACTTATTACAAAAAACTCGACCATCTGGTAGATTATATTGACGGGGCTGACTTATTACTGAATGAATTTTTAGAAGGGGATCTATTAGAAGGAAGAGGTAGAGCATATGGATTAGAACTTATGCTAAAGAAAAACGAAGGAAGGTTAAATGGTTGGATCAGCTATACACTTGCCCGAAGTGAAAGACAAGTAGACGGCATCAATAAAGGAGAGTGGTATCCTTCTCGTTTTGACCAAACGCACAACTTAAGTATCACAGGATTTTATGACCTCAATGATAGATGGGCCTTTAGTGCTAATTTTGTGGCCATCTCTGGGACCCCAACTACATTTCCTACTACAAGAATACAGCAGCAGGGCTATATCATCCCAGTGAATGTTAATGAAGATAGAAACAACGTTAGGATACCCTTGTATCACCGATTAGATCTATCAGCCACCCTGCAAGGGAAGAAGAATAATCAACGTAGATGGCAAGGCGAATGGGTGTTTTCTATATACAATGTCTATTCTAAACGTAATCCATTTTCAATCTTCACTCGTCAAGGAGATGCTGGGATAACCGAAGCGGTGAGACTTTCGGTTATTGGCAACTTCATTCCTTCAGTTTCCTATAATTTCAAATTTTAATCCATGAGAAAAGTGTTTAAATATCTATTGTTGCTCTCTATCATCGGGATGTACGCCTGTGAAGACGTGATTGATATTGATGTAGAATCGGCTTCTGGCGATTTAGTAATCGACGCATGGATCGACAATCGAAATCAAACTCAACAAATCAACTTGACGCTTGCTCAAGGTTATTTTGACAATACGAATCCATCCATTGCAGCAGGTGCTGAAGTAGTTGTCAATAACATCACCAAAGGGCAGTCTTTTGAATTTGAGTCTAATTCGAGTTATTATTCTTGGTCTCCACAGAATACTGAACAATTAGGAGAGGTTGGCGATGTGCTACAACTCTTTATTAGTTACGAAGGGCAAGAATACACAGCAGAAACTTCCATCATGCGGGTCCCCTCCGTTGATTCGATCACTCAAGAATTTATCGATGATGAAGTTTTTCTGGATGATGGTATATACACCGAATTTTTCGCACGAGATTTTAGTGGCACAGGGGATGCCTATTGGATTAAAACGTATAAAAATGGTGAATTCCTAAATGATGCCACAGAGATTAATATAGCTTTTGATGCAGGATTTGATGCGGGGTCTATGGTGGATGGAATCATTTTTATACCTCCTATTAGAGATTTAGCCAATGAACTTGATGGAGATGGACTGCCTATTGCTTGGGAATCTGGAGAAGAGATCAGAGTGGAGATTCATTCGCTTACCGAACCAGCATTTAATTTCATGGAAATAACACGAGATCAGATTAGCAATGGATCTAATGGAATATTTGCTTTGCCATTGGCCAATGTCAGAAGCAATATCGTAAAGTCAGATGGTAGCAGCGCATTAGGCTTTTTTAATGTAGCCGCCGTCTCGAGTATGGAGAAGACAATCGAATAATAAAGAGAAATTACAATCTCAAATCACTCAAAGTAAATTAATCTGCTCTATAGATTCTAATGGAGTCCATGTCCCTATTTTCTTTTGTATCACTTTAAAATGGTGCTCCTCTGCAGGGCTAACCAATGCCAATGCTATTCCTTCTGATTCCGCTCTACCCGTTCGTCCTATACGATGGATATAATCTTTAGGGGACCTTGGCAACTCATAATTGATAACGATAGGAAGCTTGTCTATATCAATCCCTCTTGCTATCAAATCTGTAGCCACTAATACTTTAATCTTATTGGTTTTAAAAGCCTGTAATGCATTGCCTCTGCCGCCCTGACTAATCTTGCTATGTATTGCTTTTGCCTTAATACCATTTTTGCCCAATTTATGAACTACCCTATCAGCTTTATGTATTGATGAAGTGAATACCAATATCCTTTTGTCCGAATTGGCCTTTATCAAATATCTGAGAAATGGTCCTTTTTTCTCATCAGGTACAGCATAAGCTTCTTGCTTTATCAAGTCAATATTTATCTCATCGCTACCTACTTTTATAACTTTAGGATCTCTGAGCGCCAACTTTGTTAAACCATCTAACTTAGGTGTAAGTGTAGCCGAAAACAATAAATTTTGTCTTTTCGTTGGTAACAAATCAATGATTTGTTCAACTTGAGTTGTAAAGCCCATGTTAAGCAATTTGTCCGCTTCATCCATCACGAGTAATTTGACTTGATCCAAGTAGAGCGCATTCTTTTCTAAAAGATCCAGCAACCTGCCAGGTGTAGCGACCAAAATTTCGACATGCTGTAACCCTTTCATCTGAGGATTGATAGACACGCCACCGTACACCGCCATACTTTTTAATCGACGCTCGATATGAACGACAAACGACTGTATGCATTGATGGACCTGTACACAGAGTTCTCTGGTAGGCACCAATATCAAACTCCTGACGTGTCTATTTTTATAATTCACATTATGCTCTAACTGCATCAATAAGGGTAGCACATAGCTCAAAGTCTTTCCACTGCCCGTTGGCGCTATGGCAATGATATCATGATTAGACAAAACTGCAGGAATCACCTCTTGTTGTATGGGGTATGCCCCTAGAAAGTTTTGCTCTTGAAGCCCCTCGATCAATGATGGAGAGAGATTGAGTAATTGAAAGGACATATGTATTTATGTGATTTTAATCTAAATGATTCATTCTATACTTGTGAAACACAAAAGCAAAAGCATCAGACAAGCGATTACCCACTCCACATTTATGAAGTGCATTAATCTGTTTATATATGATTGTTTTTTGAAGCAATTTCATTGCTCTTGCGTTCGTATTGCCAGAGTCGAAAAGGCGCGAAATATTAGTATCGTTGTAGCCCAATGTTCCTTTGATCGTCTGCAGCAACTCATGGATTACTTTTTGAAAAGTAATTTCTAATCGTTCTTGATATATATATTTTACTATTTGGGATTTAGTCAAATATGGAAAATCAGGTATTCTTTCTTGAGCTTGCTTATAGGCAATAATAGGCTCCAGCATCCTATCTGTAGGATTAAATATACCTCCCAATTCAAAATCCGTTGGAGTGATCAATAATATCTGAGAAAAATTGTCGTGATGAGGATTAAAATGTTTCCTGCTGGCATTAAGAAAACGTACATCTGATGAGTTGAGACACTCAAAACCAGAAGCAATAAGTATAGCTGGATGTAGAAAAAAGTTTCCTACCATTTAGGTTCTATCATATTAAATATTTTACTAATGTATAAACAATTGATTATTAATTATAAAAATTCGATAATATTTATTCTGAGTTATTACTTTCTTAACCCATTTCACGCTCATTCATAAGTTAAAAACTAACTTTGTGGTACTCTCTAAGCCTATAAAATGAATATCTACCCTTCGCTACAAGTCAAGAATGATCGAATTTCCTCTATACGAAGGAAACATCCTTGGATATTCTCAAGAGGTGTTTTGCCTCATGAACCCATCTCTGACGGCGACATCGTCGAAATAGAAAGTAAGAAAGGAGAATACCTGGCTACAGGCTACTATCAAGATGGTAGCATATTAGTACGTATTCTTTCATTTGAGCAAAGAGAGATCAACCAAAAATTTTGGGATGAGAGAATAGCTGGTGCCATAAGTATAAGGCAAAAAATAGGACTGCCTAATAAAGGCACTAATGCCTACCGCCTATTTCATGGAGAAGGCGACGGAGTGCCTGGTTTAGTCATTGATATATACTATGATTGCGCAGTAATCCAATGTCACACTATTGGCGTTCATCGGATGATAGACATGATAAAGAATGCCCTTTTATCTGAATTAGGATCTACTATTAAAGTGGTTTACAACAAAAGTCAAAACACCCTGCCTCGTGATTATGCCTTAGACAACGCTGATGGATTCCTATTAGGATCTAACTCAGAGATTGGTATAGTTGAGAACAATCAAAAATTTCTGATTGAATTAATAGGAAGTCAAAAAACTGGATTCTTTTTGGATCAGCGGGTCAATCGTCAGCTTTTAAGCCAATATACCAAAGATAAAAACGTCCTAAATTTATATTGTTACACTGGTGGATTTTCGATCTACGCACTTAACCACGGAGCTAACAAAGTATGTAGCATTGATGCTTCGAAAAAAGCAATTGAAATTTTAGAAAAAAATGTATCGCTGACGAAGAAAGAGGATCGACATGTAGCTATCATAGAAGACGTCAATAAGTACCTCAAAGAAATTGAAAATGAGGAATACGACATAATCGTAGTTGATCCGCCCGCATTCGCTAAAAGCGTCAGAAAAAGACATAACGCAGTACAAGCGTATAAAAGAATTAATTCGTTAGCGATCAAAAAAGTGAAATCTGGTGGTTTGATTTTCACATTTTCTTGCTCACAGGTTATTGACGCTAAACTATTTTATGACACGATCACCGCCGCAGCAATAGAAACAGGCAGATCTTGTCGAGTGTTGCACCACTTGTCACAAGGCCCAGATCATCCTGTAAGCATCTTCCACCCTGAAGGCAAATATCTCAAAGGCCTGGTTCTCGCCATTGAGTAATACTTTTTTATAAAGTGCTCATATGCTGTATCATCCATCCAATACGGTATTATAACTCATAAACCGTAATAGTAAGATGTATCAATCTTGATCAAAAAATTTGATGAATTTTTTAGGGCGAGGCGCAGATACATTTATCTTCTCTCCAGTTGTAGGATGATCAAAAGATAGCGATAGAGCATGTAAGAATAGTCCATTACCTATTACCACTTTTCCTTTAGGTCCATACATTTGATCTCCCATGATCGGTGTCCCAATTTCCGCCATATGCATTCTCAATTGATGCCGACGGCCTGTGACTGGCTCCAACTTAACGAGATTAATCTGGCCATATTTGTCCGATTGTTTAGACTCTATCAATTCATAGTTAGTGATAGCAGATTTACCCTTAAGTGGTGATTCGATACATCCTTTGGGTTCACTTTTACCACGAGTTATGGCAATATAGGTTTTGACGATTTCTCTTTTCTCAAACATCTTATTGAGTGCAACCACTGTGTTTCTTGTTTTGCCAATAAGGAGCGCCCCACTTGTTGGATAGTCTAAACGGTGAATGGCTTCCATTTGATTGAGTGCATCTAATTCATCTGAGACATCGAGATTACTTGAAAGCGCATTTTCAAGAGTATTCTTTTGATTACCACTTACTACTATTCCTGCAGGCTTATAGACAATAGCCAGATATGAATCTTCATAAAGCACATCTAAATTGATTTTGAAAGCTTTTTGCTTGCGCTTGGTATTGTCAAATAGAAGATCAATTACCTCACCTCCAGTGAGATAATCACCCGTATGGGCCTCAACCCCATTCAGTTTTACTAATTTCTTTTGGATAGCCTTCTTCATGCCTTTCTTAGAGGGTATGGTGGCAAACTTATTAGGGAGATAATCTGAAAGGCGAATCTTTTCTCCGAGTTGAGGGACTTTATGAGTTTCTTTAATTTTCAATTGAACTATTATCGATGTGAGTTGCAAAGGTAGAGGAATAACTCAAGGCGAGGTCTATTGAGTTTAATCTTTGATAAAATATAAGTATAATTAGTCCTCTTATGATCTCACTGACAGTTGAAATTGAGTTCCAACTCCTTCCTCAGAATGTACAATACTGATTTCACCGTTTAACCTCTTAGCTATCTTCTGGCTTAAGGCTAAGCCAATGCCAGTACCTTTGAACGAGGAGCGATTGTGCAATCTTTTGAACATCACAAAAACCTCATCATAGAATTGTTTCGAAATTCCAATTCCATTGTCTTTAAAATTAAACAACCATTTATTAGTATCGTATTGTGCGCTTATTTCGACTTTAGGCTGGTCGCTTCTGTTGTATTTAAGTCCATTTTCAATTAAATTCTTGAATACTACAAAGAGCATAGCCCGAGAAGACTTGATCTTGGGTAATTCTCCACAAGAAATAGTAGCGTTCTTTTCTTTTAAAAATGAAGAAAGTGAATTTTGCACTTCTTCAATTAAAGAATTTACCTCAAACTCCTCCATAGCCGACTCTTCAATATCAAGTGTTTGAAATTCTTGAATGTCATTTACTAAAGTATGTAGTTGCTTTCCGGAGTTGATGATCATATTGCAATACTCATCTACTTTTTCTTCATCGCTCCTAAAAATCTTCAGTAATTCAGAAAAACTGACAATAGACCTCACGGGCTCCTTCAAATCATGAGCTATTATATAGTTGAACTGCTTCAGTTCTTCATTTTTATTGGAGAGACTTTCATTAAGTTCATTTAAAAATTCGGTCTTGCGGGAAACTTCTTGTTCCAGTAAAATAGAATATTGCTTCTTCTTGCGATAATAAAAGCTTAAAAACCCTAAAATCATCAGTACCGAGAAAAACAGCAATGCAATAGAAATCATGCGTACTCTATATATGCCAATTTGTGCACGATCTACTTCATTTTGTTTTTGCAATAGAGTAATCTGTTCCTCTTTTTTGAGCGTTTCGTATCTGGCATTGGCGATTACGGTGAAATGATTTCTTTGCTCTGAATATTTCTCTTCGATTAACTTTTCTAATTGTTTATACTTCGGCCCCACTTGATCCATATAGCCAGACTTCTCGATGGATTTTATTTCTAGCCTTAACCAATCTTCAATTAAGTCAGAATCTAATTGATTAATATCTACGGAGCTCATTAATGCCTTCAACTCATTCTGTTGATTAGTTGCAAATAAGTATTCACCTTTTAATAAGGCGTAATTACCCTTCAAAAAGACTAACTTATTGGTTTCAGCTATTTCGAGATGTTCCTTAGCCTTTTTGAGATTCTCGAGTTTTATATAGTGTTTTGTAGCATTTTCATGCACATAAAATTTGAATTCTTTATAATAATCTATATCCTCTTTTATACTATCCGCCATAGCGATAGAGAACCTCAAATAATGATTGGCAGAGTCGATATGCCCTTTCTGTAGGTTCCAATCAGCTAACCGTATACAATCAAAACCATAATTATAGTAATAATCATTACCCTCTAACATTTTTGAGTATACCGTAGCTTCCTTTGTATATTCTAATGCTTTATCAATATCCTTAAGCGTATAGTAGACCTCACTGATGTTGCCTAATGCGTATACCATCATGCGCTCATCATTCTTTTTAAAAATATCTACAGACTCAAAAAAGTATCCCAAAGCACTCTCATAATCCCCCATGATAGAATTAATCAATCCTAAGAAATTGACCAAATGCCCTACTTCATTTTTATCCTTTACATTCTTGGCATAATAATAGGCCTCATGAGCATATTCAAATGCTAATGTCAAAGAGTCCAAGCCATAATATATATCTCCGATATCATACCCATAACCAAAGGCCAAGCTATCAATGCCCAATGCTTTGGATGCCGCAAATAATTTTAATAAATGAGGTAGATCTTCTTTAGCACTGGTAGAGTCAAGATTCTCGTAAAATAATTTGTATTCGTAAAATTGATTTTCGGTCTCAATCGGATTGATATGAGCTTGTAATTCAGGAGGAAAAGCATATGCACAGGTATAATTAGCCACCCCTATATAAAGCAGGTATACACATATAAATATGCTACAGAATCTATTCATAATTGATGCAAAGTGCTATGTATTATGTCACCAATTAATACATTCTTCCCTTACTTTCTGTGAGTTTATCTATTCGAAAGATTGTCAATATGAAAGGCAGTTAGTCGATGAAATCTTAAATTTCTTCTAAAATTTGATTTATTTAATCTTGATTCAGGAATAAAATTCTACATTAAACGGCTCTTAGAGGAGTCATATCCTCTTTTGAACACAGAAAAAAGAATTAAAATCACATTTATGAAAAGAAGAGATTTTATATATATGGCAGGAGCGGGAGCCGGAATGCTGGCATCTCCGATTCCTATTATCGGACGTTCCATCAATAGTCAAGAACTATTGAATCCTGGGCTGGCTGTAGCACAGAAAAAAGAATTAGCTAATGTAGCATTAAATATCGCCAGAGGAATGGGCGCCACCTATGCAGATGCTCGCATAGGCAGATATCTCAACCAGTATGTTTTCACTCGTGAAAATAAAGTGCAAAACACCGTAAATACTGAGTCATTCGGTATTGGTATCAGAGTTATCTGCAACGGCACTTGGGGTTTCTCTTCAACTAATGATGTATCTCCAGATGGGATAAAGAAGGCCACAGAGCTAGCGATAGCCATAGCAAAAGCCAATTCTAAAATCCAAACAGAGGAGGTAGTACTTGCACCCACTAAAGGACATGGTGATGTATCTTGGAAAACACCAATAGTGAAAAATGCTATGGAAGTCCCAGTGTCAGAAAAAGTGGATATGCTCCTTGAAGCCAATAATAAAGCCATGCAAAATGGTGCTGACTATATATCCAACATTCTTTTCTCTGTCAATGAGCAAAAGTATTTTGCCTCAACGGAAGGCTCATATATAGACCAAGATGTGCATCGTATATGGCCAGCGATGACAATAACCGCTGTAGATAAATCTACAGGTAAATTCAAGAGTAGACAAGGTCTTGGTGCTCCTATGGGCTTAGGATATGAGTATCTAATGCCCGACAACTCAGAGATAGTACAAGGTGCAGCCGGAGTTACTTTATATAGAAATAGATATGACCTAATATCAGATGCTGTAGCGGGTGCTCAGCAAGCTAAAGAAATGCTATCAGCACCTTCAATAGAACCTGGCAAATATGATCTTGTATTAGAGCCTAATCATCTTGGCCTCACCATACATGAATCAGTGGGTCACCCATTGGAATTAGATCGAGTATTAGGTTATGAGGCGAACTACGCTGGGACGAGCTTTGCAACACTTGACAAATGGGAAACTGGAAATTTCAACTATGGAAATGAGTTGGTAAACCTCGTAGCTGACAAAACACAAGTAGGATCATTGGGAGCCGTAGGTTATGATGATGAGGGAGTAAAATGTAAAAAGTGGGATTTAGTTAGAAATGGAATCTTAGTCAACTATCAAGCTATAAGGGACCAAGTACATATGATTGATCAAAATGAGTCTCATGGATGCTGTTATTCTCAAAGTTGGAATGATGTACAATTCCAAAGAATGCCTAATGTATCATTAGAGCCTGGTACAGAACCATACTCTATCGATGACATGATCAAGGATGTAGAAAAAGGTATCTATATAGTTGGTCGTGGATCATACAGTATCGATCAGCAGAGATATAATTTCCAATTCGGTGGAACACTGATGTATGAAATAGAAAATGGTGAGATCAAAAGTATGATCAATGATGCTGCGTATCAATCAAATACTCAAGAGTTCTGGAATAGTTGTGCCAAGATATGTGACGAAAAAGACTACCGTATGTTTGGTTCTTTCTTTGATGGAAAAGGTCAGCCAAGTCAAGTAAGTGCGGTATCACATGGCTGCTCAACGACTCGATTCAATGGTATTAATGTCATTAATACTGGTCGAAACATTTAATAACTCAAAAGAAAAAGACAATGGCAATATATAATAAAGAAGATGCTAAGGCTATCATGTCAAAAGCACTTGAATATTCGAAAGCGGATAATTGCGAAATCAATCTTTCTGGTGATAATAGCGGAAATATTCGATACGCCAGGAACACTGTTTCTACCGCAGGTGCTCGCTCCAATCAACAATTAGTAGTACAGGCCAACTTTGGTAAAAAAGTAGGAACCGCTACAATAGAAGAATTTGATGATAAATCTCTTGAGAAAGTAGTAAGAAGAGCAGAGGAATTAGCTCAGCTTTCCCCAGAGTCAGAAGAATTCATGCCACCACTGGGTCCACAAGAATATGACAAATCTAAAATGTATCATGAGAGCACTGCCTCTATTAGCCCAGACTATCGAGCTGCGGTTGCTGCGGCAAGTATAGAACCTGCCAAAGCCAAAGATGTAACAGCAGCAGGATTCTTCGAGGACTATAGTGATTTCTCTTCGATGATGAATAGCAATGGACTTTTTGCATATGAGCGTTCTACTGGTCTTGATTTTACAGTCACGATGAGGTCCAATGATGGATCTGGTTCTGGATGGGTCACAAGAGATTACAACGACGTAGGGAGATTTGATGCTGAAATGGCATCACAAATAGCAATAGATAAGGCGCTGATGTCTCGAGAGGCAAAGGCAATAGAGCCTGGGAAGTATACGGTTATATTGGAGCCGGCTGCATCTGTAGGCCTGCTTAATAATATGTTTTACTCATTTAATGCTCGTAGTGCCGATGAAGGTAGAAGTTTTATGTCCAAAGAAGGAGGAGGAAACAAAATTGGAGAAAAGATAGTTGATGAACGCATTACTATTTATTCGGATCCGCTAAATGACTTGGCCCCAGCTTCCACTTGGACAGGTGATGGTCAGCCTCGGAAGAAAACAGTATGGCTGGAAAACGGTGTTGTAAAAAACTTAGCCTATGGAAGATATTGGGCTGATCAGAAAGGCGTGGCTCCACTCCCTTTTCCTGCCAATGGTATCATGGCAGGAGGTGATGCCTCTCTGGAAGACTTGATTAAAGACACTAAGAAAGGAATATTAGTTACTCGCATGTGGTATATCAGAACTGTTGATCCGCAGACTTTACTTTATACTGGCCTAACACGTGATGGGACATTTTATATCGAAAATGGCAAACTTAAGCACCCTATCAAAAACTTTAGATTTAATGAGAGTCCTATTATAATGCTCAATAATCTTGAGACTTTGGGTCAACAGGTTAGAATCAATGGTAATCTAATACCATATATGAAAATCAGAGACTTTACTTTTACCAGTCTATCAGATGCTGTTTAAGTAATAGGATAATTATATTAGAAAGGATTTAGAAAACAACTTCTAAATCCTTTCTGTTTTTTAAGCATGACGCTTGATGTAGGATGAATATAGAATTGAGTAATAATAACCCATTTGTATTTACCAGACTTATGTACGAGTCTGGTGATTGGGATGTTGATCAACGCATGCCATCAAATTTGTTGAATTCATTAGTAGAATACACTACACTTCCTATTAATACTGAGGAGCGCATCATCCCACTATCGAGCAAAGAAATTTTTGAATCACCATTTTGTTATATTGCTGGACATCGATTGGTACAGTTTACGAAGGCTGAAAGAGACAATTTTAAGAATTATGTAGAAAGAGGTGGATTCATATTCGCCGATGACTGCAACCACGATATTGACGGATTATTTGCTAAGTCTTTTGAATCCCAGATGGCAGAGTTATTTGGCCCTAAATCACTTCAAAAAATCCCTAATGATCATCCATTATACTCTTCCTTTTTTGAATTTGATGGACCTCCTACCACTTCTCAAGAGCTCAATGGCTGGGGTGATGACTTAGTGCATGATTATCTCAAAGCAATAGAAATAAATAATCGCATTGGCGTACTTTACTCTAATAAAGATTATGGCTGCGAATGGGATTATGACTTCAGAAATAAGCGTTGGTACAAAAATGATAACACACGTTTTGGTGTTAACATCATCATTCATGCAGTAACAAGTTAAAATTCTTAGCTCATATGAAATATTTAGTTGTATTAGTTTTAATCTATTGGTGTCAACCCTCTATTTCCCAAAATCTGAGTGGCAAAGTCTATGACAACCTTTCTATGTCAAGTAAAATATTAGATAGTGACAGGAAATATGCCATCTATCTCCCCCCAGATTATGAAATTAGTGAAAGGAGTTATCCGGTTCTTTATTTACTCCATGGAGCAGGAGATGATCAGACTGGATGGATTCAGTTTGGCGAAGTCCTGAATATCACGGATCAAGCTATCCATAATGGGACAGCTACTCCAATGGTAATAGTTATGCCAGATGCCAATACAGGGAAAAGAGGTTACTTCAATGACATCGACAATGAGTGGCGATATGAAGATTTTTTCTTTCAGGAATTAATGCCATTTGTAGAAGAAAAATATAGAATTAAAAGTCAAAAAAGATATAGGGCTATAGCCGGGCTCTCTATGGGTGGTGGTGGCTCATTTATGTATGCCTTACATAGACCTGATCTCTTTTCTTCTGCATGTCCTTTGAGTGCATACGTTGGACCCTTAACCATTGAAGAAATGAAGAATTATCTCCCTTCTGAAGGAGAAAACTATGATTCTGAAACAATTAAAAACTACTATACGAATCACAATGCCGTAGAACTGGTAAGAACAATGGATAAAGACCAAATGAATAGTGTCCGATGGTATATAGACTGCGGTGACGATGACTTTCTATACGAAGGAAATAGTTTACTCCATATTGCTATGAAGAAAAAAGAAGTAAACCATGAATACAGAGTACGTCAAGGAGCCCATAATTGGACCTATTGGAGAGAATCATTGCCAGAGGTATTACACTTTGTCTCGCAAGCTTTTCATCAATACTAACGGATCAACAATCTTATGAATAAAGAAAGTATAGCACATCTCACTCATAAAATAGCCCAACTTAAAGCGGCTATTCAACAAGTTATAGTAGGTCAACAAGGTGTAATTGATGAGCTTATCATTGGGCTTATCGCAGGTGGCCATGTATTATTAGAAGGAGTTCCGGGATTGGCTAAAACATTGATGATCAAAAGTCTTTCTCAGGCTATGGATCTTAAATTTAATAGAATACAGTTCACCCCTGACCTTATGCCTTCAGATATATTGGGCACAGAGATACTTCAAGAAGATGATAAAGGTGGGCGATACTTCAAATTTTCCAAGGGGCCAGTTTTTACTAATATACTTTTAGCTGATGAAATTAACCGAACCCCTCCTAAAACCCAATCTGCTCTATTAGAATTAATGCAAGAATATCAGCTTACTTATGCAGGTCAGAATTATGCATTGCCAATACCTTTCTTCCTTTTGGCCACACAAAATCCAATAGAACAATCTGGAACATTTCCCCTTCCAGAAGCACAGGTAGATAGATTCCTTCTTCATATCACTGTAAACTACCCAAATGAACAAGAGGAAATAGAAATTCTGAATCGCACAACATCTTCTCCCATAGATGCTATTGCGCCGGTGTTGACAGGAGAAGATATCATATCATTGCAAAAGCTATGCAGAGAAGTACATATTGAGTCTTCTATAGTTCAATCAATCGGTCAACTTATCAGATCTACCCGGCCACAGATGACTCAATTATCAGCGATAAAAGATTACGTCGATTGGGGAGCAGGTCCCAGAGCCGGACAATCTTTGATATTAGCTGCCAAAGGACATGCACTCTTAAATAATAGATATAGCGTGACGCCTGAGGATGTAAAACGCATGATACTACCCACTCTTCGCCATAGAGTAATTTTAAATTTTAAGGCGTTGAGTGAAAGAAAAGACATCAGAGATATTTTGACCACTCTTATGAGTAATATACAAATCAAATAAATTGAGTCAAGTAGGTCAAAAGTATATTAATCATGAGCTCATTGATTCTGCTAACAGTCTACAGCTGTTATCGAGATATCTCGCTAAAGGGCTATTATTCGGCAAGCACAGATCAAAAAGAATGAATCAAGGGATTGAGTTTGCACAATACCGACCTTATGTTCAGGGAGATGATTTTCGATCGTTAGATTGGAAAATGTATGGAAAAACGGGTAAATACTTTATTAGGCAGTCTGATATTGATACTGAGACTGCTTTCACCTTTCATATCGATAATTCTCAGTCTATGGATTATAAAGAGGAAGGCCTATCCAAACTACACTTATCCAAAATCATAGTATCCTGTCTAAGCTATATTGCCACTCAGCAGGGAGACGCCTTTACTTGGGCGAGTCTTTCAAATACAATAAAGCTGAGCAGTGGATTAAAACATTGGAATTATAGTGTATCTGAATTATATAATCTCGAATCATCGCGCTCACTTCAAAATAATAATGATTTCTTACATCCTGGCATTCATTTTCTGCTTACAGATTTATATATGCCTGTAGAATCATTTAAAAAGAAGATTAATTCGATTGTTTCAAAGGATAGAGAGCTTGTAGTAATTCATCTTATGGGTAAAAATGAAGAAAATTTATCCTTTCCAAAAGATTCTAAATTTATCGATCTCGAAAGTAATGAACATATACTGCTTAGTTCCAATCAATATAGGAAACAATACAAAGACAGGTTACAAAGTCATGAAAAGATAATTAGAGATACCTGTTATGAGAAAAATGTACTCATAAACAAAGTTTACTTACAAGATGATGTGTTGCGAGTTCTAAAGAAACTAAGTATCCAAATTAATAACAGTAATTGATAGACCAGTTTTTATATCCTTCAGCATTATGGGGTTTAATGGGATTGATGCTTCCGCTAATAATTCATTTCTTGAGTAAAAAGAAAAGAACTGAAATCCTATTTGGGAGTATTCAATTTTTAGAAGATATGCCTTCTAACAGGGCCAAGTCCATTCAATTCTCTGATTTTTTTCTCTTCTGTATTAGATGTGTTTTATTCACGACTCTATGTTTTTTAGGAGCGAAATACCTTAATGAAAAAACCGATAAGACTAAAAAGTACTTAATTCAAGACAAGATTTTGAATAATGAGAAATACGATAATATTGTCGCAGAAATTATCGGTAAAAATGAATACTCTTCATTTACTTTAGATAGTGGTAGAATTCAATCAATGTGGACACTCATCCACTCAGCGAATAACCAAGAAGATTCTACAGGAATCATATTTATAAATCAATTCGATCAATTTAAAGGTAGTCCGGTCACTCTGCAATCTCATGTAGAGTTAATCGAGCTTCCTAATATGTTGGATGATGCTTTGTCAAAAGGTACGATTAAGAAATCTATGCAAAAAGTAGAATGGTCACTTCAAGATAAGCCCTATGACAGGTTCACATATAGACTATCAGAACAAAATGGTGATGGACAAGAATCAAGGAAGTTGCGATTCTATGCATCACCAGATCTCGACAATACAAGAATTATAAAATTAATTGACGAGGTCATTAGGAGACTACCATATCCTATCACATGGACTGAAGATATCAACCAAGCAGAATGGGCGGTAGTTACGATGAGCGACACCATAGATCAAAATATATGCTTGATCAGATATCAAAATGATCAAAACGAACTTAGCCTTCAATCCTTGAGCGATAAGGAATATCTCCTAAGCGGAGATGTCAAAAGAGATAACGTACTTAAAAGTAATCTACCCGTTCTGATGTCAGAGATATTTAATCTTAGCTACATCGGAATTAAAACCTACGACAACAGAGTGTTCGATCTTGGCCAGATTAAAAAAGAAGTTCAATCATCAACCCCTATTAGTAATCAACCTATTAGTCCACTTTGGTGGTTGATACTGCTACCTATATTAATGATCGAAAGGTTTATTGCTCACAAAACTTTGATATCGTGAGAGCCTTAAGTCCAACAAATCTGAAAACCAAAATAGACAATAGAACACTAATACTTTTGTCCGCTATTAGTGTCGTGGCCTTGGGTATTAGTTTCTATTTCTCTTTCTATCGTGAGGATCAACTATACCATTTATTAATTTCTACCGCTCTCCTCATTTTATCTGGGACCATACTTTACTATAAGTATCGGCCAACGCTCAACCAGATTATAGATACCTGCAACAAACAAAATCCCAAATTGGAGTATAGCACAAGCCTTCTCGAAGAAAACGAGACAACAGGCCTAAAGCAACTTCAAAAGGATAAGATTAAGGATCATTTTTATGCTTATGACTATGATATTCCGATTTTGAGCAATGGTATAATTCAATATGGCATAATAGCTGGGATTGTAACGCTTTTTAATTTCTTTGGAATGTCAATAACTCATGTCGATAAGCACTCGACTATAAATAAGACATACTCAGACGATGTAATTGAAACTCTCGATCAAACAGAGACAACAGAATTATTCGAGATAAATAAGATTTTATTGCGAGTTACCCCTCCAGTCTATACTGGCATCAATGCTCAATACTATGGAGATCAGGAGATTACTGTACCAGAACATTCCATACTCAGATGGAGCATTAACACTAACAGAGCTGCAGAGCAATTTTATTTTATGTTTAGTGACAATGACACTTTAGCTATCTCCTACCCTTACACTTTTAATAAAGTCGTAGATACAGATGACTTTTATCGATTTGGGTATACTGACTTAGATAGCTCTTATATATCCGAATATTATTCTATCAAAATCAAAAAAGATCAGCCTCCTAAAATAGCTGTAAAAAATATCAAAGAATATCTAAAGCTCCCTTGGGGACCCAATCACGATATTTCTTTTGAAATTGAAATAGAAGATGATTATGGTTTGGATTCGGCTATGATCGTGGCAACTGTAGCAAAAGGAAGTGGAGAATCCGTGAAATTCAGAGAGAAAAAATACCCTTTGGTAGGATTCCAATCAAATTCTAAGAATTATAAAAAGAGCTTCACTTTTTCGAGTGAAAAACTTGATATGGAGCCAGGCAGCGAGCTATATTTTTATGTTTTAGCAAAAGATATCTGCCCATTTAGGCCTAACTGGACAAAGTCAATAACTCATTTCGTCAGTATAGAGGATACTACTCAATATGAATATGTCGATGATGCTTCTATGCAGGTAGATCTGATGCCAGACTTCTTTAGAAGTCAACGTCAGATAATAATAGATAGCGAAGAGTTGATAGCCTCAAAAAGTACCATATCAGTTGATTCTTTTAACAAAGCGAGTAATGCGTTGGGTTTTGATCAAAAAATGTTACGACTTAAATATGGACAGTTTTTAGGCGAAGAAAATGAGAGCGGAATTGCCATAGAAAATGAAGTAAATACACAAGAAGAACATGACCATCATGATCACGACGATCATGACCATGACCATCAGGAGCAAGAAAAAAACAGTATTCTTACTAATGCAAGAGATTTACTATCAGGATATATGCACGATCATGATCATGAAGAAGAGGAAGGGCTATTAATGTCCACTAAAGGAACAGAAAAAGAGGACCCCTCAAGTCCAAGTTGGGTGAAAGAATTATCCCACAATCATGATAATACAGAAGAGGCCACCTTTCATGGTATGTCTGTTAAAAATAAATTGAGAGCGGCACTGAGCGAAATGTGGGATGCAGAACTACATCTAAGACTTTATGATCCTGGCACTTCTCTACCCTATCAGTATAATAGTCTCAAATTACTGCAAGAGATTAAAAATCACGCCCGAATATATGTTCATAGAATTGGTTTTGACCCACCAATAATCAAAGAAAATGAAAAACGATTAAGTGGTGACCTTGATGAAATTAATCCTTTATCAAGTGATTTATCATATGAAAAATCTGATCTCTATCTTCCCATTAAAGAAATAATACAACAAATCACAACGCAAGATAAAATCAATGAACAACAGTATAAAAGATTAATTAAATCCCTATCAACACTTGCTTTAAGTCGCCCAGAGATCCTTCCAGTTCTGTCCCAAATTCAATCTTCTTCACAGAATTATTCTGCTGAAGAAATTAGAAAAATGCTTATCAGGATTATCCCAGAGAAAGATGAAGAATTAGTTGAAAACGGGGTATTTAGTTTAGACCTCACTAAAAGAGTGGCCAAAGAAATAAGGAGTCTATGATGTTTGATCTGGATCAAAATTTAGTGATCGTATCTGGAGTAATAATATCGTCCATATGGATATTGACGAGTTACTTTATCATTAAAAGAAGAAACAATATAAAAAGAAGACTTCTTTATAATCTCATAGGGTATTTAGGCCTATTCTGTTTGATCAATGTACCATCTTACACCAGATCCATAGAATCATCTCCATCTTATATTTCATCAAATTCAACATCTCAAAGAACTTTTAAAAACATACATGAATTCTTGACTTCTGATATTGCTCAGAGTACAGATACACTCATTATTAAAGCACCATTTGATGCCGTTGCAGACTTATCTCTTATCAAAGAGCAGAAGATAAAATATTTAGCTGAGACAACACCAAAGGGAATTACTTCGATTCACTGGCCCAAATCGGTCAATGAGAACGAATCATGGCAGCTATCAGGTGAAGTCAATTCTGAAGATGTCCGACTTAGCTGGCGCACCTACAATGGTGAGAGTAAAGAGGTAGCTATTTCTCAAGGTAAATTTGCCTTCAAGGCAAAATCAAATTCTCCTGGATTCTTCGTTCATGACCTTATACAAATAATTGATGGTGATACAGTCATCAATAAGATTCCGATCAATGTCCACAAAAGTCCTGAATGGGCATTATTAATGATATTATCTTATCCAAATCCTGAGGCCAATTACCTTAAGAATTATTGGGTAGATAAAGGTCGATCTTTTGCAATGAGAACCCTTATTTCTTCGGATAAGTACAAGACCAACTTTGTCAATCATCCAAAGATAGATCTGACCAATATAAGCAGATCTCTATTAAATAAATTTAACTTCCTTTATATAGATATCCCCAGCTGGAATCGCTTAAGCAAAGAAGAAAGAGCAACAGTTCTAACTGCTAATAGAGATAATGGGTTGGCGCTTATTTTAATTCCGACAGATCAAGGACAATCTATAACAGGCATAAACCATCCTGCCATTTTAGACAGCTACAATCAAGAGTTACCTAATGAAAAAACTGAATTAAAAACTTATCGCTTTGGTGAAACATGGATCAATCATAAAAGCGATAGCGTAGTATTAGGAAAATGGCGCCCTTCTGGTGTGGGCATTCAATATATTACTGCCATCCAAAACTCCTACCCTTTACTCCTATCTGGAGCGACGACTTACTACCAAAAATTATGGTCTATTATCCTGAGTAAATCTTATAAAAATTATCACCAAGAATCTCAATTGATATATCCAAATATGATGTGGGATGACTATACTTATGACTTTAACTTACTATCGCATCAACCTATAACTTCATCAATTACTATTGATGACACAGTGTCGGTTGAATTATTAGAAGCGCCCTTTTTAGATTACAACTACAATATAAAATATAAGTCACAACAAGGGACACACACACTTCATATTGATCAATTCGATCAAAACTTCACATTCTATGTACATTCTCCTGATAGCTGGCCCCTCATAAAACTAAATGAAATAGAAAAACGTATAAACGTAGCAGCAAGTCAGTCTTCCTATAACGACTCCAATCAATTAACACAATATGTCCCATACTCTCCACTGTACTGGATATTATTAACTATGGTTGGTTTTGCTCTCCTTTGGTTAGATGAAAGAATCTATAGCTGACATAATACCCAATTATATCATGTAGTCAATAAGCGCACTCGTGTAATCAATTTATATTAGTCGGAATAAATGTTATAATGAAAAAAATAATATTCTCATTCTTTATAATTCTCCTACTTTTTCTACTCTATATTTTAGCGAGAGCGGCTATGTTTAGTTCGTCACAATTGAAAGTCGAAACTGTTGAGGCAGTTGATACTCCTCCAGGTGCAGTGGATCGATTTGTACAAGCCATTGCAATTCGTACTGTTTCATTTGCCAATGAATATGATTTTGACTCTACTCAGTTTGAAATGTTCAATGAGTTTATAGAGAATAATTACCCAAATGTAAATGAGAAATTAGAACATCAACTATTTAGTCATTATAGTCATTTATATAGGTGGCAAGGATCTGATCCCTCATTAAAGCCACTTATATTGATGGCACATTTAGACGTGGTCCCCATTGCTTCTCCAAGGAAATGGAGCTTTCATCCCTTTATAGAAGGGGTAAAAAATGACACTATATATGGGAGAGGAGCAATGGATGACAAATTCAGCTTGATTAGTATCCTTGAAGCCACAGAACAACTTTTGAATGAGGGATTTCAACCAAATCGAACCGTCTATTTAGCATTTGGGCATGATGAAGAAGTATCTGGTAAAAAAGGAGCACTTCAAATAGTTAATTATCTAAAAGAAAATAATGTTGAAGCAGAACTTGTATTAGATGAAGGATCAGCCATCACTCATGGTATGATACCCAATATGAGAAATGATATTGCCCTCATCGGTATAGCAGAAAAAGGATATGCAACTATGGAGTTAAGGGTTGATATGGATGGAGGTCATTCTTCGTCCCCACCAAAGGAAACCGCCATCGATGTATTAAGTTCGGCTGTGAGTAGAGTAAAGCAAAATCCGCTTCCACTTCATCTAACCCCAGCAATATCGGGATTCATTGATAAAATAGGTCCTGCAATGGATTTTAAATCTAAAATACTATTTGCTAATAAAAATATATTCAGTTCTCTCATTCTTAAAGTTTTGGCTAATGGCAGTGGAGGAACTAATGCATCCGTTCGGACTACTACGGCTCCAACAATATTCGAATCTGGAATAAAAGAAAACATAATTCCTACTTCTGCGAGAGCTTTAATCAACTTTAGAATTATCCCAGGAGAAACTCCACAAACCGTCAAAGATCATGTTGAAAAGGTGGTAAATGATGAACGAATCAAAGTAGAATATCATGGATTCAAGAGCAAGCCATCTCCCATTTCTCCTCCAAAAGGACAAATTTATGACTTGGTGGATCGCTCTATTAAAGAAATATTTCCTAATGTTCTTACATCTCCAAGTTTGGTCATTGCAGCGACTGACTCAAGATACTTCCATGACATAAGTGAACATGTCTATCGTTTCACCCCTAATTATATCACACCTGAAAATCTGAAATGTTTTCATGGTATTGATGAAAGAATATCAGTTGAAGAGTATCAAAATGGTATCAGGTTTTATAGACGTGTCATATTGAACAGCGATGAATTAAGAACAAATTAACGGACTAAATGAAGATCTCCTATAAGAGTTTGTTGTGAACTATCAGCGAGCGTCATATTCATCCTCCAATAGTATACTCCCATCTCTGCTCGACCTCCATTAAACATGCCATCCCATGGCTCCTCAAGGATGGTGCTATGATCACTTCCTTTATAGACATTAGAGCCTAATCGATCAAATATTTCAAGATTATCAATCTGCAGTAATCCACACCCTTCACTTATGACGAATTGATCATTTTTGTAATCTCCGTTAGGACTAAAAGCATTAGGAATATATAGTAATTTATCCTTCAGCAGTTGCACCTCGACCATATTACTATCTCGACAACCTAAATCATTGGTAACAATGAGTTGATAGCCAGAATCAATGGGTAATAAAAGCTCAGGATCCAAGCAATCTACACAGCTCAGTTTGTCCAAAGAAGATAACCAAGAATATTCTACTGGTCTCTCAGAGTCAATCACAGGATTGAGTACTAATGGTTCGCATAAGTTAGTCTTAATGACAGAATCTAAAGCAATGGTCGGAGTGGGATGTACCACTATTTTTTTGTTAGTGGTATCTTGACATAAGCCATTATCTATTATCAATTGATAAAAACCGCTATCGGCAAGACTGATAGCTCGAAAATCGATAGTAGAATCTTTAGATACAACATCTCCATTAGGATTTTTCCATATAAAAGATGATAGCATTCCTTTACCAGCCGCCTTAAGCCGAATAGCTTCTCGGGAGCAATATTCTGGGTCAGATTGTATAGTAGCATTAATTTCTGGTGCAACCATAACATTGGTATATTCCGTTTTTTCGCAAAACCCATATTGTGCGATCATCTCATACGTCCCATTGAGCGTAGTATCAGAATCAAAAAAAATAAAATCAGGATAGATGTGATTGGACAAAGTTGGGCCATTCCATGTGACATCTCCTTCCGGAGACATAAAAGCTAAGAGTTCCAATGTAGCATTTTCGCATATAGGACTATTAGTTTCTATATGTGTTGTTATAATCTCATTAGGAGCAATAATATCGATCGTAGTATCTCGCATGGCAAAACTACAATTCATATCATTAGGCTGAATTTTATACAACTCATATTCTCCTGGCGCCATGTTCTCTATTAAAAAAGTATTGTTGTCATCTAATTCAACTTGCCAATTGATGATATCATAATCTTCATTTCGCAAATCCACGCTATATGATTCGCCTGAAGTAAGTACAGGTATTCTAACCATTGCGCTGCCATCAGGAGTAAAACAGTCAGTAGGATGATTGACATCGATAAACACTTCTTCTATTTTCTGAGGTACTCCATAAAATTGAGATGGATCCCCTACAAAGCCGATAGATTGAGGATCATCTGACATCATAACTGATCCAAGTCTTTGTGGCAGATTCTCTAAAAAAGCCTGATTAGCTATTAGATCAATTTCGATATCGTTAATCTCTGCAACGATATCTATAGTAATAGTCGCCTTTGGAGGTAAATAAATTTGCTCTATCACCACCCACTTTTCTCCGACTCCTGTACCCGACATTATCTGACCCTGATGATTACCTTCTATTGACTTAATAATCATTCCTTCAGGTACAGTATCTCTCACTCTAAGTTGATCTATACCTTGATAAAACCTATTGGTGATACTCAATTGAAAAGTTATCTCCGATTTCGTACACAGTGCATCCCTTGGCTCAATATTATTGCTAAATGATAAGTTATAAGGACAAGAGCATCCGTCCGTATTCACCGCTGATGGTCCCCTGGCCTCTGTTGGTCTTGCCACCCCATTGATTAAATCAATTTCTATCAACTTATTCTGAAGTGTGCTGAAGTTGATATGATCAGAACCATATCCATATAGTCGCCCGTTGGAAGTATACATCAAACTCCCGATTTGCCTAATCATATCGACAGGAATTCTAAATAAAGGCGTAACCATACCATAATTAGGACTGGTAGCATCAATATTTATACTATGCATAAATCCCTTTGTAGCCTCTGGCCCCAACCCTTCATCCTCATAATCACCTTGAAAAGTATAGGCAATAGTTGGATCGTTTGGATCTAATACAATGTCATCAATTTGAGTCTTAAAGGCTCCCTGATTGGCAGAGTTGGGATCCCAATAAAGATCAACCCTATCTAATAATTCAAACCTATTTGACACATCCATAATTAGGAGCTGGTCCATATGATTGTCAAAACAGTAATACCTTCCATCAAACGAACAATCCCCAGCCGTCACATATAAAGTATCCACGAAGTCTACATGTCCAACCACCTCAGCTGTCCCATTCGATTTTAATCGAGATATTTCATTGGTGTTTTGAGCAACAGCGTATATATAACTATCTACCGGGTTAAACCCTAAAGCATCATACTGACGTCCATTATAAATACTCATCAGCCCATAACTTTGTGTGCCAAACGGTCCAAAAAAAACACTATAAACCTGAGAAGGACCAAATCCTTGATTAGTTAAAAAAAGTAACTTGCCGTCACAGGGAAAAGTCTGGGATAAGACAGAAGGACTAATGAGTACACAGTAAGTAGCAATAATCCAATATGTTACTCTATACAGCATGGAGATCTTAATGTTTGGGAAATTACAAAATTATGAAGTCTCTAAAGTCGCTTTTTCTAAGGCTTCCCAAATTCTTCTTGAATTATCCTTTCTGCTGGTTTGTTTAATGGTGTAAAGTCATATTTATTCCATCTTTCATCTCTTCTATCATCAGATCTCATCTGCCATAAATGTACTCCAGCGAACCATTCTTGCGGCCAAACCATTTCAAAAAATGCACTATAACAGTTGGCCTGCGTAAGCAGCGAATAGTTCTCCTCATTTTCTACTGAATAATCAATCCATTCCCATGGTCTCGAGGCGCCATCAGAAGTACTTTTATAACCCATCTCGGTAAATATGATTCTCTTATCCAATGAGTTGCTCATTTTCTTGAGAGATTTACGATATTTCTTCCATCCTTTCCTTAGTTGGTCTGAAGTTGGATTATCATGGTCCACCAATGGAAAATAAGCTTGTACTCCTATAAAATCTAATTCATCCCAAAAAGTCACTTGCTCATACTCTTTATACCAGTTAGCCGCATAGACCAATGGCCCTTTATATACTGCTCTTACTTCTTTTATCAATGCAGACCAATATTCTGGATAAAGTTTGGTCATTTTAGTAAATTCTGTACCTATACAGAACATATCAACGTGAGACTTTGCTGCTATAGCAGCATATCTTAGTATAAACTCTCTATATCCCACTTGCCACAATTTTAACCCATCAGCAGAATGCGGATGAATCTCAGAGCGCCATTCCCCTTCTTTAACCTCATCAATCCATATATGTGGCTTCAAGAATACTTTGAATCCATTCTCTCTAATAGTATTGATTCGATTGACCCACTGGCTATCACGCTGCCACATCTGAGCACTATCTCCATGATGGTGGACTATATTGCCGCTCATTACGTTTTCTTGAAATCCCCACGAAACCAAAGTAATCCATTCGATATTAAGATTATGGAACTCACACATACTTATAGAATCAATTGGGCCAAATATGTGAGCACCTTTTTGTTTATTGAGTAAGAAGCCTTCTTCGTTATAAGCATGCTCGTCAATCGTACTAACAAAACTGAATAAGAATATACCCCCTAAAATCAAAAACGAGATCAACTTATAAAAAGAGTGGTGCATATTATTGGGTTCAAAAAGCAGTCAAAATGGCCTTCTTTTCAATCAAATGTAATAATGACTAAGATGGTATATCAAAAAGTTACATAATCGATGTAAAATAAAAAAAGAGCATTCGTAAAATTCGAATGCTCTTTTCTAATTTTTAAAGGTTAAGCTTATCTACCTTAATCGCTATTATATAAAGGTAACTTCTCCAGTTTTAACATCATACATGGCTCCGACTACATCAATCTCTCCTGCCGTCAACATATCATTTAAAACAGGGCTGTCCGATTTTAATTTCGCTATTGTGAGCTTGACATTCTCAACTGCCACTTTGTTGACAAAATCAAGATTAGCAGAGGACCTGTCTTCATTTGGTGACGTTTTGATGTTATTTACTGCTGGCATTATTTTATCAAGCATTTGAGTCAAGTTTCCCAATTTAGCATGATCACATGCACCTTTGACAGCTCCACAAGAAGTATGGCCCATAATTACGATTACTTTAGATCCCGCTAATTTGCAGGCGAATTCTAAACTACCCAATATATCTTCATTTACAAAGTTACCCGCCACACGAGCATTAAACACATCTCCGATTCCTTGATCAAATACGATCTCTGTTGGAATCCTTGAGTCTATACAGCTCACTATAGAAGCAAAAGGATATTGACCAGTACTGGTTGCCTTTACTTGCCCTCCTAAATCTCGATTGGCAGAAGACTTTGCTAAAAATCTCTTATTACCATCTTTAAGGAGTTGTACAGCCATTTCTGGGGATATGAAACTTTGAGATTCTTTACTCTGAGTCATTCCTACTGATAGTTCCATGATATTTTTCTATTTATATTGTTATTAATGATTGTATTGTTTGATTGATTGATTCTAACTTGCCTTAAGCGTAATATCCTTATGATTAGCTACTACATTTTCAAAGAGCTTATTAGGTGAATGATTCATTCCTTTTCTCTTTCTTTCTAATATGGTCAGCTCTATTTCTTTAGCCTTAGCCTGTACTTCAAATTCCTCTATTATCTCAATCACATCCGGGTCTATATTTATAGATCTTGTTGCATCTATAACCACTTTTGCTTTTTCTGGCACCTGCATGAGTGCTCTTTGAATGTTGGCTTTATTTAAGAAGGTTACATCTTCTGCCAATTCTATTCTGATCTCACCTCCTTCATCAATGTGATCCTCTAGCTCAAATAAGAATGGCTTTCGGTAGTTGTTGTAAAGTACATAGTAGATCGCCACAGCTAAACCAATTCCTATACCCATCAATAAATCAGTAAATACGATACCTAAAATTGTTGCAATAAAAGGGACAAATGAGCTCCATCCCAGATTGTACATTTTTTTGAATACTGCAGGCTTTGCTAACTTGTAGCCCACCATAAATAATATGGCCGCTAAGCTTGCTAAAGGGATAAGGTTTAATACAAATGGTATGAACATAGCACAAGAGAACAATATTACCCCATGAGCTATTGCTGACATTTTCGTTTTTCCTCCAGACTGGATATTTACTGAACTCCTTACTATTACTTGGGTTATCGGTAATCCTCCTATCAATCCAGAAACAATATTTCCCACACCTTGGGCTTTCAATTCTCGATTGGCAGGTGAGACTCTCTTTTCCGGATCCAACTTATCGGTAGCTTCAAGACATAACAATGTCTCCAAACTGGCTACAACTGCTATAGTCATACCAATAATATACACCTGAGGATTAGTCAAATGAGAAAAGTCTGGGAAAGTAAATTGGCTGAAGAAACCCGATATACTATCCGCAACTGGGATAGATACTATCTGGTCATCAGCTAAGGCCATGGAAGTTCCTGAGAATGCCAAATTAAGTAAAACACCTATAGTTACCACGACTAATGGACCTTGGATAAGTTTGAATAATTTTATATTCTTCATGAATGAAGTCTCCCATAGTAATAATATAGCCATAGAAACCAAGGTTATTGTAATTGCCCCTGGAGTGATATACTCGGTCAGATTAAATAGTTCTGAGATAGTATTTTGCCCATCAGGCTGATTGAACGCCAAGCTGCCCTCATAATCTTTGTCATAACCAAAAGCATGCGGAATCTGCTTTAAGATGATGATGATACCGATACCAGATAACATACCATTAATCACGGACGAAGGGAAATAATACCCTATGATCCCAGCCTGGAGAAATCCTAATGTAAGTTGGAAGACTCCACCGATGACGACTGCCAATAAAAATATTTCAAAGGAACCTAATTCATTAATGGCTGACAACACAATTACAGCCAAACCAGCCGCAGGACCACTCACCCCTAATGCAGACCCACTTAAAGCACCTACTACTATACCACCAATAATACCAGCGATTATACCAGAAAACAAAGGAGCTCCAGAGGCTAAGGCGATACCTAAACATAGCGGAACGGCAACCAAAAATACTATAATACTTGCAGGTAAATCATTTTTTAGATTACCAAATATTGAATTCGGATTTGATGAATTCATAAGATTTAAAAGTTTAAAAACATTTATAAATGAAACGACAAGTACAGTTTTGTACTTGAATGATGAATAGTCCTAAATGACTTGTGTGAAAAGGATTATGCTACGATAACTCGGGAGGCGGATCGACAATCTCCCTGTGTGCAATATTGTTCTTTAAAAGAACATATAATTTATTTTCTCTATTCTTGGTTTCAAACCATAAAGTCGTAAGAACTCCTTGGTTGATTTTTTCTGTTTTTTCTTTGATATCTTCCGACTCTTTTTCACTCTCTTGCTCGCCCTCAATATCTCCTATTACATCTAAATGAAAGCTATCGCCGCCACAATGCATCATTACTGATACTTCCTTTGCACAGATTGAAAGCAATAACGCAAAAATGAGTGTAACGTATAATTTCATAATAGAATTACAAATATATGGCAACTTTACTAAATGATAGTAAAACTTGCAGGTGTAACAAGACTTTTATCAAATAGTTTACTAATACTTAATAATTGATAAATAGAGCCAAAATTATTGTATCAAATATCGGGATTGTATAATGGTATTTATAAGTCGTCGTCCATTTTAATCCCTAACTGACTTATCAAGTAAGACGCATTAAAATTTTGGCAAATTCCATTCTTGATCTTGTAATCAAATCTTAAGTCACCATCATGGAAGTTGATATCAAAAAAATAATTCTTTATCTCATCCTTATATTCTTCTCCTAGCTCAGCAAGCTTTATATCATGGGTCGCAATTATAGCATATGCCTTAAGTGTAAGTAATTTCTTAGTGATACCGATAGATCCTTTCAGCTTATCTCTTGAATTGGTACCTCGTAGCATCTCATCGATTAATAATAGAGCATTGGTTCCTTTATTAAGTTCTTTTAGAATTAATTCGATTCTATTTAATTCCGCTTTAAACGTACTCACATTTTCTTCAAGCGCATCCTTAATTCTCATATAAGTGATCAATTCAAACACAGATGCACTCAATTCTCTGGCATATGTTCGAGTACCAGCATAGGCTAAAATTAAATTTAATCCAATGGTTCGTAGAAAGGTGCTCTTCCCTGACATATTAGAGCCAGTAATGATCGTGATAAAATCATTATTATGTTTTGAAAAATCATTAGGGATATTGGTTTGCAATTCCAATAAAGGATGACTCATACCAATTGCTTCAAAATGAAAATCTGCGCTTAGGATAGAAGCATAATTATATTGTTGATGATTAAATGACCAGTTAGCTAAACTTGAAATGGCCTCTACTTTACCAATTAACAGAAATATTTCTTTACTCACCTCTTTATTGGATGATTGCCAATTTTCCAATCGCTGCACTATGCGAAGGTCCCAAAGTAAAAGCACATTGAGTAACACACCGACAAACATATTTAATCTATAATCCAACAAATCGATGATTCGCTTTAACTGACTCAGATTTTCAACGACATGAGATGCATTAGTTTTTTTTGACCTTAACTTTATTATTTCTTCATTGAGATATTCAGCTGTAAATTCATGATTTACAATGAGCCTAATGCTTGCGACATAATGACCAAGTGAGGCAAAAGCTGAGCTAATGGAATTCTGTACTACTGATACTTTCTTACCATAATAAAATGTAGTCAATAGATTGATGGAAGCTAAAATAGTGGCGCAAAACTCAGCTTTAGTACTGTCAATAAAATAATATACAAGTATCGATATCCATAAAAATGGAATCAGCCTAATCCAGACACCTAAAGTGGTGCTTTTAACAAAATCTAAGGGCTGTGCTAATAAATCATCAATCGCCTCCGATGGATCCAATGAGTGATCTTCTACTTCTAAAAGTGCGTTAGCCAGATTATGCCGCCAATCAACACTTTGCTCTAAGTCTTTTACTGCTTTTGTTCTTGATTCAATCTCAGAAAATTCTGATGTTGTGGACAACCATTCGCTCAACAACTTATGACCTTGATAAGTACTACATCGATTGATTAATCCGAACAAAGAATAAGGGCCAAATACATCCAAATCTTCACTATAAAAATGATCCCCTCGCCTAAATGAATTGCCATCGTAATAACAGTTTTCAAAATTACTTAGACAGCTAATCTCATTTTCATTTATTTGAACACTCTTTTTTTCTCTATTTACAATTTTATCTGATTTTTTTTGAACTAATACCACATACAAGAAGAGAATAATGCCGAAGACAATCCACGATAAGAAAATATATCCTGGAAGTCCTTCAAGAAAAAACAAGCCAACGAATGTTGCGATCAATATAAATAGTCTTAAGAGTGATAGACGAAATCCTCTACTCTCATGCGCCGCTATAAGTTTTTGAGCATGCTCAACTCTTCCTTTATAAAATTGAATCAATTCTGGATCAGCCATATTTTAGGTAATAAGGCACAAGATGATAAATTCCTATTAAAATGAGATTAGCTTTAATTAAACTGAGTGGGCAAGGTAATGGTAAAGCAGGTCCCAGATTTTCCTGACTGTATGTCAATAACTCCCTTATGCGTGTCTACAACTTTTTTCACTATCGCCAGACCCAGTCCCGTACCTTTATACTTTCTATCACTGTGCAATCTTTTGAACGGTCTATAGATGGTTTCATGATATTCTTCAGAAATCCCAATGCCATTATCGCGTACTGAGATACAAGACTGATTGGGTTTTTGGGTCGTTTCGATGTTGATATTTGCCACCTCCTGTTGATTGTACTTTATCCCATTATCTATCAGATTCATCATCATAATAGAGATTTCACGCTTAATGCCATAGATCACAGGCAAGTTTGAATAGTTAATTCTAATTTTTCCGTTATTAATTGCTTCAGTGTAATGGTTTGTTAATGAGTCCATTAGTCCTTGTAAAGAAAAGAATTCAAATTCATGCTCCTTATTAATACTGGATAATGATAAGATGTTATCGATAGTATCGCTCATCTGTATAGAGCCCGTCTTAACAATATTTATATACTCTTTGAGCTTAGAATTACCCTCTTTATTCAACTCCATTTCGATAAGTCCCACAAAACTGTTGATATTTCTTAGAGGAGTCTTCAAATCATGTGAAGTAGCGAATGCAAAATTCTCTAATTCTTCATTTTGTAATTTTAGCGTTTCATTTTTTGAGTTCACATCTCGCAACAAATCTTCGGTCATTTTTAAATAATTCGCTTTAAGTCTAAGTACACTTATCAATAACAGTAGACAAACAAAACAAGCACTGATAAAGTAAACATCCTTCATATAATCAGAAACAAGATGTGCCAATTGATTATCATACATTTCTACTGCAAATCTCGAGGCGAGATATGAAATAAATATACTCACTATAGCTATAATCATTGGGAGTCGATGTCCTTCGAGAATAACGATAACGAATACCATCATCACTAAGAATAGTGGACTTAAACCTGACTCCATTCCATAGAGATAATGCTGGAAAGGAAAATAAACACAGAAACCTAATATCACAGATAATGAGCTTTCGACATATTTGCCAAAAACGTTCAAAATAAAACCTATGACTATAACCGAGATTGGAAATATATAGACATATATAGGCATTTTCTGTCCTGCCGCCGTGTTGACGTATATACTGAAGAACATGGCCATTAAAGAAATAGTTAATGCAATACGAACCAGTCGTAACTTAATAACAACCTCTGAATCAAGATTTTTAGAAAGGCCTATATTCCGAATAAACTTTTTCATTTATCTACATCGATAAAATCACGTCTCTTTGATCAATCAATATTAAGGATGAAAATTAGTGTGCAGTTATATAATAAGTCACATTATTACATAGTCCACCCTAAATTATCTATGTTCGTTTGATAAATAACAACGAAAATCGACCAGATATTAATATAACAAATCTATTATGAGAATAATAATTGGAACAATATTTTTAAATCTACTGGGTCTTACTATTTCAGGACAAAGTGAAGATAAATGGCCTGTTATTGATGCCAGTCCTATGGATGTGATTTATTATCCCAAAGAAGTAGCCTGGAGAAATTATCTTAAAGAAGAAGAAAGACAGATGACTCCAAAGGCGAAGTTACTTTACTCCAGGCCTCAAAAAAATAATCGAGATATCTTTGGCGGATTAGTCGCATACGGCTCTGAATGGCGACTCGGTGCTAATGAAGCCACTACTATCAGCTTTTATCAACCAGTAGGCATCAATGGCACTACCTTGCAGGCTGGCAACTATACTTTATGGGCTGTCGTCCATGAGGATCAATGGACTATAAATTTCTCAACAGAATTAGGAATATGGGGTATTGCCAATCGAGATAAAGATCAAACAGTAGCCACAATAAAAGTACCTGTAGAAGAAATTCAAGAAAGCACGGAAGCGCTAAGTATGACTTTTCAAGAGTTAGATGATAAAAATATCGAGCTTATTATACAATGGGAAATGACAAGAGTGCGAGTTCCCATCAGTTTTAATCCAATACAATTTAATCAACTTGATGCAAGTCAGTTAGATATAGCACATTATCCTGCTAATAGCGCTTATACAAACTATCTCAAAGGAGATGACAGAGAAATAAAGGCAAAAATCACCGTAGCATATCATCGTCCGGCCAAAAAAAATAGAGCTGTATTTGGCTCACTTGTACCCTATGGAAAAATATGGAGGCTAGGAGCCAATGAGTCAACAGAAATACTCCTAAATGAAAAAGCCAAAATTGGAGACAAAATAGTTAACCCAGGAAATTATGGATTATACGCTGAGGTGAATAAAAATGAGTGGACCCTAATATTCTCTAAAGATATTCCTTCTTGGGGTCCTGAAAATCGAGATGACTCGAAAGACATAGTTAAGGTTAAGATACCAAGTTATAGGGAGGCGGAAGTAGTAGAATATCTTTCTATAGTTTTTGAAGAAAAGGATTATAATAAAGCTGACATGATCATAGCATGGGACACGACACGTGCGGTAGCGACCTTTGAGTTCATTAGCGAATAAAAAAGGATGGCACAACGCCATCCTTTAAATAAGAAACTTAAAACTTCGATGATGAACTTCAATTAGGTTCTATTATACTCAATTCAAAACATCGAAAAGATCATTCTCAATATCAAACTTAAGAGTGAGCGTGCAATCATTCTACACTCTACTTAAATTCGTCAATATATAAACGATATTAATATCGAAAAGATCATATACACTCTGTTAGCTTTTTGTTAAAGTCCTTTATGATCAGTTTAAAAGAAATGCTGGTTTCATTTTTTTCTTTTAATTATGAAATATGAAATTTTGCTATTACTTCTTATTTATGTGTGTTTTGCAGTCATGTGCAACCACCTATCAACCAGTCATACAAGAAGAAGTTTTCGATTTAGTTGAAGATGAAAATCTTAGAATTGAGATGGTATATATTGGTGCCACGCCTAACTATCATATAGTAGAGACAATAATTCACAACAAATCAGACCAACATATAACTCTAGAAAGGAGTGATTTTGAAATGAATCTCATCAAACGAAAGGAGTCCTACAAACCATTAGCCAATCACGAAATCACACATGTCCTCCTTGAAGAAAAGAAAACCTTGAAAAAAGAAAAGAAGAATAGATTAATATGGGGAATTGTATCAACCGGTGTTTCAACAGCTCTCGGAGCAACTTCAGGACTTTCAGTGGCAGAGAATATCCTGTTCACTGCAGAAAATACGCTTTACGTTCTGGATGAAGAAAAATTCTTAAAAAGAAATATCAATTCTATTGATGGTGAATTAGATTATATTAAAACTGCTAATATGGGTACCCACCATCTGGAACCCAACGAAACTATTAGCAAGGATTTACTTTTTCCAATAATAAAGCTGAAAGGAACCATTGAACTTATTTATCGGTCGATCGATACAGATTACATACTATCCTTTGAGAGCAGCGATTTAATTAGATAAAGCTAATTATATTATATGCTCTAACACCATTTAATAAATATGTGGAGTTGAATTAATTCTGTAATCATAGTTTATATTTAAGTGATCAAAAGTTCATAGATTTTCGGTGAACTCTATCAAGAGTATAGAAAACCATCAATTTTGAATAGCCCATTAGCAGAAAGAATGCGTCCTAAGAATTTGGATGAATACATTGGACAAAGTCATCTTGTTGGCCCAGATGCTATATTAAGAAAAGTTATTGACCATGACAGGGTTCCCTCGATGATACTATGGGGACCTCCGGGAGTTGGCAAAACAACCTTGGCTAATCTTTTAGCGATAAAATTAGACCGAGCCTTCTTTGCTCTGAGTGCTATCAACTCCGGGGTTAAAGAAGTAAGGGAAACTATTAAAAAAGCTGAGGGACGTGGATTTTTTAATCAAAAATCACCTATACTCTTCATCGATGAGATTCATAGATTTAGTAAGAGTCAGCAAGATTCGCTATTAGGAGCGGTCGAAAAAGGTGTGATCACGTTGATAGGTGCTACAACCGAGAATCCCTCATTCGAGGTGATTTCGGCGCTGTTATCAAGATGCCAAGTGTATATTCTTAAATCCCTTGAGGTAAGTGATCTTATGAAAATTATAGATAGAGCTATATCAAAAGACATAGAGCTATCTAAACTTGATATTCAAATCAGTGAATATGAATCACTAATTAAATATTCGGGAGGAGATGCAAGGAGACTATTGAATGTTTTAGAGATCATTTTGTCTCAATTTAATGGAGAAAAGATGATAGTAGTCACCAACGAGCTCGTTGAAAAGACATTACATAGAGAAATTCTCCAGTATGATAAAAGTGGAGAGGCTCATTACGATACTATTTCAGCCTTTATAAAGTCTATCCGGGGAAGTGATCCTAATGCGGCAATTTACTATTTAGCTCGTATGATAGAAGGAGGTGAAGACCCTAAATTCATCTGTCGACGGATGATCATATTAGCGTCTGAGGACATAGGCTTAGCCAATCCCAATGCACTCCTTATGGCCAATACATGCTTTGAGGTCGTACAAAAAATTGGTTTTCCAGAAGGCCGTATACCTATGGCTCAATGCGCCATATACTTGGCACAATCGCCAAAAGATAATACCGCATATGACGCAATTAATAAGGCACTTCAATTGGTAAGAGAAACTGGTACGCTTCCTATACCAATGCATCTAAGGAATGCGCCTACTCAACTTATGAAGGATCTTGGTTACAGTAAAGGATACAAATATCCACATACCGAAAAAATATCTGACGGCTCGTATCATTATCTTCCAGAAGAAATCAAGTCAATATCTTTTTGGAAGAAAAAATAGTCGAATTGAATTTAGCATGATATGTAGATAAATCAATAATAAAGATATCTATAAAACCTCTCTATTTCGACATTAATCAAAACACAATAGCCCATTGTGCGAAATAATATTCTATGAATTAAAAATATGCAATACATAATGTTATTTGCGCAGATCAAAATTTAAATACTAAAGATGCTTGAACATAACAATTTGTTAAAATCATATTTTGCTTTTATTGTTACTATAGTGTCATATTTGGGTCATAATTACGATTGAGCAGTAAAAATTGCTCTCGTAATACAAATTAGAGTTAGATAGTTTTGTTTTTCATACGACTTTGGCCACTTAATGAAGTGGCCTTTTTTATTTCTACTAATTTCATCCCGACTATTTATGTGAACCACTCTATCGCTATAAAATGAATGAGCATCCATTGGCAAGCTTTTATGACACTATAAACAATCATAAACTGTAATAGAAGCGTAATTATGAGAATCAGTAGAGACATACAACTACTAAAATATCTACATGTAGACTACAAATAAAGCAATCTACACTCCTACAAATCTTATTTTCGCTCTATTCTTCTTCTACACAAATACTACTTATTTGTGGAATATTAAAAAAAACACCTGCCTACATCTCTCTTTATACCACAATAATAATATTATTTATCAATGACTTATACATTACAAAATATAATATCTATTATATTGGTGTCATCTACTTGTCATAACTACAGATTGTCTACATCTACAACTTGTCTACATCCTACATATCGTATACATTTGTAATCATAACCTTTTAACCCCCATTAAGAAAAACGAATACCATGAGAAAATTGACTACAATCTTCTTACTTACATTTCAACTCTTAGCAACAATAGCTATCTCTCAAAATGGCGTTGCATTCAGATTAATAGAAAACGATTATAGCATCGACAGTGATAAAGTAACTGTTGACATCCAAATAAAAGCTACTGAAGATAATTTCGTTTTAGCTGACCAATACTATAGATTTTACTACGACTCAAAAAATATGACGATTGATGAGTTTAGTGCTGAATCTTTCTTACCAGGTGAATTGTATTATGATGTAGAAGTAATCGAATCAATAGAAGGATTTAATGCTTCTGAGATCGGTGCACTTGACTACGATGCAAATTTGGGGTTTGTTAATTTATTCATCGAGTTAAGCGATTTAGTTACTGGTGGGGCAGTTATAAATACAAGAGACGGATGGGTTACCGTAGCAAGCGTAGATTTCGCAATTGAAAATACTGAAATCCCTGTTGTAGCTACATGGGCAAGAGAAAATAAAACTAACCAATACGCAAGTGCTTATTCTTTAATCTCTGAGTGGGTTCAACCACAATTAGTAGAGACTGTTTCTGGTGAAGGGTTTGAAGACTTATTCGCTACTCCTAATAAGAGTAATGTTGCAGAAGTTATTGATATCCAAGTGGGACCTAATCCTACTGCAGATTTCATCAAAATCTCTTCAAACTTACAGTTTGACTCTGAAGCTACGGTTACTCTAAGAAATTTAAATGGAGTTAAAATGTTAACTCAAGTTGTAGGCGGACAAAATCAAGCAATTGTAAGTTTAAATGACTTCACATCAGGTACTTACTTAGTAGAAGTTCAAAACGGAAATAATGCTGAAAAGCAAATCGAAAAAATAATTTTCACAAGATCTTAATCAAATTGATTAAAACAGCATAATATGATCAAGTGAAAATAGTTCTGATCTCCTTTTAGAAAAGTCATAGACAAGAAAGGACCAAATACATTTTCAAAGCGACGGTAAAACGTCGCTTTTTTTTATTTATATACTCAGTATAACAACCCCAATCGCAAACAGATATCTATTTGATTATTACCCTTAAAAGCAATGAAATAGCGCCCTAATTTTCACTAAAACAAATAGGAAAAAAAATAATATGATTTTTTTTTAATCTTTTTTAGAACTATCGTAAAGAATTGTATATTTACATCATCAAAGTTGTAAAACAGCTTGGATAAAGAAATAAGAGGTATAAAAGCCTCACTTACGATTTAGACTAAAGTTGGATTAAAAATCCTTAAGAATGGCCCTCGAGTAAAGGGCTTTTCTTATTTCTACACCTTTGTTTTATGCTCCTTATATTGATATCCTCTCATAGAGCTTTACTCTAAACACATCTATTATAATACATGGTAGAGAGTATTTCAAGAATGTATAAAATTGGATAATAACTTATATTGCCTACAAGGAATAAAAAAAGCCAACTGTAAGAACAGATGGCTTTCTTAAATCTAAAAAGACGTTAGTTTATTTAGTATCATCTACTTCTTCAAACTCAACATCTGTTACATCTTCTGCACTATCATCAGCACCTGCAGTATCAGCGCTCGAATTTTCGCTCGCTCCTTCAGCTCCTCCACTCGCCTGCTGCGCATTGTAGATATCTTGACTTGCCGCTTGCCAAGCTGTATTGAGTACCTCAGTGGCACTATCAATCTTAGCAATATCCTGTAGCTTGTGTGCCTCTTTTAAATCAGCTACAGCCTTCTCAATAGCCTCCTTTTTATCTGAAGGAATCTTATCACCATATTCAGTAATTTGCTTTTCCGTTTGGAATACTAAAGAATCTGCTGCATTCAATTTATCAACTTTCTCTCTTGCTACTTTATCAGCATCAGCATTTGCTTCAGCTTCAGCTTTCATTTTATCAATTTCTTCTTGAGACAAGCCGGTTGAAGCTTCAATTCTGATATTCTGCTCCTTGCCAGTTCCTTTATCTTTTGCTGATACGCTCAATATCCCATTAGCATCCATATCAAATGAAACTTCGACCTGTGGAACTCCACGTGGAGCTGGTGGAATACCATCCAAAATAAACCTACCTACTGATCTATTCTGATTAGCCATAGGTCGTTCTCCCTGCAATATATGTATCTCAACACTTGGTTGATTATCAGCTGCTGTAGAATATACTTTTGACTTCTTAGTTGGAATAGTTGAATTCGCCTCAATTACCACATCATAAACACCACCCATTGTTTCAATCCCCAATGAAAGTGGAGTCACATCTAATAATAGTACATCCTGGACATCACCACTCAATACACCACCTTGAATAGAGGCACCTACTGCCACAACTTCATCCGGATTAACTGAGCGATTAGGTTTCTTTCCAAAGAACTTTTCGACAGCTTCTTGTATTTTAGGTATTCTTGTTGAACCTCCAACGAGGATTACTTCATCTATCTCGCTCTTATTTAATCCAGCATCTTTTAACGCCGCAGCACACGGATCAAGAGACCTTTGCACGAGGTTGTCAGCTAATTGCTCAAATTTTGCTCTGCTTAACTTAACAACTAAGTGTTTAGGGACACCGTCCTTAGCAGTGATGTACGGCAAGTTAACTTCTGTCTCTGTAGAAGAACTTAATTCGATTTTTGCTTTTTCGGCAGCATCCTTAAGTCGTTGTAATGCCATTGGATCCTTTCTAAGATCCATAGACTCTTGACTTTGGAAAGTCTCTGCTAAAAAGTCAATGATCACTTCATCAAAATCATCTCCACCAAGGTGAGTGTCACCATTAGTTGACTTTACCTCAAATACACCATCTCCGAGTTCTAATATAGAAATATCAAATGTACCTCCACCTAAATCATATACAGCTATAGTTACATCTTGATCCTTCTTATCCAAACCATATGCTAATGCCGCCGCCGTAGGCTCATTGATTATTCTTTTAACATCTAAACCGGCAATTTCACCAGCTTCTTTAGTAGCCTGCCGCTGCGAATCATTGAAATATGCAGGTACTGTAATGACGGCCTCAGTAACTTCTTGACCTAAGAAATCTTCTGCCGTTTTTTTCATCTTTTGAAGGACCATCGCACTCAATTCTTGAGGGCTATATTTTTTTCCATCAATTTCGACTCTTACGGTATCATTATCTCCTTTCACAACTGGATACGCCGTACGACTTGCGTCGTTTCCTAATTCACTGAATCTTCGACCCATAAATCTTTTGATCGAAGAAATAGTCTTTTGAGGATTAGTTATGGCTTGCCTTTTAGCAGGATCTCCGACTTTTCTCTCCCCGCTATCTAAAAATGCGACTACTGAAGGAGTGGTTCTTTTACCCTCTTCATTAGGTATAACCACAGGTTCTTTACCCTCCATAACGGCAACACAGGAGTTGGTTGTACCTAAGTCAATTCCTATTATTTTACCCATTTATCTTGATTTTCTTTCTTTAATTAATGTGTACAATACTTCTCTTAGGTCAATAGATGTGCCAAGCGAGCCTTTCATTAAGTATAGATACATTTTGTCACATATTTTGACATATACAATTTGAACCATATGACAAATAGTCAGAACAACCTTTGTTTTTAACAAATATGTCAGCGAAGGCAGTTAAATTTTGTTTGATAAGTGATCAATTTTTTAAGTTAATTTGTCATCTAAAATATAAATCAATGTCAGCAGCTACTAAGGAGGTAAAACGTATTACAACTCATGTACTAAAAAACATGAAAATTCAAGGCGAAAAGATTTCGATGCTAACTGCTTACGATTATTCTATGGCTCGAATCTTAGATGAAGCGGGGATTGAAGTGTTATTAGTCGGTGATAGTGCCTCTAATGTGATGGCTGGCCATGAAACTACTCTGCCAATTACATTAGATCAAATGATCTATCATGCTCAATCCGTTATTAGAGCAGTTAAGAGATCATTTGTAGTAGTAGATTTACCCTTCGGGTCTTATCAAGGCAATGAAATGAAAGCATTGGATTCAGCGATAAGAATCATGAAAGAGTCTGGTGCACATGCTGTAAAGTTAGAAGGTGGAGCAGAAATTGTAGAATCAGTAAAAAAGATATTATCAGCTGGCATACCTGTCATGGGACATCTGGGCCTCACACCACAGTCTATTTACAAATTTGGAACCTACACTGTAAGAGCCAAAGAAATGGATGAGGCCGAAAAGCTCATAGAAGATGCAAAACTTCTTGATGAGACCGGTTGCTTTGGTTTGGTACTCGAAAAAATTCCAGCAAAATTAGGCAAAGAGGTTAGCGAGACAATTTCTATTCCTACTATAGGCATAGGTGCTGGACCTCATACTGATGGCCAAGTATTAGTAAGTCACGATCTATTCGGAATAACAAAAGATTTCAAACCTCGATTTCTCAGACGATACCTCGATCTGTATAGTACAATGAAAGATGCCGCGCAACAATATATGATGGACGTGAAAAGGCAGGATTTTCCAAATGAAAAAGAACAATACTAAAAAATAAATCTATCATGAAAGGGATTATAAAATTTGGATTGATACTTTTTCTTATAGGAAGTATAGTTGGTGCATTAGGATATCAATGGATATACACTTCAAATACAAACCTTTCTCATGACTATGAATTATTCATTCCACAACAGACTACCTTCGCAGAGCTCCAAGAGCAATTAAAACAGGACTCAGTCTTATCCAATCATAGATCCTTTGAGACTGTTGCCATGCTGATGAAATATGGTAAAGATCAAATCCCGACAGGAAAGTATATCATAAAACCCGGACAATCTAATCGTGATATTCTAAACATACTTCGAGCAGGATTGCAATCGCCAATCAACCTCACTATCAGCAATGGGCGATACCTTGAAGATATAATATCAAAAGTGTCTCATGATATCGAGCCCGACTCTATTCAATTAGAATCACTGTTGAGGGATAGTGCTTTTATAAACAGTTTGGGCTTCAATAAAGATAATGTCATAAGCTTATTCATTCCTGACACATATGAACTATACTGGAACACGACACCTGAGAAATTTATATCTAAAATGAAGTCAGAATATGATAGATTTTGGAACAGTGATAATCGTCAAGCTAAACTTTCATCATTAGGAATGTCTCAATATGAAGTTGCTACTCTTGCTTCAATAGTCGAAAAGGAAACAAATTCAAAAACTGAAAGACCTACAATTGCTGGCGTTTACCTAAACAGAATGAATAAAGGAATTAAATTACAAGCGGATCCTACAGTGGTATATGGAGTTGGAGACTTCTCAATACGTAGAGTCCTTCATAAGCATCTTAAGCATGACTCTCCATACAATACATACCTATATGAAGGTCTACCGCCAGGGCCTATTTGCATGCCTTCCAAATCCTCATTAGATGCGGTACTCAACGCAGAAAAACATGATTACATATTCTTTTGCGCCAAACCAGGATACAACGGGGAGCATCTATTCGCAGTCACGAATGCACAGCATGAACGTAATGCGAATACTTATCGCAGATGGCTGACAAAAGAAAGGATCATGAAATAATCATAATAAAAAGGGACAAGGATATACAGAATCTAAAGAAATCAATGTTTTAACTGTCAACTGATACATTATTGATTGACACAGCATATAGATGACAACTTACTGGACAAAATAAAAATTAGTGACTATAGCGCCTTTAGAAAGGTGTTTGATCAATATTTTAAGTCATTAGTTATTAGATCCTACCAGATAGTACGTGAAGAACAGCTAGCTAAAGATGCGGTTCAAGAGGTATTTTTGGCATTATGGAAAAACAGAACAAAACTTCCAGAAAATATAAAATTAGAGCCCTACCTAAGAAGGTCAACTATTAATAGATCACTTAACATCATAAAAAGCAGATCACACCATATTGGAGCCGGACAGACGCCATTAACAACAATAAAAGAAAAAAATCTCCAGCCTGATGAACAAAGTGAATTCAATGAACTCAGAGATGTGATTCAGTCTACGATTGACCAGCTCCCAGAGAGATGTAAACAGATATACATGCTATGCAAGCAAGATGGTATGACTCATAAGGAAGTGGCTGAGATTTTAGACATTTCAACTAAAACAATTGAAAATCAAATTACAAAAGCACTAAAAACACTCAGAACCGCTGTAAGAACCTATCAATCTCATACAGTATCTTTTGTCCTCCTAGTTATTTTATGGGGGATATTCACATTTCAATTGTTATATGTATAATCATAGAAATATGAATGAAGATCATTACATACCGCTAATACAGAAAAGTCTCAACAATACTCTTAACCAAGAAGAGGCAGATCAACTGAAAAAATGGTTGTCCGTAGAAGATAACCAAAATTTCTATGAGGATATCAAAACCGCCTGGGAAGTTGATGATATTAATACTTCTTCACTGACCATTGACAATGATAAAGAGTGGAACATTCTTAATAAAAAAATAGCGAATAAAAAATCTTTCAACATTCGCTGGCTAGTTGGTCTTGCAGCTGGTGTAACTATACTTTTAGCGTCCATGTTTTTATTGACTCAAGAAAAAGTCTATACAGTTGAGGCAAATGAGGACAATCAAATGGTTCAAATGACAGATGGGTCTAAAATATCACTCAAAAAAGGAAGTACACTAACTTACACGGACTCTTTTCATAAAAATCGAAGAGTGGAATTAAAAGGTTCAGCATATTTAGATGTAGTTAAAATGAGTGGCAATCCATTCGTTATTGACGGAGCTAGTATAGAAGTAACCGTTCTTGGGACGCAATTTATAATGTCGGATGCCCCTGATGACTATTCTGCCGAAGTACAACTTATAGAAGGAAAGGTCAATATAAATAATAAGGCAGCTCAAACTCAGACGAACCTAACAGCCAACCAACGATATAACTTACAAGCATCTGGAGAAAAGGTAATTAATGGCCTGTCTCTCAATAATCAATCGTGGTATCCTATAGAATTCATCTACAATTCATCGAAGCTATCTGAGGTGATCAAGGATTTAGAAAATTATCATGGAGTATCAATAGAGATTGAAAGCTACATAAATGAATGTGTATTTAGTGGTAATATGAATCGGTTGACCTTAGATGAAGCATTGCAGAATATTGCGGTATTATATAATGCTGAGCTTTTAATAAGAGACGGTAAATATTCATTGACTCAAGGCAGTTGTCAATAGAATGGACCGTCTACTATTATGTTTGTTTTGCTTTGTTCTCTCAATAAATGAGCATGTGATATTCAGCCAAGATAGTCTGAAGAATGATCAAAAGATTAGTCTTAATACTGTGCTGGAAAATTGGATGGATCGTATAGATTATAATATTTTATACAATCCTGATTTACTAAAAGAAATCCAAGTTTCTCCACCTACTTACGGCGAAGAGATAATAGAATTCCTAAAAAACACATTGGTTAGTGAGGATTTTGAACTGTCTATCAAAAAAAATACGATAGTAATTGTGAAAAAGAAGCCAAAGTTCTTTAGGGTAAGTGGGTACATCAAAGAGAGAATAGGCGAACAAACACTACCATATGCGCATATTATCAGCTACGAAAAAGCCATATACACCTCGTGCAACGAAAACGGTCATTTCAGCATGATGGTTGAAGAAGGCCTATTAAACCTGACTATATCATATTTAGGACATAGCGATACTACGGTACAGATCGATGTCACTCAAGATCAAAATGTAAATATCTCTTTGAATACTCAAAATGAACTCCAAGAAGTAATTATTAATCAAAAAAATATTAATAACCCTTCAAGCAATAGATATGAGTACAGAGCTGAAAAACTTAATAAATTAACCCAGACCACCCCTAACGTCGGAGGTAATAATGACTTACTAAATACTACCAAATCTATAGCGGGAATTAAATCAGGAAGTGGCGGTATCGGAGGATATTACATACGGGGCGGAAACAATTCTCAAAATCTTTTCTTATTAGATGGAGTATCCATCTATAATCCATTTCACTCATTAGGACTGACCTCAATTTTCACATCAGAAAACACTAAAAGCCTAAAAGTGTATAAATCGGGATTCAGAGCTCATCATGAAGATAGAAGTGCTGGCGTATTAGACATCCAAATAAAAGATGGCAGCATGAATAAAATAGGTGGCCAAGTTGAAATTAATACACAAGATGGTGCGATCATAATAGAAGGTCCTCTGGTAAAAAATAATACTTCATTGTTTTTTTCAGCTCGTACTACTTCTGTCCCTGGCCCATTCAACAATATTGTAACAGAAGCCATTTATGCCGATAATAATGCCAACAATACGACGACATACAATGATATAACCGTCAAATTGAAAAATAAAATCAACACAAATAATCAGTTGCTTTTGACTTATTATCGGGGACGTGACCTAATCGATGGGGAGTTTGAAGATATTGATTTTGGTTATAATAACGAGCAAGTTTTGAATTGGGGTAACGAATTAGCGACTATCAATTTATTATCCCAATTAAGCCCACAAATCTTTGCAAATACTCGAGCCAGTTTTAATCGATTTTATTCTGATTTCAGATCTCTTTATCTGTGGGAATTCACAGATGAAGAGGAGGAATATGTCTATTACAATGAAACTGTGTCGACCAATCGTGATTTAAAATTAGAACACAAGGTTGATATAAATATTTCTCCGCACTTCAGAGCAATTACTGGATTAAGCTGGCTTAATAAAGATTATAATCCTATAAATACTTACCTCACAATTGACTCAGAAGATATCGATGCCGAGGATATCACTGGATTAGAATCCATAGAATCTGTTGAAAGTGACAATTCATTTATATCCAATAAGTTCTCGCTTCATGGAGAACTCAATTATGAAGATCAAAAAAATCATATCGTGCTAGGAATCAGGAATAATTTCTATCAATATGATATCTATAGTACCTTCGATATGCTTCCAAGGATTAATATTAGTAGAATTTTTTCTGATCATCACAGTATACATTTATCAATAAGTAAAACTGTACAATATGATAAATTGCTATCTACTTCTGATATCTTCTTACCTCAAGACTTATGGTTTCCTGCAAATGAAGAATTAATACCAGAAAGCGGTTGGCACTTCAACCTCTCCCAAAACATTAAGTTATCTCCACGCATATCATTAACTACTGATCTCTACCACAAAAGAATTAAAAATGTAACTTATTCTTCATTAGATTCATTAGAGAATAGTGTGGAGCTTCTAGGACTTTATCACATCGAGGGTTCTTTATTTTCAACAGGACTTGAGTTAGGTATCGAGCTAAATAACAGTCGTTTATTCTTGAATTTAGCCTATGGATTGAGTAAAACGACTTTAAACTATGATCAACTCAACCTTGGCATCTCATTTCCAAGTCAATTTGATCGGAGACATGAATTAAAGATTATATCAAGTTATAGGATAGCTAATCAATGGCACCTAGGTATCAATATGAGTCTCTCTACTGGACACCCTTATCTAATCACCAATACTATCGATCCTGAACTTGGATTAGTACCGATTGATCTAGAATTTATTGGAGAGAAAAATAGTTCTCGGACACCTGTACAGCACAGGACCGATTTATCATTGCTTTACACTATAGCTGGAGAACGACTCTCGCATCTAATCAAGTTCAACTTGTATAATACATATGGTGTTGAACAACCCCTCTACTACACTTTAGAATCCGATGGAATAGACGAAATTATAAAGCCCAACTTTTCTCTCCCCATGATCCCAAGTCTTTCCTACTCTATAAAATTTTAATTTTTTTCATTTAAGCATAGGGGAAATCTCTCTTTTGATTGTTTAGAGGCAAAACAGCAAATAATTCTATATAAGGATCACTTCTACCTATCTCTAAAAAGGTCCATCACGATGGTTGGACTCATTAATTAAACAATAAAATATTACATCATGCACAAGTATTGGTTTGCCCAGCTATTCACAATTTTAACCCTATCAGGATTTATCATGTCTTGTAGTGAAGGAGAAAATGATCCTATTATTCCTACAACTAATGTCACAGAGAATTCCTCATTTTCAATAATCGCCACCAGAAGTGACTCTACAGAAACGGATGAAGATGAGTCGGATCTCGAAGATGAATGCTATACCTTCGTTTATCCCATTACTTTAATCAATCCCAACAACTCCTCTCAAGAAGTATCAGGAGATCAAGAATTGTACGACTACATCGATCAATGGTTGATAGAAAATCCAGAAAGCGAAGAATTTCCGACTTTCCAATTTCCGATAGACATCACTTTGGCGGATGGATCTGTTCGCTCGATTAACTCTGAAGAGGAACTATGCGACATCTTGCACGAATGCTATGGTGATGACGAGGATTATGAAGATTATGAAGAAGAATATGAGGAAGAAGAATTAGAGGATATCGCAGATTATATTAATGACTGTTTTGATATTTCTTTTCCTATCGAATTGATCATAGATTCTTCAAATGTTACTGTCAACAATATAGAAGAACTCTATAACCTCGGAGAATCAGAGCCAAATTCAGCAGAAATAATTTATCCAATTGAATTAACTGATATCATCAGCGGTGAAGTATTAGTAATCGAAAACGATGAAGACCTCGAAGAAGCGCTTATATCATGCTATACTGATGAAGAAGATGTCTTAGGCTCTTGTTTTGATTTTGTATACCCTATTGAATATATCACCGATGACTCTGTGACCACTTCCATAAATAGCTTGGACGAATTATTTATGGCATTAGAAGAATTAGAATATGATCAGGAGGTAGAATTGGTATTCCCTATTGATATAACCTTTCTCGCTGACGGCTCAACCATTACCACTGAGGACGAAGATGACCTCGAAGATGCCGTTGAAGAAATATGTGGAGAATTTGAAATGGATTAAACAATAATCAATTGGTATAGGAGGGAAGCTTTTCCCTCCTTTTTTCTAAATCACTATAAATCTTCATGCAATGAAAATCTTAATATTAGTACTTTCGATATTCTAGGGATGTCTTGTAGTCATCCCTTTTTATATATTTTAATAGTTTATATTAGGTTAATCTTGTTCTAATTGAAGACTATATGAAAGTTCAGTATCTTATCATCTCCCTGGTTTTCTTTATTTGGGATAATGTTGTTTCTCAGGATAATTCTAATCTTTCATTTTTAAAATCAAACGATTATTGTAATAGTTCGAACTACAATTCTCAAATCACAACTTTAATACCCCATCAAAACGGATTAATCTACTCCCAAAACGAAAATTTTCATAGTGGTTCAGGAATCTATTGGATAGAACCAGAAGGATATACTTTAAAGCTGCATGAAAGTCCATTTTGGCATCTAAACCAATCTTATAGAAAAGATAGTAGTGGAAGCTTAGATTTATTTCTCTTCAGAATGATAGATTATGACATTCCAGCATTTAATATGGTTCAATTTAACCATGACGGAACCGAGTATAGCACAGAAGATATAAAATCATTAGACTTTAAAACAGATTTTAGTCATTGTGCTTTTAGTACCGACCTATTCTTCTGCTTAGCAGAATTTGAAGGCAGCGATTATCCTCTAATATCTGAATCAAATAGAGATATAATACATTTGATTAAGTCATTATACAATGATCATTTACTTACAGATCAATCGGGCAACATTTTCTTATATAATAATCAAGAACTGTTTTTGATTAATAGGAATAATGAAAGAGTAATTAAAATAGACACTTTCACTGTTGATCACCGAGAAAGCGTAATCCTATTTAAAGATGTATATCAATTGCATTTCAAAAAAAACAAGTTAGATATTTATAGCTTAGACACATCAAAAGTAGGCTTTAGCATTAAAAATGATTCCAGAGATCTTCCTTTCGATAATCGCAATATCCAAAACTACCATACAAATGATCATGAAATTATTTTGTTGATTGATAACTATGGGTCTTCCCAGAGAAAACAGGAGATATGGAGAGTGGATTCTCTTTGGAATATTTCTAATATTTCTCCTCCAAATCTTGATCGTTTTAGTATAAGTTCAATCGCCAAAAGTGATGATATTTATATACTGGGATTAAATGATCGAAGTTTTTTTAATCGAAGTATCATTACAACTACTAAAGAGATTGAAGATTCTATTCAGATAAATCATAATAAATTTCTTACAATCGACAATGCAACTTTCGAAGCAATCAGTCAAAGAGAGGGGACATATGCAAATATTACAATGAAGTTTTCGATAAGTAATTTAGGAATCGATACTGTGCATTCATTTAACCTTTATAGCACCGACTATTTTAATCCGATTGGACCTACATATAGCTTTTTTTCTCATTTATTTGAAGGATCTATAGCTCCTAATGAAACTATTGAATTGACTTTGACAGATTCAGCCTTTAGATACAAGGATTTTCATGATGAAATAAGTTTCTTTATTCCAGGTGTAGATTATGAGCCTAATTCAATCGGAACTGATTTTACTTTAAGAGATCTCATAGTTAGTGATAAGAATATCACAGACACTAATATCAGTTACACCTACCCTAACCCCTCAAATCACACTTTTACCATCCGATCAGAGCTTACTGACAATATTCTCTATTATGTATATGATCTCAATGGTAGATCAATATCGACAGGTGCATTTAAAAATGAAATTTCCCTCTCATCAGATTCATGGGCCCCGGGGCTATATATGATTAAACTGAATACTGCCAAAGGATCTCAGATTCTTAAGCATTTCAAGCTCTAATTATACCACTCAGCAATGAGCACTTGAGCTCCAGGCCTTTATTTTATCAAACCTGTACTTTGGTTCTACAAGTCTTCGAGGAGTATATTACTTTGTGCTTTTAGGTAGAGCTATTTCTGTTAAGGGGGCTCTTCAAGATTTGCACCGTATAGTGCATAGATGATTTGTAGCATATTCCCCAATGCAGCTAATAATCGAAAGGAGTACATTTGTTTCAACTTTTAAGAATAGACTCTTCATGAGAATAGAATCGTACGAAATTATTCCATTCATAAAGTATAATGACATATTTCTGGGCATGACTCAAGCCGAAGTGTACTCGATATTGGACGAATGTGAAGACATATACGAAGAAGAAGTAGAAAGCACATATGAAGTTGTACTTAATTACCGAAGTATCGGAGCGCTCCTTTCTTTTTCAAGCAAGCAGAACTTTAGATTGAACTCTATCTCTATCTATCATCCCAATTCGATATTAAATGGCGTACAATTTATAGGAAAGAACCTGAAGGATCTAACTACTCTCTGCCAAGAGGCCGAAATCCTAGATCTCCAATTGGAATCCAGTCCACATGACATTCAGAATCGTGATTATTATTCAGATGATTTTGGATTAACCATATCCATTGAAAATGAAATAATCGAATCTATAACCATCTATCCAGAAGTTGATTTAGAAGATGAAGAAATGATAATATGGCCTAAAACAGAAAGCTAATCAGTCCCACATCTCCCAATAGTTTTGACTACCATGTTTTTCAGAAAGATATTCATAATGGCTATTGCTTTCAAGAGTTCTACTGCAGTAATTTTAAATAGTTTCATAATTACTCTATCCCATAGGCACTAAGGATCGAGGGGGAGATAAATGTTGTGTACAACGAGACACTATGATAATGGTTAATAGCCCAGCCAACATAGATAAAGTTCTAAAAGGAAACAAAACCACCCCATCCTCTATCATGGGATATGGTAATAGAATAGGTAATCCCAAAGTATTATCCCCACCACCAAATCTTAAAAAAGCAGCTATAGCAAATCCAGAAAGAGCACCTATTTTATTAGCTCGAGGATCAAAAAGCGCCGTAACCAATGCTGGAAATAGTAAACAATAAACAAAATCACTACACAGATACCAGAGCTCATAAACACTCTCGACTTTAAGGGCCAGTAGGGTGGCAGCTGTCCCAATAATTATGATCATACGTCGTACACTCTGAGTGATACTGTAGTCTTCCTTATTTTTTTTTATCAGTGGTCTATACACATTCCAAATGGCTAAACTACTTGCCGAAAGCATAGAAGAATCTATTGATGACATAACAGCGGCGGCTATAGCTCCTAAGCCTACCAGCCCTATCATCTCTGGCGTGAGATACTGCAATACATATGGCAATACACTTGCTGGATTATCTGGCCCAGCTAATCCTAATTGTGCCCAATCAGACGCTGCTCCTGCCATTCCAATTATGGCGGCTGGTACAGCAACGACAATACAGATTATGCCTGCAAATATGGATAACCACATAGCCGTTTTTTCATTTTTAGCGGAAAGTACTCTTTGGAAGTATACTTGCCACGGTATACCCCCAAATATCAGTAGCAAAGCATAATCCCACCAATTCCAATAGTATGCTCCTAAAGTCTCTCGTGTAGGTATTACCGAAGCAGCGCCTTCAAAAGTCTCTTGATACTCCAGTAATAATGCATCTATGCCGCCAACAGAATACAAGACATAGGGCAAAGCAACAAATAGTCCTAAAACCAAAAATATCAGTTGAATAATATCGGTGTAAGCAACAGACCAAAGCCCTCCGATAGAAGTATATAACATAGCTATAAGTGCAGATCCAATAATAGCTGTAGTCGTATCAAGTCCGATAATCACAGAAAATGTGGTACCCAAAGCCGTCAAGATCGCCGCGATCCAAAATATCTCACCAAGTACAGCTGGAATAAAAAATAGCCCAGTGGATCGATCACCAAATCTTTGACTTAGTGGATCTAACATCGTACTAAATTGATAACGCCTCATCTTTCGAGCAAAAAATAATCCACCAATTATCAAACTTATACCATAACCCCATGGTGCTTGTACCCACAACATACCTGAAGAATAGGCAGCCTCAGCTGTCCCATTAATATATCCACCTCCGAGCCATGTGGCCGCCATTGTTAACATCGCTATCCATAGAGGCAATTTTCTTTGTGCTAACAAAAATGACTTATCGTCCGTAGAATTTTTTTTAGATGAAAATATACCTGTCAAAAAAATAGCCACATAAAAAAGCAAAACAACTCCTAACCCCTTCCAGCTAACTATCTGATCAGATAAAGCTGAAACACTTATGAATCCCCCTATAACAAGGATAAATAAAAAATATACAAACTGAGTCTTGGTAGGTTTATACACTGAACTATATAGCTTTTGCTACCTTGGTAAAAGTAAACAAAACTTCATCTTGACTGATCAATTAGATAAATTAAAAGCGTGGGGGGTTCATCTTTTCACCGCTTCAGGATTACTTGCAGCATTTATGGCACTTATTGCTGTTGACCAACTATTATGGAAAAGCTGTTTTGTGTGGCTATTTATTTGTTTTATCATTGATGCAATAGACGGTTCACTTGCGAGGAAATTTAGAGTAGAACAAGTACTGCCCTATATGGATGGAAAGTACATCGATTATGTCATTGACTTTGCCAGTTACGCAATTATTCCAAGCTACTTTTTTTATAAAGCAGAAATGGTGTGTGAGGCACATATGCCATATGCATTAACCATAATGTTGTTAAGCTCTGCTTTGTACTATGGCAAAAAAGAAATGGTAGCCGACGGTCAATATTTTGTAGGATTTCCTGTGCTATGGAACTTCGTTGTTTTCTTTCAATTCTTTATCACACAGAATAATAAGATTCTTAACTTAATTTCTGTGGTCATCATTGGAGCACTCCATTTTGTGCCGCTCAAATTTGCTTATCCAAGTAGGAGTAAAAGATATTTCTGGATTCATTTTACTGTGTCTATCGTTGGTCTTACATCCGCAGCATATGTTCTTTATCTCTACCCTCAAAGGCAGAATTTAGCAGAATTTAGTGTGATAATCGGAGGGGCCTACTTTTTGCTGTTTGCTGTTTTTGATACTTTCAAGAAACTTTAAGAATAAAATTTTATGAAAAACTTTATACTAATTACCGCAATTATTGAGCTTTTGGCTGGAGTGGTACTCTTTATGATGCCTACATTGATGCCAGAATTGAATGATCCCTCTGTTAACGAGATAGTTTTTATGAGGATGTATGGTGCGGCTGCCTTAACGGTAGGACTAATTGCTCTGATAATATGGAAAAATGCTGAAAATAATTTAATGCAATCTCTTTTTGTCAAAGCATTCACACTGTTTCACGCTGGAGTAGCAATAGCCAATTTAAAAGGTTTCTTAAGCGGATCAGAACAGTGCCTTCCTCCATTTGGGTTGCATGCTCTTTTAGCATTGATCACGCTATATTTCTGGATAAAAAAGAAATAGATACTATTAAAAAGGATAGTTAATTGCGAAATTAATATTCCCGAAACGACTACTATTATAGTTCCCGTTGGTGAGTACAAAATGAGAACCAGTTTCTGGATCCGGGAAAGGATTTCTGAGCTTATATCCAAAATCGAATCTAAATATAAAGTAGTCAAAATCTAATCGTATACCCCATCCAGTCGACAGGGCGATTTCATCGAGAAAATTAGAAGAAAAGGTAGCTCCTTCTCTGCTGCCATCATTGCGAAGCAACCAAATGTTGCCTCCATCTAAAAATACTGCCCCTTCTAAATACCAAAATAAGTCAAATCGATACTCAGCACTGAATTCTAACTTCAAATCCCCTGCCTGAAAAAAAGCAGTATTGTTTCTTCGCTCACCAAGATAAGTTCCTGGACCCAATTCTCGCAGTTGCCATCCTCTAAGGCTATTAGGCCCACCAACATAGTATTGCTTGATATAAGGAATGGATGAGATGTCTCCATATGGGATAGCAATCGCAGCATTAAATCTTGCGGCAAAACTTGATCTATCTTTTACTTTCTTATAATACCTGAAGTCGCCTTCTAATCGTATGAACTCGGCAAACTCCAATGACCCAATTTTCCAGTTGTCATTATACGGAGTTAAAGCGTTGGTAAGTTTGTTTAATAAGAAGTTTTCAAACCCTGAAAGTTCAAAATTACCAATTAGTAAAAAATGAGAACCTCCCTTGGTTTCTTTTGTTTGTTTAAAAATTGATAATTCTCGAAACAAGAACCCTGTAAAAAGGTAGTTATCAAAGCTCCTTGCCAACAAAGGAAAATCATCTAATATATCAGATCTAAAAGTAGGATCAACATCCGTACTGATCATATTGATTCCAATCTGTCTGATCGTATACTTCAGTCTTGGATTAGGTTGAAAATTATATGCCCAAGATGCATTTAAGTTCAATAGATCATAGAAGTTAAGGATACTGGTATATCCTGCACTCATATCTATAGTTGTTGTGCCATTAGCCCCGATATTATCCAATGACTCATTAGATATTATATTAAATCTATTGAGGAATCTTGTAATTCGAAAAACATCTAAAACTTTGGGAATATCAAATTTATTGCTGACCTGAATGCTCAGCGTATTGGTCAATACTTGGTTTAAACTCGGGAACTCAGGCAGGTTAAATTCTAATGTACCTTCTAATCCAACCGAGTGTCGTATTGCTCTATTTCGGAAGTTCCGATTCTGAAATCCTAAATTTCCAGAAAATCCAAAAAGGTTTTGTCCTGCATTGTTACTTATAGAAGAGTAGAATAGATTGAGGCCCGAATCCATGATCCACTTATTCTGATGCGGACTTAAGAATATATTATAATTAAATACATCATTAGCTGTACTGTCTACATAAGAGTCTAATACAGCAAAACGATAAGGGCTTAATCTACTCAGATTGAGATTCATCTTGCTCTCACGAGATTTTTCAAACTTATCACCTTTATCCAATGCGATCACATCATGAATGCTCTGCGGCCTCACTAAGAAGCGGTCGGTTTTTGCATAATATCTAATATGATCAATTGTATCAACCCGATCGTATCGCGGCTCAACTGACTTGTTATGCTCTGTAAACACATTGATATTTCCAATTTCATATTTAGTATGATTAGTTTGGTTCACAGGATTGTAAACGTAGAGCATCGCATCCACCTGATAGTCTGAGCTATCAGCATTAAACACTATATAATTTCCATTAAAATTGGCATATCCTTCATTTTTTAGAATAGATACTATCCGAGCTTTTTCGTTTTCGAAAGATCTCGCTTCAAGAGGTGCTCCTACAAGTATTTTTGTGTCCTCCATGTATGTTGTCATTATAGCTTGCAAAGCACTATCCTCATATATATGCTCAACACTCCTAATATAATATCGACGTCCTAAATCAATATCATAGACGACTGTAACATTTCGACCTTCTATTTTCTCTTTATAACCTACCTGAGCTTGATAAAATCCTTCTCGATTACGAAGGAACTTTTCAAAAGATTCTGAGGACTCAATGGTTGAGTTTTTATTATAGATAGTGAGTGGTTTATTCCAAGTACGAGGATTGAGGTAACTCTTTTTTACAGGTTTCTGTTTTACTAAATTGATGAGCTCTTCTTTGACATTAATTTTCTTGACTTTATTGTCACTGGTTTGAATGTTGTAGACGACACGTTCGAGTATAAGATCCTCTTCTGAAAGATGTTTTGTGCTACTACAAGAAGATAGAAATGCAATCAATAGAAGGAGATATCCTATTTTAGCTAATAAGACATTATTATTAAACTGATATAGTAAGGAATCCTCCCTCATGCTTTCAAAATCCAAAATAAAACTCCTCCATTCTCTTAAACACAAAAAATTCAGACAAAAGTATAATTTATTCATGGTGGAAGGAGAGAAGTCAGTTGTTTCTCTTCTAAATCAGAATAAATACAAAATTCTTGAATTATTTGCAACCGAGTATTGTATCAATGAAACCCTAAATATCAATCAAAATATCGAAGTACATCAATTAGATTCACAAGAATTGAGGAATATAACTAATCTCAACTCTACTCCTTCAGTGATTGCCCTAATCGAATCAATACCTCCCACTAAGCTTGACCTCTCACAAGCTCAATCAGCCATATACCTCGACGACGTGCAAGATCCAGGCAATGTGGGTACTATAATGAGAATAGCAGATTGGTATGGAATAGAACACCTGATTAGATCAACAGATAGTGCAGACTTTTATAATCAAAAGGTACTCCAGAGCAGTATGGGTAGCTTCGCAAATTTACATCTACACACTTTAGACAGAAGCTTGTTGAAGGCAGAATCCCATGAAATGCAAATCATCAGCACGGCCTTGTCAGGAGAATTGCTATCGCAAAATATGAAGGTAAAAAAACCCTTAATCATTTTAGGTAATGAGGGAAAAGGGGTAAGTCAAGAGTTAATGGATGTATCGGATATAAGTATTAAAATTCAAGGACACCCTAATCGCATTGCAGACTCATTGAATGTTGCTATATCGGCAGGGATTATAGCGAATCATTTTTTTGGTATGAATGGATAGGAACTGGACAAAAAGGACAAAAAAAAAGCCGACTCTTCCAAAAGTCGGCTAACCAAAAATCAAGAACCATTAGTATATTATGATCATGCGTTTAGTATCCTGTGACGTACTCGTAGTAAGAGTATAGTGATATACTCCTCCTCCTGGGATATCTGCAGCATCTATAACTATTCTATTTTTTCCTTTCGCATAATTTGATTTCGAACTATAGACCACTTTACCATTAAGATCTGTCACTGTTAATTGGACATTATCTTCCATTGGTAGGTCGAAGTCGATAAAAGTCTTAGCATTAAATGGATTCGGGACGTTCTGATTGACGAATAATGAATTATTCAGAATCAAATTGTCTGCTTCTTTAGATAGATTAAGATCACTTGTCTCTAAAGACTCATTGTATATTTCTCCTTGAAGTAACTGATTATTCATTTTCAATGACAATTCTCGGCTACCCTTATTATTAAAAACTAATTTGATCACTGTGTTTTCATCCGCTATGATGCCATTAGCATTGGTCCAACTAATTTTAAGAGAATTGTTCTCGACAACATAATGTTCAGCTTGGATATTCCATCCGATCACTTCTTCTAATTCTAAGTTAGAATCAAAATCCAAAGCCAGTTGCATACCTACAGCTGTCATATCAAATCCAGGCCTAATAGTATAAGTTACTTTAGCGCCTTCATTATTCATGGTATAAGTCATATCCTTTACAGATCTGGTTCCAGCCATTTCTTGAGCTAAAGCTCCGAAGGCATTACCATTGACATCTCCAACTTTCAGACCTATAAAATCTAAAGAAGAAACATCCGAAATCACATTATTGACAACAGCTTCACTTGGATAATCCCAAGGGGATAACATATCGTCAAAAGCATATTCTCGAGATATAAATTTCCAACTATTATTCTGTCCTAACGTGGATCTTATACCCAATATCAACTTCCTTAGCTCAGCCAAATCTGAAGCAGCCAGAGACTCACTATTGTTGATATCTGCAGCAATTACTTTGTAAGGAGAATCCAATGGGGCTAATCCAAGAATATGTCTTTGTATCAATACCAGATCCAAAGTGGTCACTCCTGTAAGGTCAAATCCTTCTAATGATGGAACAACGCTATAATCTCTAAAGGACTCTAAATCTGTCAACGTATAGTTTCCATTTTCATCAGTCATAACTGTCTGATTAGTATTAGTAGCTGCATGAAAAGAGCTCACAGCAATATTAGCCACTCCTCTTAAGTTTTCGTCCATGACTGAACCTCTTATAGCCACCATAGCAACATTGTCAGGACACACGTCTGGAGCATCTGTAACTGTAATAGGAACCGTAGTAGAGTTAATATTTCCTCGTTCATCAATCACATAAACTGGCACCGTAATTTCTTGCGATACTCCATTGGGTATATCCGCACAAGTGAATGTCCTGGTAAGTACAGATGGATCGGTGCTGAATGAAAAAATTAGTCCTTCTTCAGAATCAGAGCAACCCTGTGTACTTTTCACATTTAAATCCGAAGCCACCAATGTGGCTGAACCATTAGTCTGTAAGGATATCGAAAAAGCCCCTTCTAATAATGGAATTGGGGACTTAGTAGTAGTCACCTCAAAGTTAATAGTATCAGTGGAGCTTGTGTTGCCACATTTATCAGTAACTTTGAAAACTATAGAATAGGTGCCTGCATCAAGTACTGCAGAAAATTCGTTTGTCTCCCCATCAACATCCGCAACTCCGTCACCATCCATATCTAATTCATAAGTATAATCTAACTCTTCAACTGGAGTACAATCGTCTGTGGCGTTGATAATTATAGAAACGAGCTCTTCACAATCTACATCATTATCAGATACTTCGAAATCCTCTATAGTTGTAGTGATAGTAGGTGCTACGTTATCAAATATTTTAATAATCTGCTCAAAGGTACCTATAGTGGCATCCGCCAAGGTGCCAGTCTCCAATGCACACCAATCTATTATTGTCCAAACTCGTTGAATTTTCTGGCATGGATTGTCTGGATCATCAATCGTATTGAATGGTAAATCTTCATAGGTAATAGCGATATTTTCACAATCTACTCCAGTTACTGTTGGTGCACTACCAGGTATATTTACTGGATCAGTACCTCCCGAACATCCGAAAAGTTCATACTCATCTCTTGATGGAGGATTGATAGTCGCAGGAGTTGTATCATCTATGATTACTGTCTGCGTACATGTCGATTGTGCTCCATTAGCATCAGTCGCCGTCCATACTACACTAAAACTCGCAGAACCACATTCTGTTAACTGAAACTCTGGAACCTCAACATCTATAGTACCCTCTCCACACATCCAAGTGACTTGTGGCAGACTACTTCTCAACATAGTTGGTATCTCATTGATATCAACATCACAATTAAAGGTTCTTTCAGATGGACAAGTTATGACTGGCTCTCTTTTATCTTGTACAATAACATCAATGATACAATCACTTGAGTTATCATAAGCATCGTATACTCTTAACAAAACTCTAATCGGATTATTGGCCACATCTTCGCAACAGAAGTGAACGCTATTTCCTAAAGTTCTATCCGATTGAAATCCGATACAATTAGAGTCTAATCTTCTGATCTCTTTTCTAACAATGCCACAGTTATCATAGCTATGATCATCTAAAGACTCAGCGGTAACCTCTGTCAAGCCCGATGATGTAATAGCGACTACTGTACTACTTTCACATACTGTGTTGGGATCTGAGGTGTCGGCTGCAGTAAATGGTTGACTCATACCAGTATTGATATTGCCACAACTGTCTATTGCTTCAAAGATTACTATGAACTCTTGTCCCACAGGGACGTCAATAAGGTCAAAAGTTTCCATTGAATTAACCGTAGCAGAGTATCGCAGACCAAAAGGAACACCACTAGCATCAACAAACTGGTACCATGCTCTAACTTGACTTGCATCAATTATAGAGCAATCAGTTATGATGGGGTTAGCAATATCCCTTGCACTCGCTGTACATTCTTCTTTACTGGTTTCAAACCTATCTTCGGGTATATCAAAAGCAGAAAAATCGAGATTTGGGTCTTCATTATCCACAACTTCAATAGTCTGAAAAATAACAGTATCCACATTTCTACAAGGATCCAATATGGTCCATTGTCTACTAATTTTTCTCGCAGCACCACATACACCTGGAAATTCTGTTTCGCTAAAAAGTATATCAAAGTAATCCTTGCATGACTTTAATTCTGGCTCACCTAAAGCTTCAACAGAGATATCGCCTACATCCTCACAGTTGATGATAGTATCTCTTGGATACTCAAAATCACTAAATTCAGCTCTAAGGACATATATAGTTTGAATAACTGTCGAGTCATTAGCAAACTTAGATTTGTCCACTACACTCCAATATCGTTGTATAATTTCAACTGTGTCGCTACAATTGCCTATAGGAGTTACTCTAATATCCACGATCCCTAAAGAATCGGGCTTTTCGCAAGATCCCTGATCAGAAAAACTTACCTCTGTCACCAATGCATTAGGATCCAAATTGAAGTCATAGACATTACAAGTCACTGCAGTATCTAAAGGAGAAATTGTCAAACTTGGTTTTATCTTATCCTCGATAACTATATAACCCCAACAGTATATCTCCGATGCCAAACATTCTACCTCTACTTTTAATGGCTCACAATCATAATCTTCTCTCAAAGTGTCAGACATAATCCGATTACCTTGTGGATCAAATATCCTGAGTTCATAATCTGAGTCTGGACCTTGTTGATCCTCTAAAATCATATCTATCGTAATGATAGCCTCACAATTCTCATTTAGAGGAATGTTAAGTAGATTATTACACGCCATCGCCCTTCTCTCACACTGAGCGTTAAGTTGATTGGCTCCTATCATGATTACCGCACATACTACCATGCTTAGGATGGATCTTAATATGCTCGGAAGGTTGATTCTATTAAATCTCATGGATTTTTTAGTTTTCTTGTTATAATTCTTTCTTACTGAGTTGTTGTATTCGCTGTTCATATCTGCCTCTATTATTCTAATGCCATCATCTTCTTACGGACTACCTCAGTGCCATTATTCAATTCGTATATGTAGAGACCAGGACCTTCTAAGTCGTCGGTTCTTACAGTCATTTTGTGCCAGCCTTTGACATAATAATTAGAACTGGCATGTACTATTTTACCCGCCGCATCATATATCTTCATACCTACATCCCCTTCTATGTTATTATAGAATTCTACTGTAGTTTCTGATATAAATGGATTTGGTGTATTCTGATTTAATTTGAATAGATCAAATGATTCAGCTTCATTAAATTCAAGTGCTATTTCATCTACTTCAATTTCTACCCCATTGTAAGAATAGAGTTCTGAAGTCAGACGTCCATTATCTATTGCAATTACTGATGCGAGATCATCGAATGCCTTGTGCACTTTTAGTGTGATCTCAATTAAGCCCATCGATTCCTTATCTACCTTAAGGAGTTCTGGGGAGGTAATACTCACATTTACTGTTCCGTCAATATTGATTGCAAAATCTTCAGAAGAAAAATCTTCAGAAGAAGACTTTACACTGATTACTTCTGCATAATCAAGATTGACCGTTAGTGCTGCTTGTATTCCAGCAAAATTCATTTCTGATGAAGGATCTATAGAAACAACTACTTGATCATTACTGATCCATTTCTCATTCACTTTCATCTGAGTGATCGACCTCGCTCCTGCTAAAGCCGCACTTTCTAAGTATACGTTTTCATTAACATCACCCATTTTGATTCCAATAAAATCGAGGCCGTTAATATCTTGATCAAGGTTATCCAAGATCAATGATTGATTATAAGGGAATGGATTTAGATCATTCTCAAATGTTTGCCCTGCATCGACAAAGCTCCAAGGTCTGTTTATAGGAAAGTCTAAGGTTGTACCCAAAATAAGCTTTCTCATTGCTACTAAATCCGCGCCGGTAATCGATAAACTCCCGTCAACATCAGCAGCTATAACCTTATAAGGGCTATCCAACAATCTAATTCCCAGTATATGTCGTTGCATCAAAAGCAAATCAAGTGTGGTCACTCCATTGAGATAATCATCCTCTCGATTAGCCTTTATTTCATACTGATCATACATAGGCACCTCGGTGAAGGAGAAGGTACCTTCTATAGGAGTCATCATGCTATTCATAGCTACATTAGCATTATGTAATGCCACTTCTACATTGTCAATGGTATAATCCAACTCCGTCATGATCTCTCCACTCAAGAATGCGGTAGCACTCTCATTGCCACAAGTATTTTGTGAGTCTGTTAGAGTAAAGATGACTTCGCATGAGGCAAAATTACCTTGCTCATCTCGAGCTACTATAGTAAGAGGCAAGTCTGCACTCGACGTTCCATTAAGATCATCACATGAAATACTCATCGTACTTTGACCTGCCACTGAACCAAAGAAATATTCGATATTGCCAGTAGAGCTACATCCTCCATCAGAGGTATTTCCTGCAAACATATCTGCTGTAATAGTAATGCTACTCGCCGAACCTAAGTCCATGGTTACGTTAGTACAAGCCATTGCTGGCGGCACACCATCTATGATCACTAAGGTTTGTTCAAACATATCTTCATTGCCACAAGGATCTGTGACTGTCCAGTTAATGGTATATGTACCAACTTCAAAACTTGTATTTATTTCATTAGAAGTACCCGTGGCTCCATTGCTAATAGTATAAGACCATGTTAGATCTTCATTATCATGACAGTCATCCGCTGTTACTTCAAGTGAAACAAATGCGCTACAACTTCCTGCGTTAGATGTTGCTCTTTCTTCAATTGCACTCGCTTGTATAATCGGAGCATCTTCATCTGTCAATTTGAACACTTGCACATACTCCCACATTCCAGCATCTGGATCATTATCACTCATCTGACACCAATCGACCAAAGTCCATGTTCTTAATACTTTAGCACAATATCCTTCTACATTTCTAAATACTAAATCTGTATGGTATAGGTCCGCCTGGCTACACAGGTAATTAGTGGGATCAAAATTTGGCAAATATTGTGATGCCAAATTATCAGGATGAATTGCCGAACCTGGGCAACCTGCTCCCTCGAAGTCTTGAGGCCAGAATCCTGCAATATTATCTGGATTAATTAAGTCACTATCACTACCTATTGTTATGGTCTGAACATGTGTAAAGACACCCCCAGCCTGATCTGTAGCAGTAAAAGTTCTTGTTATGACTCCTGCCCCACAATTACTTAATCCTGATGTATCAATAGAATAATTAGGGGCGATAGGAATACCGCAGTTAGTTAAGAATCTAACAGTTTGATCTCCATCAAATGGTACATATTGTGAATAATCTGACCCACAATCCAATTGAATATCACCAGTCACAACTACCACTTCTTCTACCACTCCGTTATCTCTAACTTCTACTTCTGTAGTACAAGTGCTACTTTCTCCATTAACATCAGTAACTGTCATCTGAACGAAGACATTATTGCCTAAGAATGACTCCATAGCATCGGCACATTCAAACTTAAGCCGATTAGTACAAAGGCTATCTTTATGTAAATAATCTTCTCCTCTAAATAAGATTGTCTTATCTGAGTAATTAGTACCCTCTCTTAAATCATTCATTAAGGCACTCAAAAAATCTGCATAAGGTACGAGATCATCATTGTCGGAATCCAGCTCTTCAAAAATTTCTAAATCATCCATTCTCGTGATACAGATGTCTACTGGTCCACAATTGTCATTACTTCCTCTATCAAAAGCTTGATAGCTCGCTAATCCCCAACCTTCATCATTCAGATTGACAGTGATAATATCATCACAAGACGCTGTGGGCATGATGTTGTCATCAACGATAACCATTCTGGAGATCGTATCAGCTCCTATGTTACCACATTGATCCGTTGCCTCAACATTGATAAATATTTTGCTCAAATCAAATAAGACATTTGGATCTGAAATGATTATGGAAGTAAAGTTGCCCGTGTACGACTGTTCTTTAATCAATTGACCTGTTGGGTTATCTTCAAAAATTCTAACTCGTACTGAGGCAATATCTGAACATAAACTTGGATCACTAATGGAGATATCGTTTTGGTCTAATTCTATAATACCAAAACAGAAATCTTCACTGGCTTCCGTATTAATGTCATTTCCTCTGAGATTGACTGTGGGTGCTGTATTATCATCTACAGTGATAGTCTGACTCAGATTTCTTACTACCCCAGAACACCAATCCAATATGGTCCATGTCTTAGTTGTAGTATAAGTGTTGTCATTTCCATTACAAAGATTAGAAGTTACCTCACTCGACGTCCATTGTATGTTAAAGCAATATTCATCTAAGTCAAAGTTAGGATTGGCAAATCCATCAACATTCTCACCACATTCAAATGATTTGTCTTGTAACAGATCAGCAAACATATTAATGAATGTATCGATATGCAGTCGCTCTATTTTAATCGTATCTGTGCAACTTGTTGATAAGCCAGACTGATTTGTCATAGTCCAATCTCGGTATATCAATGTACCAAAGTTTCCAGTACAGATTTCTTCTTCTATCCTATCTGAAAATGTCAAAGTTGCATCCCCACATTTTTCTAATCCCCTGACTATGAATGTATTAGACTGCCCACCAACTGGAGTAACGGTAGCACCAATTGTATCTGGCACTGGATATCCCGCAATTCTGAATCCACTAAAATCCATTAATCCAGGATCCGTGACCCCATCACAAGCTATTGTATCCGAGCCACACACTAAGGCCGGGATATTTTTGTCTTCAAGTGTGACATATCCCCAACAAGTTTGCCCTGAACATTCATGTCTCACTTCAACCTCAACTTGTTTTCCTAATAATGAGCCATCTACAATTCCTTGATCTGAGATCATAATACCTGTTTCTGGATCTTTTACAGTTATTTCAAATTGATCTGCAGGTATGTTATAGTCCTCCCAATTCTCCAATATCATATCTGGAGTAAGCAATAGCTCACAAGAATTAGGTAGAGTAATATTTAAATTGTTATTACATATCATTGAGAACGCCTCTCCTGTCGGTATGATAATCACATCAACAGAATCTGCATAAGCACAATCTCCCAATGTAGTACCTGTAACCTTAATTCGATAATCTGCTATGTTCGGTCCTACATGCCCTGAACTATTCCACTGTGTAATAGTCAAAGAATTACCTGTCAGACCATTATGATCAGGCTGAGGAAATGCTCCATAAGGTATGATCTCCCAAGTCACAGAAGTTAATTGAGCAGGATCAATATTTAAACTATATACGTCTGGATCAGTCGGATTCTGGACTGTACCTAAACATGTATTTAGGTCACCTTGTATCATGATATTGGCCGCATCATATACAGTGATATCAATCATCTCACTAATCAAACAACCTGAACTATTGGCTCCGATAGCTTGTATACTATACACTCCGCCAGAAGGCCATGTAGTAATTGTACCTGCCATATCTAATCTATCAAGAGTGGAAAGCGATGGAGTAATCACAGTATCAGTACCATTTATAATCCATGTAAGTTGAGAGACTCCTGCTACCATCGTCGAGTCAAACTCGTTAACAAGACTTAGGGCTATTGGTGCTCCAGCACAAACTTCTCCATCCCCCATAAGCATATAGTCATTAGAGTTTATAACTATCGGTAGCGTATCTCTAACTACACAGCCATCATTCGTCTGTCCGCTGAAATAGAGTGTATCATTGATAGAAGTAAAAACTCCCATTCGACTCCAGTTGATCGTTATAGAATCCGCATTCAATGCTCCAGTAAATTGGCCAGTTAATCCAGATGCTAATGTCCAAGTAGTACTGTCAGCAACTAAATCAATAATAGCCGAAGAATCTACATTGGCTATGCGATAAACACCTGGGGTATTATTACAGATCATTTCTGGTCCTAATAGCGCAAACTCAGAACCTCGTACGATCAAATCAAATACTGCATCCACATCACAATCGCCACAATCTGTTGTCGCTGAGGCAAACAATTGATAAGAACCAATAGAATCAAAAGCCACATCGATTGAACTACTACCTGCACTGAAAGCTGAATAGAATGCAGCTGCTCCACTTGTCATACCAGACCCACTTCCTGTTAAAGCAAATAGAGCCCCACCATTAAATGCAAAAGACCATTGAACAGAGTCTCCATTTACTAAATCTCCTACAGGCTGATTGTCCCAACCTTGTAAAAACTCGAAAGACATAGTATCCCCCACACAAACCTGAGGGTCTCCACTTATTATATAGTTGGTATCCTTAACGGTCACCATTATTTCTTCATCTATCACACAATCTTCAAGCGTGTATCCATTGGCTCTGATAATGTATTGGCCCGCACCAGGAAAAGCTGCAGCCGCAGCAATAGAGGCTCCTGATCTCGTCCTTGGCAATTCTTGTATAAATGCATTAGTACTTGCACTAAAAAGACTAAACACTAATCCAGCATCTACATTGGTACTATCCACGTTGAGCACAAATACTGCAGGATCAACATCTAAGCAAACTGTATCAATGGCCGGCGTAATAAACCCAATAGTATCACTAATTATGACACGCTTAGAAGATATCATAGGATCACATGCCGCACCCATGATTGATGCAGATAATGATATATCAAATGTGTCCACACCACTTGGGAACTCTATCGTTAAGCTATCGTTATTACCCGTATAAAATCCAGGCGATAATGGGGTACCATTAGCATATCTCACATCCCAAACAGGTGTACCATCAAATAATGTATCAGGAATATTGACATAATAAGTAGCATTTCTTGCTCCTGAACACAATTCGTCAGGACCGTCAATGCTTAGATCACTACGCCCTAAAACATCTACCATCATTGTATCGGCAAAAGCACATCCATTATCAGAAGTACCTGATGCGATAACCATATATGTAACATTAGGATCACTGAAAGTCCCTAAAAAGAAGCCATGCGATATAGTATCATTACTCATCATACTCACTTCTTCAGTGAATGATCCTCCAATCTGGCCTCTCATAATAGACCACATAACTGGATTTGATATCGCATCACTACTGTCAGCAGCTTGTACGATGACATATTCTGCAGGATCCAAGAAACAAGCCATGCTCGGCCCTAATATTAAATAATTTGTATCCTGAACAGACACGTCAATAGTATCTGCTAACATACAATTATCACCAGTCATTGCATTTACAATGATTTGGTAATTCCCTACTGTATTCCAATTGACCATCAATGAGTCAAATGGGCCGGATGGATCGGATTTAATTAAAGTAGTATCCATATCTCCTATCATAGGAGTAACCTCCCATGTCAGATTAGAGAAAGTAGCCAATGAACCATCTGAATACCTTGCGGAATAGGTGACTGACTCTCCAAGACAAACATCCACATCACCCATAAGCATCACATCAGAATCCTTCACATCTATGATCAAAGTGTCTCTTACTGCACATCCCATCATAGTTACACCCTCTATATAAATCGTATCTAAACCAGCTTCGTTAAAAGCAATATCGATTGCTGTAGTCCTCGGATCCCCTATAAAAGAGTTTCCTGTGGATGTCATAGACCAAAGGATAGTATCTAAATTGTTGACAGAAGCACTAAAAGAACCAATATCTCCTATGCAGAATAAATCATCTCCAGTTATACTAGCTCCTAAAACATCTGTAATAGACACCACAACAGTATCTGTTACAGTACACATCGCTCCTGAGTTTTCCTCTGCGGTAAAAACAACCCTTGCAGTAGCTGGCCCCATATCCCAGGCAATCATAACTTCATTGACATCATTAGAGTCAGAGACGAAAACCCCTGGGGCATCTAATATCTCCCAATAAATCGTATCGTATGTTGATAAAATATCAGCTGACACACTGAATAAAGTGGTATCTCCATTCTCACAGGCAAAAGCTGGTCCTACTATTTCGTAATTGGTATCTATAACATGAACATCTATTGAAGCATCTATAGGACAATTTGAGGTGGTTGTCCCATTCACTGCAATATTAAAATTACCAGGTGTTATCCAATTAACATTAATATTGGCTCCGGTTCCGGCACTAAAAACACTACCACTACCAGTAGGTAAATCTCCAGTTATGCTCCATGAAGCACCTGCTACGTTGGCAGCTAATATGCCATTTATTTGATAATTAAATGACATCCCAGGAGAAAGGCAAACAGTATCCATGCCCATAATGCCCCCCATATCTGGAGAACAAAGTGGGTATGACGCCACTAACGGGCCATCTCCTGTCGTATTGTTAAACGTGATACCTGTGAATGGCACATTTGGCTGACGATAACTATAGAATACATAGCGCCCTGATCCAGCTGGCGATTCGACTAAAGTATCTAAAGGTTGATATATAGCATCAGGTGCTAAGTAATAACCTTCTGAAATACTTTCATCAGCTGCATGCCACAATGTACTATCAGGAATCAATGTCTTACCAGAATAATCAGTGATAAACCATGTCTGACCAGTAGGTGCTGTTATTATAATGCTATCCAATACTTTGGACCCTTCGTCAGAACAGTTACATGTGATCGTGTCTGTTATCATTTGCGCTTGCCCATATTGGAAAAAGGACAAACTCAAAAAGAGCACAAAGAGCGCTCGGTTAAATCGTGAATTCTTCATCGATTTTTGGATTTTAGTTCGGTTCTTGTTTTCTCGCCAATTCGGCGTGGTTGCTTTTCGCATGAAATAGATATTTTACCTCACGCATTGAAAGCCAAGTATTGAGCCAAAATCATTATCACATATAAATTATTATAATATCATTGAACAATATTGAAAAAATATTAACTCATTATATTGATAATCAATTACTTACAATTTGAAAATAGTCGTAATTTAAAATTGTAAAAAAATTGAAGATTTTTATCATATGTATCGATAAAAACAGAAATTATCCAAAAATTTAAAAATATTTTATTAGTAGAATAGGGGTTCAAGTAGTAACAAGATTATAAAATTATAATCAAAATGAAGGGCCTAAAATAACCGACTGAGTAGAGAGAATTGATTCCTTAAAATATGGATATAAAAAAGGGCGGAATTGCTTCCACCCTAAATAACACCTTTTATAACGAAATGAGATAGTGTAAATATATGTTAAATAAATTGAATATTACAAATCGTCTACATAATTAAATTCACGAATATGTTAACATTTATAATTTATTCGATTGTAATAACAATACATTAGATTCTATTTAATAAATAGTTGCAATATTATTTTACTATCATCATTTTTCCTATTTGATAGAATTCATCTATTTTGATAGAATAAAAATATACCCCACTTTTTGGAAGATCGTCGGATCCTACTAAAATTTGATTATATCCTTGTTCAAAGGTCTTCTTTAAACTATAAAATACTTCACCCGTAATATCCATTACAAGTAATTCTACTTCTTGGCTTTCGCTTAAGTCAAATCCAATATTAGTAAATTCAGTAAATGGATTAGGATCATTTTGGTAGAGCTTATTGCGAATTACATCTTCTGTCTCCCACTCTAATTTAATATCATAAGAATTGAGATCGATATCCACTATTTCAGAATTTAAAAATGAATGGTCAATTGACATAGGCTGATAAATATTCGATCTTTTGATCTCATCAGTTGCTGTTATAATTATTCCTGACAACACTTCGCTTTGATGTGAATGGCAAACAATGCCTAGCTTATCTTTTCCATAAACATTCCAATCTACCTCCCTCCCCTTTAGGTCTGTAACTGCCACAATCTCGTCATATCCATGAGAAACATATAGTTGCAATCCAACCGTACTTAATGAGCTTAAGTCTATTTCTATCTGATGTAATCTCGATTTTCCAGATTTACCTATCGCAGATGCTTTTAAAGTGATTGACTTATTTGGAGATTGATACGACTTATTAATATCCAGTATAGCATCCCCGTTTACGTCTCCGAGTTTAACTCCAACAAAATTAATACTATCAATATCTCGATCAATATACAGTCTAATTGAAGTATCCATCTGTGTTACTCCTTCTATATTTGGCATAAAATACCAATGCTTATTTGACCATTCTATAGTTTCAATACCCAATAATCTATTCTTAATAATTAATAGATCTAATGCGCTAATACGACCATCTTGATTAATGTCTGCTGCCATAATCAATACTGGATCTTTGATATCGATTAATCCTAAGATATGATTCTGAATTAATACTAAATCAACTGCAGACAACCCATTCAACGAATGGTCTGACTTATCTACAGATACTTCATACTGATGTCCTTTAGTCAAGGTAGATAGTGTGTATCTACCATTGTTATCAGTATTACTTAATGAGTTATGCCCACTGAAAGATTTTCCATAGATAGAAGAGTTAGGAATTGCATCACCTTCAACATTAAAGACCGATCCTTCTATCTCAAAAGTATGTGGTTCACAAACGGATGTGAAAACACGCACAATACAATAGCTTTTGTTACCATAGCTATCTAAAACTATCAATCTTACATTTAATCCATTGTCCTCAGTATCAAATTCGCGGCAACTTAATGTGAGGGAAGATCCCATGATTGCCCCTTCCACATCTAATGAAAGGAAATATTCGAGTTGGTCATCACATTCGTCATATGATGATAAATCCAAATCTGAAGGCCATAGTTCCACAAATCCTTCTTCATTAGGCGCTGCATATATTGTTTGTTCGCATAATGGTACAGGTGGTCTCCTATCGATGAAGCGAACAGTTGATAAGGCCTTTGTGGAGTTACCGCATGCATCAAAGACTGCCCATTCGATATCTGCATAACTTCCCATTAGAACATTATCAAAATAAATTGTCGCTTGATCTGTATTTTCATCATATTCATCATGTGACATTACTTCTTCTCCATTATAGAGGGTCACTGATATATTCCACTGTAAATTTTTAACTGTATCTGTGCTACCTTCTTGACACAAGTCAAATGCATATGCTGTAATAGATCCGTACGCTGTACACGGATTTGAGTCAATCTTAGTATTATTACCTTCTCCATATAAAGTATCTTGACTACTGACTACAAGTTCTGGCCTAACTTCATCAACCACATCAAATTCTTGTGTGTAATGATAAATTCCATTCATAGATACAGAGCGATATCTATAATACTTAGAATCTGATTTGCCAGTTAGTATTGATGACGTTTCGCACGAACTAACATCATTTATACTCGAAGAATACCATATTCCTCGCTGGTCTGGGTTTTCAAGATCTAATAATTGGTCATCCACCAGTTCAAGTTCTGCCTTTGAAGAAATGGATTGATTACTTTCATCAAAAGTACACCAATCAATTATGGTCCATTCTCTTATTATTTTCTGACAAAATCCTTTGGTATTAAATGTATCTAAATCATAGCTTAAGGCGATATTGGAACAGGATGTTTCTTCCCAGACAGGAACTGTACTGGCAAGAGGCCCAGAACAATTTAATACACCATTGAGTCGTATCTGCGAGTTAGTTTCTACAAATATCCCCCCTGAACAACTTCTTGACAAGCCATATTCTGATAATCCATTGAAATGAACAGGCCATTTTATTGAATAAGGATCTAAAGTATCCCCAGAATAATAAATGCTGATCTCACAAACTAAATCTCCATCAGTATCATATACGCCTAATTTTTCTTCCCCTCCACATCCATCTACACCAATAGGTATGTCATAACTTAGTTCATTAATTGCGCATGGCAGTGAGATATTTCGTATCGCATCAGAGATTTCATCTTCCGTTGGAATAGTACAGTTAGAATATAAGTCAACACATTCATATGTTGATTCTTGCTTATTTTCAACAAGAATCTCTGTGACACAAGTTTCGCTGTTACCAAAATTGTCAAAAATTGTCAATTCCACTGGAATCACTGCACCTATATCATCACAACAGAATTCGATGTAATCTGAACCAATAAATTGCAGCGATTCGCCTTGACAAGTAAATTTATTATCTAACCTTCGCGCTATAACTAACGCAATATCCCCACATGCATCATAAGCATCTTGCGCCAAGATATCCACTGCAAGTTGATTAAAATAGGATGCCCCCTCGTTATGTACAAAGGAGTAATGCAGTCTATCTTTGCATATTGGGACAGGTGGAGCCTTATCTATCACAACTATTGTCATCTGATGCGCACCAATATTGCCGCATTGATCTTCTACAGTAATATCGAGCGTATGAGAACCCAATGTAAGACCTGAAATAATATGAGTTTGGCTACCTAAATATTGAAAATCACCGAATTCATGACTATAAACAAACTTCAAATTGTCATAGTTAGTACAATTATCAATTAGCTTTTCAAACCTCGGCACCATAAAACTACCATCACAAGAATAGCTATCAGAAATTTCAACAATTCTGAATAATTCTTCTTGATTGATCTGTTCACTAATACTATTTAAAAGGACTGTATCTTTATTATTTATCAGTACTTGGTTTACATCAATAATTTCAATATTCTCAGGCAAAATATTAAATCTTGGAGGCTGATTGTCCGCTTTTATAATCCATTGTTGACTGGATCTTATTTCTTTAGAGCACCAATCGACTATTTTCCATGTTCTTAAAATCTGTGAATCCTCCCAACAACCCCTTTTATGATGATCAGTGAAAGACACATTAATATTACATGTGTTCTCCTGATTAGGATCGAATACTAAATAATTCGGCACCATACGGGATGTATAACTGACCAATGTATCTGTTATATGATCCACAATATCTAATACTACCCAAGCTCCATCTATGAGAACCATCGAATCCTCATGAATAACCTCACTCTTCACTATGTCGAAAATAGTATCGATCACAAGGACCGAATCTTTGATCATAAATGGATAAGCCATTGGTACCCCATCATTTGTTCCATTATGGTTCATATCTCCTGGATCCAAGCGTGAGCTCCAATATTGCGCCACATAAGCTGGACTCAATTCTGCATCCGAGCAAGTTTCAACAAGAATAGTATCTGCCAAAGAAATTGAATCAAATAGGTGGGTACTTCCTGGATTGATCACTTGACTTAGGTCTAAAGGAAGTACCGCAATTTTCTTTGTGTAGACGGTTTGGTGTAATTTGCCAAATTCAGTCTTAAACGAAGCATAATAGTTGAAGGTCACCAGAGATGTATCACATAATCCTCCTTCATATTCTATAGTTTGCCTGAGATTTGTATGAGAAGCATAACATCCCCCATTCAAAATCTCTAATGCATCTTGTGTAAAATTATAGTTTTCGACTTCTTCTAAATCTATACAACAGATAGTATCAATGGATGCTAAAACGGGGGCGGGTAATATATAAGACTTTAAATTTGCATATCCCCAACAAGATGCTTCTGTACAAACATCAGTAAGCTCAAAAATGATTTGTTCATCAATCCATTCAGACACATCATGAGGATCAATAATATCACCAGTTTTAGTCTTATACTGTATCTTAATAAATTCTTCAGGGATAGCACTTGCTACTAAGTGACTTGCACCATAATGAGCGATACCACAAGATGAATCAACAGAAATATTAACCTCCCCAAAACAACTTATACTATTCGCATTATTATGTATTGAAAGAACAACTTCTTTAGGATCAGACTCACAAGAAGTCCCAATTGGCATCGTAGTAATCCAAAGAGATACTGGACTATCGTCTAAAGTAATTGAGGTATCGAAAGTAGCTACACCAGATTGGAGTAACACGCCTCCATGTGCAGGATTGTTAGAATAAAAATTGAAATTATCAATAACTATTTCATTAATATCATGCTTTCCTAAATTAGTATAGTCAGAATTCCCCAAAGAAATCCATTCCGCACTCGGGTCAAAAGAATTATTACCCAATCTATCTCCAGCAATAACATTAGGTTTTCTGATCAAAACTTGATTGGCAGTAGATACCCCATTGTCACTCCAACTGGTACCTGGATCCTCGCCTAATCGACCAATTATATCAATCGGTGCACCTAAATAAGTTAACTCTACAATATCATCTCCATTAAAATTAATAACATCTTGATCTACCAAATTAACCCTATCAGAAAATGCATCATTATTGCAGATAACAAAACTCTCTCCTGCTTTCACAAATCCTGATAAGCCTAATGTTCGGTTTGGAATTGTTCTCGGATTAGTATTATATAATCGCAGAGAATAATCACTCATATTTATGGGTTCTGTCGTTCCATTATAGAGCTCTATACATTTATTATTCTCGCCCACTGGACCTTCTATATATTCTGAAATAAATAAATGCGAAGGAAGCTGATACGCTACAGGTTTAAAAGTTATTGGATTTTCGATTTGGCATAGCGCTAAATCACTGATTATCGGCGCAGTAATATTATATGAATTACATAAAGAAATCGAAGCAACATCAAAATCATCTTGTCCATCACTTGATAAATTGTCATCGACTAAATCATCTATTTCTTCTGAACCTCCACCAATATCATCTAATGGGTCATCAATATCGAATAAGGTGCCAGAAGCAGTCGTGGCAAAAATGATTTCGGCTGAGTTGATAATTGGACCTAAGCCACTATAAGCAGGATCTAAAATCAAATAGATCGTAACAATCGTAGAAGAACCAACTTCTAAACTATCGATCATATTAAAAGTGGTATCAACAGACCATTTTGGATCATTTATAGATCTATCATATAAAAGTCCATCGGGAATATAATCTTTAACGACAATATCGTATGCCGTTACATTTCCTTGATTAAATACTTCTATAGCATATGCAATAGTATCTCCAAGATCAAAGGCCGAACCTACGGCAACTGATTTTTTCAAGGCCAAATCAAAAGTGTCAATAACACAATCAGGAATGTAATAGATTGCTTCATCATAACAATCTCCTACCAAATTTAAAGATGAGCAAGACAAGTTATCATTAACGTTATCTGGAGTCGCCAATTTAGGATCTGACCATCCAGCATTATCTAATTGCAGTGAAAAGCCAACAGGTGTGGAAGCGGTCTCACTACCTATATTAAGACTTGTTTGATTTATAGCAGCACCTTCTATGGCAAGTATGGTTCCTTCTATAGATATAAAATCCAATAATTCGCCCGATTGACCGTCATATAAGGCTAATGCGTTTAAAGAATTCTCAAAATATTGTGAAGCTTGCTCAAAGATATCTTCTTTATAAAATGCGATGGACCCACAGTTGCCGATCCCAGAAGAAACAAGTCCACTTAATTTCAAAGTAGCATCTATTCTACCATCATCATCATATACAGATACAGTGTATTTATCCAAGTTAAGTCCTGCAGGGGCAGTTATTTCAAAGAATTCAAGAGTATCTCCCCCAACATTATCATAATGCCATTCAGAAAAATAAGGGGTAAAGAAATAGTCATCAGAAATGGCAGAATCTACTACCATCAATAGTGCTGAATCAGTGACTTCCTCAGTCGGAATGAGGTAACATATCGTATCTCCAGAACTAATCTGCGTTAAATCAATATTATCTACATTCTTGCCTCCTTTAATAAGACTTAATGTGTTACTTAAAGGATCAGTATAACTTAAAATGGCTTTAATCTCTACACTTCCGTCAGAATGACATATAGGTTCTAAAGGATTCAAATCTATTTCACAGGTATTACAATCTTCTATTTTGAGGTTTAAGACCACTATACTATCACAACCATTCGCATTCGATAAGGTGTCTAA
>JAHDDE010000097.1 GCA_020629515.1 Saprospiraceae bacterium | reverse complement strand
ATGGAAGTAATTCGCATGCAGAAACTTCCCTACGTCAGTGATGAAAGATATTAACTATGCTGCAAAAATCTTCTTATAACTTAAGAGAAGAAAGAGGTGCCATGCCACCAACTAGTTGCTCAAATTGATCAACACCTAATTCTATCCTATTCTGCTGAGACCTGAGCCGATTAAAATCTCCAATATGTTGCGAAATGAGATTATACATTGACCACAATTCTAAATTAGAAGCGATTCTAGTATAAGATCTTTCCGTAGAATAAAGGTCGTATAGACCTTCGCCTCGATGAACAATTTGCAACCCAAGTGTCGGTTGGCTTGAGCATTGATCACATAATCTTATGTCACGTTCTGAAATAGTAATACGTAGATAGTCCTCTAATCCAAAACAATCCTCGGTACTTAATTCAAAGTAGCCAAAATCGAAATATATACTATCACCAATCTCAATAAAATCACCGTCACATATATGGTAAGCAACAGAAAGAGTATCTGTAACACAACGATCAAGAATTTCGTCTGCAGAATTACAACCAGGAAGGTTATTGTTGATTGCAATGACCAAATTTTGTCCCCCTGAAAGCAAATCACAAATAGGTAGTATTTGACATTCTGACAACTTTGGATTCTCTGTGATAATTACAAAGTCGACAGACTCTAACCCAGAATCAATAATATGCTTCAAACCTTTAATATCAGAAAGTTCAAAGTTGTTTTGAATTCTAATAGTTGGACCATCAAGAGACTTAACTGAGTTCAAAAAATCGAGATTTGTGAGTTCTTCAGTATCACCAACAATTACACCGCCAACTTTAGTAAGTGATTGAAATCCCAATATTGTCTCAACACTTGAGCTATTAATAACTATAGCTCCACCTATTCGATATAATGAAAGAAACCCTGAAAGATTACTAGAACCCATTGCCTCTATTTCTACTCTATCACCCACTTCCAAAAGTGAGTTAAAGCCAGAAATATCATTAAGATTAAAATCAGTAATATTTAACATTCCCTCTACCCGTTGTAGCTGGCCAAAAGCATAAATGTCTTCCATGTTCAACTCATCCCAAATCAAGTCCCCTCCAATAGTTTGAAGGTTTTGAAAACCAATAATCTCAGCCAAGACCGTATCTCTCAGAATTCTCAGATCTCCGGCCAGATTCACTAAGGCATCAAAACCATCGATGCTGACTAGGCTGTTGTTCTCCCAAAAATCAATTGTCCTTGAGACAGACGTAACATTATGAAAGTCGTCAATGGTTATAAGATTACCATTGTGCTCAATTATTACTTCCTGAAGTAATTGAGCAGACGAGAAAAAGTTTAATTCTACGAGGTCAGGACAGTTGTGGATATAAAGTCCACCAGGAAAAAAACGCAGACTTTCGAAGGGAGACAAGTCAGTAATTCCTGAACCAGTTATCTCTAACCTTCCAATTTGTATACATAGCGGAAAATCAACTGCAAATTGGTCTATTTCACTTTGATTAGAAAATACTACGCCATCAGTGTAGCACACAGTTTGTGAAAAACCACTTTGAAGAACACAAAGCAATATAATAAAACATGAAGTTACTTTCTTCATCGCAATTGGTTTTTACTGGCTGCTTCAAATAATGAAACAGCCAGTTTACAAAATTTCTTATAATTAATCACAATTATAAACTTCAAATGGGACACTAACAGGGTTGCCTTCTGTATCAATCCCTGAAAAAGAATCAAATTCAAGATCAGAGCTTAAAAAGAAGAATCCTGGGACAGGAGAACTCCCAGCTTCATTTTCTTTCAAACAAGGGTAATTAGAATGAAACATACTAAATGTTCCATATGGTTCACTCTCTAAATCTTGTAATACATTAACTAATAATTCATAATATCCTCCTTCTATTAAAATCGAAGGGTCAAAAATAATATTTTGACTATTCGTTATAACAAGCTCCTCAAAATACCTTATTGGCTGCAAGTCTTCCCAGCAAACAAAGTACAAACATGGAGGGTCTTCTTCACACGTGACTATTGTATTCACATCTGTACAACAGCCATTATAATCTATCACTTTTAATACAATTTCATAAGTACCTTGATTTTGGTACGTATAACTAAATTCAGTTTCATTCAAAACTTCCTGACCATCTCCCATTTCCCAGATGATCTGGACTATCTCTTCATTTTCGAACCCAAGATCGGCTTCAAAAGAAAAAGCACAACTTTCTATTTGCTCAGATACGATACCTTTTACTCTTGGATCTTCACAAGAAATTGCAACATTATCAATAAATACACCATCGGCTCTTCGTTCTCCTTCTTGTTCTTGATAAGGAACAGTCGTAATTGCCTGAATACTTAGATAGTTAATAAAAGGACCTCCAGCTCCAAAGATTGCAGTGGCTTCAGTATTCAGTAATTGACAAAAATGTTCGGTAATAGGAAGAGGAACACTATTATTTGGTATAGGAACTATATACTGAATGCTGTTATCATCAGGCTCAAGGTTACATGCAGCTAGGGTTTCATGAAAAAATTGGTTTTCATCTAAATCTTCAGATAAACTGACCTCTAAGCATAAACCCCCATTATCTCCTTGGGTGGTCTGATAATGAGTTGTAGAATAATCGAAAGATAAATAATATCTTGGTCCACATGACAAATCGCATGTCAGGTCTAATGGCTGAGTCTTTTGATAAATTCCTTCATCATGAGTACTAACTGCATCCGTGATATTTCCTGAACACATAAATGCCCAATTTGAGTCAAAAAAGTAATCTGACCAATGTTCTTCAAGTTGTGAGTTCCATAATCCCCAATGATTTTCATTATTTATGACATCTGCCGTTCCATACAGGCAACTCCAACTGTTTACACATCCATTAGGGAATGTACTCCATCCTTCACAGCTAAGATCCTCAAAGTCGCCATTTCTAATAAGATTGGAGCATTCAGGATTTCCAGATTGTCTTAACTTAATTGAATCATTTATGGAATTATATTTTAGCTCTCCTTCTTTAGAACAGTTTGAAAAAAAGAATATACAAAAACTCAAACAATAGATTCCCTTTAAACAAAATCTAATTGTTGGGATTGAGCGGGTTTTAGCGGGTTTTAGCGGGTTTTAGCGGGTGTGATAACATACTTTTCTGTTTTAATATTTAACAAAGAAGATTTAATATAGAGAATAAATCTTTACATTCATAACAAATTACTCTTTGTTGTGGGTGCCGAGTGTTCAAAGAATCAAATCCATGCTAAATATTACACATATTAAATAAATTTGTAATATGTGTAATATTTCGCTACCTTTATTTGATAA